>NZ_WQOJ01000030.1:5972-405549 GCF_018784545.1 Pseudoflavonifractor sp. MCC625 | reverse complement strand
AGGAAGGTGACGATCTGTGCGCGGGTGCAAGGCTGGTTCGGCCCAAAGAGGCCGTTGCCAATACCGCCGGTGATGCCCTTTTCCTGTGCCCACTTCACAGCCTCATAGTAATAGTTGCTGGCGGACACATCGCTGAACGGGCTTGTCTCAACTTCCTTGACAAAAGCAGCGTTGATTTCAACCTTGCCCGCAGGCATAGTGAACGTGTACTTGCCATTGCCCTTGTCAGTCAGCTTCAGTTCCTTACCATTCTTGTCGGTAACGGTGAGGTCATCCAGTTTGAAACCATCGTCCGGCTTGACGGTGATTGTCACGGTATCACCACGCTCGGCGTAGCGGCGGTTTGCTGTCACTGTGCCGTTCCGGATGTCCTCGCCCACCTCGATGGCGTAAGTCGGGTCGCTATCGTCGCCACCGGAGCTTTTCCGAACCAGAGCGTTGATCGCTTTCTCAATGGCCTGCGCCATAGCGTCTACTTCGGCCTGCTCTGCCTTGCTCTTGGTTCTGTCAACAGCATTGATAGCAGCTTCGACATCGGCATAATTTGAATACAGCGCCTTATCGAACTTTTCAGCGGCAGCAATCGCTTCATTAACTGCGGTGTAGTCAGCAGGAATATTAGCATCGTCCCATGCAAACGTCGGATGATTGATACCGGCAACCCATTCAATGCCTTCAGCGGCATTCGCATTAAGTCCTACGAGAACATCGTCAGAGTTAAAGTCGTTGGTAGCGGTTCCGGCTGAGTTGCCGCTTTCTTCATTAGAAACATTTGAACCATATCTGTCATCAGCAGGCCAGAAACAATTCTTTGCATCGGTATCTATGACATACCCCAACCAGCAAGTGTTTTCTCGGCCGTCGTTGCCGATTCCCTTCGTAGCGACAAGACAGTTGACCATGCTCACACCTTTGCCAAAGCCAATAATACCGCCAACAGGAGCCTGAATGGAGTTTACAACGATTTCTCCACCAAACCAACAGTCGCTTATTGTCACCTGTCCCGTATACGAGGCTCCGACAATGCCACCCAGCGAATCCCAGCAATCCATAGGCTCTAACCCGCCTTCTTGTTCTGCATAGTACTCGCCGTCATAGTTACCCGTAATTGCAGCGGTAGAATAACACTGGCTGATACTGTTCTTCCCATTTAAAAATCCTGCAATACCACCTATGTATTTTTCTATATAAGAGCCTCCGGTAATAGAACCAGTAGTATAACAATTATTTATAGTGGAATAGGTCATCCAGTCCACCAAAATACCTTTTCCGTAAGTGGATCCATCTTTCATTGGTATCACGATATCCGCATTTTCAATACCGAGATTTTTTACAGTCGCATTATATATACTTCCGAACAAACCATTTCTATACAAGTTATTGTTATTGTCTTTGTTTTCAGATTTTAGGCCCTCATGAGAATACAGGTTATAAACTACATGGCTTTGTCCGTCAAAAACACCCTGAAATGATCCCCCAGCCGTATTTGCTCCGTCACCGATAGAGATCCATTCATGCCCGCCTAAATCCAAGTCATTCTCAAGATAAATGGTTTTGTCCTTAAAATTTGCCACATCATCATTGATAAGCTTTGCCATGCCTGCCAACTGCTCGGCTGTTTTGAGATGAAATTCCGTTTCATTCTCATCATACCAGCTTGTATTGGCTGTTCCATCCCAAGTGTCCATGGTTTCTGCCGCAAATGCCGCCGAGGGCAACAGCGTAAAGCACAGCGCCAGAATAAGAAGCAGACTTCCGATGCGTTTTTTCATGGTGTATCCTCCTTTGTATGATGGTCAAAATTTTGTTCATGCCCGCCTGACCACAGCGGGCAAAGTCCACAGGTTACAGAGCGGTATCATCCCGTGGGTACCCACGGGATGAGGGGCGCGCCCCTCATCATAAGTTTTTCGCTTTATACCAATCCATAATAATTATATCCGCAACTTCACAAAATGTAAATCGTTCTAAAGTATGAGGATGGATAAAATTTTTGAATATGCTACTCGCCTTCGCGTTTTACAACATTCAGCCATTTCTTTTTCCATGTATTAGGGTGGATCAGCAGGGTTGGCTTCCCCAACGCAAGGGCATAGGCCATTCATAGGTGCCGTTTTTGCGCTGATTTTCTCCGGTCTTGAGGACACGCCCATTCCTATCTTTGCGCTTTTCCGCCAAATCGCACACTCCTTTCTGGAAAAGCGCTCCAATATGTATGATAGAATTATCATAACACATTGGAGCGCCTAACAGCTTTCGGTATATACGTCAAGTATTCGCATTGCAGCAATGTTCCACGCCAATTCCCTGCCGTGCAGAGTAAAAAGCTCCCGCCGAGGATGATCTCAGCGGGAGCTTTTTATTGGATTGCCGATTCGCCTTACTTCCCCTGATAGGCTCTGTAAAGGAAAGTGACGATTTGTGCGCGGGTGCAGCTATTGTCTGGCCCGAACAGGCCATCACCAATGCCGTTTGTGACGCCGTTCTCCACGGCCCAGTCCACCGCGTTTGCATAGTAGCTGTCGGCGAGCACATCGCTGAACTCAGCCTTGCTATCGACCAGCTTACCAATGGCACGGAACAGGAAAGTCACGCTCTGGGCACGGGTGCAAGTGGCGTCAGGACTGAATTTGCCATCGCCCGTGCCGGTGGTGATACCATTCTCTACTGCCCATGCAACTGCCTTTGCATAATAGGCATCCATGGACACATCGGCGAAGCTGCTCATGGTCTTGGGTTCGGGGGAACCGGCAGCACGCCACAGGAAGGTGACGATCTGTGCGCGGGTGCAAGGCTGGTTCGGCCCAAAGAGGCCGTTGCCAATACCGCCGGTGATGCCCTTCTTGGCGGCCCACTTCACAGCCTCATAGTAGTAGGCGTCGGTGGGAACGTCCGCGAAGTCCAGCGTCTCGATCTCAGCGAATTCCGCGGAAACCGTCACCTTGGAGGCGGGCATGGTAAAGGTAAACTTGCCGTCGCCCTTATCCTTCACCTTGATCTTGCTGCCGCTGGCGTCCTTCACGGTCAGGGTGTCCAGCTCATAGCCGCTGTCGGGCTTGACGGTGATGGTCACGGTATCGCCCTTGGAGGCGCTCTTGGGGCTGACGGTCACATCGCCGTGCTTGACAGAGGGCGCGGAGACGTCATAGCGTCTGGAGGAAGAGCTGGAACCGCCGCCGGAGCTGGGCGCAGAGTAGCTGACCGTCCAGACACCGTTCGCGGTGCTGCTCACATAGTAATTGCTTGCCAGAGCGCCGGAGGGGTCGGTCAGATACACGCCGGAGGTCAAATCGGATTTTGCAAGAACCGTGTAGGTATAAGCGCCCTCGCTGCCAGCGCGCTTGACGATGTAGTCTGTCCCGTTGTTCTTGACCTTCGTGCTCGGATCAAAGCTGAACGTGCCGCCGGTGATGGAGATGGTCTCGCTGCCCGGGCCGCCGCCCTTCTGAATTTCGCCATTGAAAGAGCCATTTTTGATATTGATAACAGCTGTTGTGTCAGTTGTAGCATCAGCGCGAACAACACCGGTAAATGTACCGTTCTCAATGTTGATCGTACCGCCGGAGTTGTAAACATAGGCAGCATACGGAGCGGTATAGGTGCCGCTCTTTACAGTGGCGGTGCCGCCATACTGAACAGCCACCGCACAATTCAAGTACGTGCCATCTCCAGTTCTGATATCCGTAACTTTGATCTCGCAATTTTCCAATGTTGCATTGCGTCCAACCTGCACGCAGCCGCCGTATTTTGCGGTCAGCTTCATGTCGGTGAACGATGCGGTCTTGGTTTCAAAGGCAGCGCCTAAGAACGCATTAATACCAGTGATATTATAGGTACCACCAGAGACAACGACCTCACCGCAGCTGGAAGCCTTCACAACGCGCTCGTCCGTCTCGGCGCTGACATTGTTCAGGACCAACTTGCTCTCACTGCCCACCGTAAACAATGCAGTGTAGTGATAGCTGTCGCTTGCGCAGGTGCTGCCGGTATAAGATCCACCGTTAACAGTTACCGTAGAACCAGCAGAACCCTCGCGAAGGTCAACAAAGCCCCACACTTTTGCCTCCCAGTTGGTATCATGCGTATCTTCCATCGTCATGCCGCTCCCTGCGGTCGTGCCGTCGATGGTCAAATTTACCTTTTCAGCAGTGACCCAAATCGCGCTGTTTTTTACGGTAGCTGTTGATGCCGTCGCAGCAGTCAGTACATGACCGTTCAGATCAAGCGTCATGCTCTTCGTGACTTCAATCGGCTTGGTAACGGTCACGTCCTTCAGCAGCTTGATGGTGTCGCCGCCCTTGGCGGCGGTGATAGCGTCGGGGAGGGTGGAGTACTCCCTTGCCCCGATCATAGCGACCGCATCCTCGTTCGGCTTCACCCAATGACCCTTCGAAACCTCCACAAGCACTTCGTTGGCGTTCTTGTTAACAATATCGCCATCGCCGTAATCAGTACCGGCGGCAACGACCTTGTTGTCAATGATCACAAGACCGGCTTTGCCGACCTCTTTACGGCCGAAGATGTTGCCTTCGGGCTTTTGGGTGCTTGCATTTTCCTGCGTCAAGGTATTCTGGCTTGCGGAAGTAGCAGCGTCAACGGTGACCTGACCGACATTCGCCGTGCCGACCAGATCGCCGACGCGCCAGCTCTTTCCCGTCTCAGTGCACTTCAGAGTGCTGTCCTTTACAGTGCAGCCCGTGATGGTGTGATAGGTGGCGGGATTCGCACCGGCGTGACCGATCAGGCCGCCGACAGAGCCCTTCGCCTCAATCGTCACATTCTCGACGGAGCAGTTTGTAAGCGTGACCTTGGTATCGACCGGGCCGTCGTTCGGTTTGTTATAGCCGGATGTCCAGCCGATCAGACCGCCGACGCGCGCGCCGCCGGTGCTGACAATTTTGCTGTTCTTCAGATGGCAGTTATCCAGTTCGATTCGAGTCATGGAATCCACGCAGTTGATAAATGCGCCGATTCCCTGATCATTCGTTGTGTCGTTGATATCCGCATCAGCAATGGTCAGATCCTTGATCACAATGCCGGATTTGCCCGCAAAGCCGCCCGCAAACAAGGGGGCGCTCAAGCCGGTGATGGTCTTGCCGTTGCCGTTCAGGGTGATGACGCCCTGACCATGGTATCCATCCACACTCACCGGCGTCCAGCTCTTACCGGTCATATTGATGTCGTCCAGCAGCTCGATCACGGTGTCGCCGGTTTTGTCTGTGGCCGCAAAGGCGTCGGCGAGGGTGGGATACTCGGTATCGCCGATTTTGGCAACATACGACATTTTAACCTCGCCTGTGGTCGCGTCAAAATTTGCACCAGGCGCAAGGTAGTCATTGTTGATTCCTCCGGGGAACGTACCGGCTGTGATGTTGAACTCGTTCTTGGCGGCTTCGGCATCCTTTTGGGCTGTAATATTAAAGTCACCGCTGATGCCGGTGCCGTTGGCCTCGATGGTGACTTTCTGCTCGCCCTTAGAGCCTTCAATGTCCTTCTGAAGCAGGCCCTTAGTGCAGTCCGTAGCGGTCACAGTCGTCAGCGTGATATTCGTAGGCTTGGAAGCAACGATAGCCGCCTTTTCAGTCAGACCGTCAAAGCTCGTGTCCGTGACCGTCACCGTGGGCGCAACATCCAAATCCCCCTCGTTGTAGGTCTTGATGCCGCGCGTGCCGGTGAAGGTGCTGCCCTTCACTTCGGTATTGCCGCCGTAGTTCCACAGATTGAACTTACCAGAAGTATCATTGGTGAACTGGCATCTGTCAAACACCGTCTTGCCGTACTGGTTGTTGCACACGCCGTTCGGGAAAACACAGTTCGTGTAGGTCACGGTGTTTTCCGCCGCGCCGGTGTTGCGGAGCCAGCAGGTGAAGTAATTGGTGCTGTGACCGTAGTCACCACCATAAGTTGGATTAGGTTTGCTCAGCTTCAGGTTTGTAAAACTGACATCGATGTCGTACTTCTGATCAGCCAAGATTGCAAGACCGCCGGTGATGCAGATTTCCGCATCGTCGTTTATGCCAACGAACGCGACCTTGGAGAGGTCGGCCAGACCAGCTTTTGCGACCTGCACCCAGCCGGTATCAGTCACATCAACCTTACCACTGATCTCATAGGTGATGACGCCGTTTTCGTCAGGCGCCGCCGCATTGACGGCGTCGCTAAACGAACTATAGGTCTCCCCCCCTACCTTGATCGGTCCAGCGCCTGTCGCCCCCTCCGCCAGGGCTGCCGTCGGTAAGAGCGACAGCGCCATCGCGAGGCATAGTAAAATGGATAGCAGCTTATGTTTCATAATGATCCTCCTACAGTATATGTTTTCTGCGGCTCCCCGCAGTTTGGGCACTTATTTTTACCGGCTCCGCCGGAGGTTCACTTAAAATCGCTGTGCATCGGTCCAATGGCCGGCCCGCGCAGATTGGACAGCCGCAGCGCTGCTTTCCCGTGCGGCTGCTGACGACCGCCCGCCACGCATGGCCGTTTTCACACAGCCACCAGACCCTCCGGCTGCTGCCGGGCGTCACCTGTTGCGGCGTGAGGCTGCCGTTAAGGGTCGGATGCCACTGCGATGCGATCACCGGCTCCTTGGTCTCCAGATCATTAAATCCCGGTAGGACCTTGCGGTTGGTGCAGTACGGGCAATCGCTTTCCCTGTTCACACGGTGGGCGATGACCGCACAGAAGGAATGCCCCTTGTCACAGAGCCACCACACGCGGCGATTGGAATATGCGCTCACCGCCTCCGGCGTCAGCGCACCGTTCTTTTTCCGATCCCACTGTTCAGCAAGCTGCGGATGCAGCGAAGCGAGATCATTGAATCCGGACAGGACCTTTTGTCCCGCGCAGAACGGACAGCCTGCGTTTGATGTGACGTGGCTGGCAACGCTCGCCTGCCAGCTATGTCCTTTCGGACACCTCCACCAGACCTTCTGGTGTGCTCCCGGCATGACCTGCGTCGGCAGCAGCGGAGAATTCTTTTCCGTGTCCCACTCCGAAAGCAGATCAGGGAATTTTGCCGCCAGAGAGTTTTCCTCCGGCAGAACAGTGTGGCCCGCGCAGAAGGGACAGCCCGTTCCCCGCGCGCGGATTCTGACTTCGGAACGGTAGGAATGGCCTTGGGGGCATCGCCACCATACCTTTTGATGGCTTCCGTAGGTCACATCCTTCGGCGTGAGCGGCGCATTGCGTTCATCGTCCCATTGTGCCAGCAGGTGAGTTTGTTCATGCCCGGCGCAGAAATCGTACAGAGACGGATGGATCGCTGCTCACCTCCCGCAGAATAGTTGTCCGCCTGCAATACAGGCGGAAGGGTCTTTTATCGCGCATTGTGTATCTGGCACAGTGGATAAAAATGTACAGGTTGCCGACCACAGCGATATACATAAAATCTACACCTTAACCATAGCACTCCTCTAATAGAATTTCAATAGGATAACAGCTTAAAGCCGACTAAAAAAGCGTACTTTTTTATCCAGCCCTTTTTACTTTCTGCGTTTTCTTAACGATTTCCTTACACCCGTCATCCTGAGCCCAGAGCAAAAAGCTCCGGTGGGTGACGCCCAGCAGTTTTCCTGCCGCCCGTGCGGACAGCTCGCCGCGCTCCCAACGCGCTTTGACTTCGCCGAATCCTTCCGGCAGCGCCTTGCGGGGTCTGCCGAATTTCACGCCGCGCGCCTTCGCTGCGGCGATCCCTTCCGCCTGCCGCTGGTGAATGAACTCGCGCTCTGTCTGCGCCACATAGGATAGCAGCTGCAACACGATGTCCGCGATCAGCGTTCCGGTGAGATCTCGGTTCCGCCGCGTGTCAAGCAGAGGCATATCCAGCACAACGATTGCCGCACACTTTTCCTTTGTGATGATGCGCCATTGCTCCAAAATTTCCTCATAGTTTCTTCCGAGACGGTCGATGCTCTTGATCACAAGCGTATCGCCGTCTTTCAATTTGCGCAGCAGTCGCTGGTAGCTGCGACGGTCAAAGTCCTTGCCGGACTGCTTGTCCACAAAAATCGCCCGGTCCGTTAAACCGAATTCCCGCAGAGCGATGAGTTGACGCAGTTCATTCTGTTCCTTGGTCGAAACTCTTGCATAACCGTATTCCATGTACTGACCTCCCAATTTATCGGTGGATAAATTGTAAGCCAGGTGCCGGCCACATGGGCAATATAGTGTTATATCACTATATTAACACATATTTTTCGATTAGTGAAGTATCACTAATAACCTTTTCTCAAATAATTTACCATAGTGATAAATCGTCATGGAGGTTTACACTATGGATACTCGGGAAACTGTTGCACTTCGCATCCGCCAACTTTGCGCAGAACGAAAAATTACGCCGAACGGGTTAGCAAATCTATCTGCTGTTCCTCAGGCAACCATCAAGAGTATCCTTAATGATGAAAGCAAAAATCCGGGCGTCGTGACGATTAAGAAGCTTTGTGATGGTCTTGAGATCACCCTCGGTGAGTTCTTCTCCACACCTGAATTCGATATGCTGGAACAGGAGATCAAATGAAGCCTCTTTCTCAGCCTCTACCGCCAGCGCTCCTCCATTTTTCGCGTAGAGTACACGCATAGTGCGTGAACTCTACGCTCTATAAGGGGTATTCTCTCTTTTTCGCGGAAAATCTTTCATCCGCTGCTGCGTTTGACGGTTACACATTGCCGCCGCGCCTTTTCTCATTTGAATGGAGTGCTGCTACATGAAAAATGAATCCCAATACGGCCTGCTGCTATTACAGCGGTATCTGTATGAGCATACGGATGACCAGCATCCGGCCTCTGTGGCGGATATTCTTGCCTTCTGGCAGGAGTGTGGCATTCAGGCGGGGCGCAAGAGCGTATATTCCGCTATTGAAGTCTTGCAAAGCAGCGGTATGGACATCGTATGCGTCAAAAGCACCCAGAATCGATATTTCGTGGGGGAGAGGCTGTTTGAACTGCCGGAGCTGAAGCTGCTGGTGGACGCGGTGGAATCCTCCCGCTTTATTACGGCCAAAAAGAGCGAGCGGCTTATTGAAAAGTTGGGTAAGCTCACCAGTGAATCTCATGCCCGCCAGTTGGATCGGCATATTTATATGGAAGGTACCGCCAAACCGGAGAATGAGTGCATCTATTACAGCGTGGATGAGATCCATAACGCCATTCAGGAAAAACGGCAGATCACCTTTCAGTATTACGAATACACCCCGCAGAAAGAAAAGATACTCAAGCATAACGGTTACCGCTATCAGTTCAGCCCGTATGCCCTTATCTGGAGCCGAGATTGCTATTATGCCGTAGGCTGGTCGGAAAAGCACGGAAAGATTGCACAATTTCGGGTGGATCGCATGACGGCAGTCGAACCGCTGGAACATACGGCAGTCCAGACACCGGACTTTGATCCGGCGGAGTATGTCCGCAAGGTGTTTGGGATGTACCCGGACAACCTCTGTACCGTAGAGCTGCTGTGCGATAATGAGGTCATGCGCAGCGTGATCGACCGCTTCGGTGAAAATGTGCAGACGGAAACTGTAGATGAACAGCATTTCCGTGCCACAGTCGAGGTCGCGCCAAGCCCTCCGTTCTTCAGTTGGGTCTTTACCTTTAGCGGTAAGATTCGCATCGTCAGCCCAGCAGCAGTGCTGGAGGAAATGCGGGATATGGCAGCGTGGCTGAAATAATTTCAGGATGGTGTTCCCTGCGGGGAACACCATCTTTTTCACGGCTTGCCAATCGAACGAATGTTTGCTATACTGGGGCTACAGTGTTTCCAGAGAAGAGAACACGGATAGGAGGTGAGTTACTTGGAACAGACATTCGGCAGCTTCGTTCGAGAGAAACGGCAATCTATCGGATTGTCCCTGCGCACACTGGCGGCAAAGCTGGACTTGTCGCCAGTCTATCTGAGCAACATTGAGAACGACCGCAGACCGGCGCCGACGCGCGCATATTTGGAACGGTTGGAGCAGGAACTGCATCTGAGCAAGGTGGAAACCGAGCAGATGCTGGATCTTGCCGCCAAGTCCCAGAATAACCGGGTATCCGCAGACCTGCCGGACTACATCATGAATCGGGAGATCGTCCGGGCCGCGCTCCGCACGGCGAAGGAGGCAGACGCCACAGACCAGGAGTGGCAGGAATTTATCGACCGGATCACCCAGCGCGCAAAGAAATCCAAAGAGGGCGGTGAAATAGACGCATGAAAAAAGCATATTACCGCGAACAGGCGCTGGAGCGGATCGCCCGCGATGTGATCACCGCCTATGACCCCAGACTTTATTACGGTTCCCCCGTAGCCATTCCCATTGAGGACATCATCGAGGCACAGGGGCTGGTGCTGGAGTATCAATATCTGCGGAATAATGGGCGGGTTTTGGGCGAGACAATCTTTGACGACGGTCTCACAGCGATCTATGACCGGGAAAACCACCGCTATGACCTTCTTCCCGTCAAGGGCGGCACCATCCTCATCGACTGCTCTCTCTGCGAAGAGGAAGCATCTACCGGGCGGCTGCGCTTTACCTGCGCCCATGAGCTGGGGCACTGGCTGCTCCATAAGAAACAGTTCAGCGGGACCGGCGAAAACGCGGCGCTCCGTTCCGGCGATGAGAGCGACAACACATTGGAAGTGCAGGCGAACCTGCTGGGCTCTATCCTTCTGCTGCCGCTGCCGCAGGTCAAGCGCTGTTTCTATCAGCTGCGCTCCGGACGGACGAACCAACAGCTGGTGACGGATATGGCAGGTATCTTTCAGGTATCCAAACAGGCCATGCGCATTCGGTTGGAGAACCACAACCTGCTGTAAAAAATTTTCATGTACTGTTCTCAAAAAAGAGAACAGAGAAAGAGAGGCGCTATGTCAAAAACCAATTCCCTGCGCTGTCCGCTGTGCGGCAAGGGCCGCATCGCGGATATCCCCAGTGGTGCGGAGCAGTCTCAGTACAGGCTGTTTGCTCTGCACAGAGCGGAACACCCTGACCTGATCGCCAAATGCCCCAAGTGCGGCGAACAGATCGGCATCACGGTGCTGACACCGGATGCTCACCCCCTGATCCACACGCCCATCCCCTTTATGGGATATGTTCAGGCATAAATTAAAAATCAATTGATATGACTTCGTCAAGCGCACCAGCCACCCATCGTCGAATATGGGAACATTGAGTTAGGAGCCTTACAAGTAGCTTTTCAGCTATGCGTAAGGCTCTTTTTTTGCGCCTTTCTTCGGCTGAAAAGCGGAAAGGCACACAATGCGCAGACGCTGGCAGCCCTATATCGCTAAATATCCGTGACCCAATCTCAGACATTTCAAAAAAATCTGAGATTGGAGTCGTGAATCATGAAAAAATGGCAGGAAGAACGCAACTATCGGCGCGTTCGAAGCGAAGGTGGCGAAGTCATCGCCAATATCATCACTGTAGACGGCATGGACGTAGAGGTGCCGGAGGATGTCTACCTCGCCTATGCGCAGGCAGACCGCAGGGAGCGATACATCACAGAGGAACAGTCCTCCGGAAAACTGCTCTCTCTGGAGCAGATGGAGGAAGATGCGCTTTTGCCGGACTATGTCGGAGCAGAAACGGCCCCCAGCGCCGAAACGGAGGCACTGGAGCGTGAGGAACTTCGGAATCTGGCAGAACAGAAGCAGATCCTTTTGTTGGCGCTGCTGTCACTAAAGGATATCGACCGGGAACTCATCAACGCCCTGTTCTTCGACGGCGCGTCTACACGGGAATACGCCCAAAGAATGGGCGTCAGCCAGCGGGCGGTCATCAAGCGGAGAGACCGCATCCTGCGGGATCTCAAAAAGTTTTTTGAAAATTCCTCGAAATAAGGGTATTCACCGAACGCAATTTTCGGGAGGACAGTGAGGGGCTCTGAATCGCCCCTCGCTGTTCCTTGAAAATTGCATACCAGCAATACGGATAACCACCCGGACAGAAGAGCGATCCGCGCAGTGTGCGCCACGACCCGTGGGAAGCCTTGCAGCTTTCCGCGGCGAGCGATTTTACCTGCGCGGGGGCGGCGTTGGCAGCGCCGCCCGCAGAGACGCTGTCCGGGCAGATAATGAGACACAATGCACTGGCCAGCATGAAGAGGCTGGGCTGCTCCGGGATTGAAAGCAGTAGAGATCCCGGAAATACGCCCGTGAAGGTCTTGCCGGACCTTGTCCGTATTGTTCCCCTTCCCACCGGGGCGCGCGCTGCAAATACGGTGGAAACGAAAACAAAGCATGACAGGAAAAGAGGAAATTATCGGATGAATACCAACGATAACAGGCTGAAAGCCCATAAACTGATCGACCATATTTTTCAGGACCTTCTTCCCGCCCACGGTATGGCGCAGCGTCCGGAGCAGATCCAATTGAGCCACCGGATGCTGGAAGCCATGCAGGACGGGAGGATCGCCCTGTGCGATGCCGGGACGGGCATCGGCAAGACCTACGCTTATCTGGCGGCTGCCACGGCAGCGTCTGCTTTCCCGACAGGGCAGATCGCCCGCCCCATCATCATTTCCACTTCCAGTATCGCGCTGCAAAACGCGGTGCTGACGGAGTATCTGCCGCTGCTGTCCTGCGTCCTAATGGCGGACGGGATTCTTACCAAGCCACTGAAAGCGGTCATCCGCAAAGGCAAAAGCCATTATGTCTGCGACGAGCGGCTGGACAGGCGGCTGCGTCAGGTATATCCTGCAAAGAAAAATCCGGAAGCGCTGACGGCGCTCCGGACTCTTAGGGAAACGCTGGACATGGACAGAGTTTCTCATCTCAGCGGCTATGACCGGGAGCGTGTCTGCGTACCGCAGGTCTGCGACTGCAAGAAGAGGGACTGCCGATATCAGCGGTTCCTCAAGACCTGCGACAAAGATCAATTTTTGTTTCAAATCTGCAATCATAATTTGCTGGTGGCAGACGCCATCCACCGCAGTGAGGGAAAGCGCCCCATCTTCCCGGAGCATAGTATCATTATCGTGGATGAAGCCCATAAGCTCCCGGAAACCGCACAGCAGATGCTGGGTGTGACGTTGGCGGCCGAAGAGATACGAAACCTTATCCTTCAGCTAAAAGAGGAACGGTACTTACTGGCGGCAGAAATGCTGGAGGACAGCACAGGTCCTTTGCTGCGCAAGCTGGCGCAGCCCAGAGAGGAAGCGGAGCCGGTGGAAGCCTGTTTGCGATTGCTGACCGCGCCATCCCGCACACTGCCCATCATCCAGCGGCAGATCGGCAGCCTGCTCTCCCCGCTGGGAAGCCGCCAGCTGAATACGGTGCTGGACGCGGTCAAGCTGTTCACCAGTTTCCAGACAGATATGATTTTTTACACTGCCGAAGATGTCAGCACAGGCGGCGCCATGCTGTGCGCCGCAGCCGGCGATATCACGCAGCGAATAAAAAAGATCCTGTGGCAGCCGGATCAGGCGTTCGTTCTGACCTCCGGCACCATGGCGGTGGGCAGCGATTTCCGCCGTTTCAAAACGCAGGCAGGATTGGAGAAGGGACACCGTGTCATGGAATCCGTTTCTCCATCCCCCTTTGACTACCGGAACAACTGCCTGCTCTACCTTCCGCAAATCCCGCCCCGCCAGAGAGTGGAGGATACGGATGTGTACTTTAATGAGCTGACTGCCGAGCTCGTCGGACTCATCAAAGCAGCTTCCGGTCACGCGCTGGTGCTCTTTACCTCCTACGCAGCCATGTCGGCTGTGAAGGAGCGGCTGCGGGAGGAATCTCTCCCATTCCCATTGCTGACGCTGGGCCGCAACGCGCCCCACATCATTGAACAGTTCCGGCACACGCCGGGAGCGGTGCTGCTGGCCACCGGCGCGGCATGGGAGGGATTCGATTTCCCCGGCGACTGTGTATCTCTGCTGATCATCCCACGCCTGCCTTTCGCCTATCCGGACGCCCGGAAGGAGCGGGAATTGGAAAAGTATCCTTCCCTTCACGCATTCATCCGTGAGGTAGCTGTACCAGAGATGCAGATCAAGCTGCGCCAGGGATTTGGACGGGCCATCCGCACGGAGAGCGATACCTGCGTCATCGCCATTCTGGATGAACGGGCCTGCCGTGGCCGCAGATACGCCCAGGCTGTGAGTGAGGCATTGCCGGAAATGCGGAGGACCGGCAGCCTGCGGGAAGTGACAAGGTTTCTGCGGGAGAAAAAGCCGGAGAGCTATTTTGAGGTGGGAAGATGATCGACGCAAAGAAAGAATTGCAGTATCGGCTGGCAGTCAGGATGCTGGAGCATCTGGCGGAAATCGGCCTGCTGAGCGCGGAAGAGCTGGTCTATGCCAAAAGGCTGGCCGGAGAAAAATACACCCCGCAGACTGTTTGGGAATAGTGCTGGATATTCTGCGGATCGTGTGGTAGCTTGTGTGTTGACAAAAAAGATACAGGGAAGTGAAAACCATGGCACAGGTAAAAATCATCGCGCCGCAGACGCGGGAAGCGGAACATCTGCGGGTGGCGGCCTACTGCCGGGTCAGTTCGGACTCCAAGGATCAGCTGCATTCCTACGCCGCCCAGATCCGCAATTATACGGAAGAGATCGCCCAGCATGACGGCTGGGAGCTGGTGGATGTGTATGCCGACGAAGGGCTCACCGGCACCCGGATGGATAGGCGGGAGGACTTCAACCGGATGATGGCAGACTGTCGAAAGGGCAAGATCGACCGAATTCTGGTGAAGTCCGTATCCCGCTTCGCCCGGAATACCAGAGACTGCCTGTCCGCCCTGCGGGAGTTATCCACCATGGGCGTCAGCGTCCGGTTTGAAAAAGAAAATATCGACACGAAAACGCTCACCACCGAACTGATGGTGAGCGTTTCCGGTTCTCTTGCCCAGCAAGAATCCATCTCCATCTCCGCCAATCAGAAGATGAGCTATCAGCGGCGGATGGAGCGTGGGGAATTTATCACCTGCACCGCCCCTTACGGATACCGAATCGTAAATAAGAAAGATCTTGAGATCGTCCCAGAGGAAGCCGCCACGGTGCGCTGGATCTTCGACGCATACCTCAAGGGGCGCAGCTCCGGATGGATCGCGGAGCAGCTGACGGCGAAAGGCATCCCCTCCCAGTCCGGCGCGGAATGCTGGAGAGAAACGGGGATTCGATACCTGCTGACCAATGAAAAGTACATCGGAGACGCTCTGAGCCAGAAATCCTACAGCTGCGGCTTTCCCTTCGTGCAGAAACGAAATCACGGGGAACGCCTGCAATACTACACGGAGAACTCCCATCCAGCTATCATCGACCGGGACACCTTTGAGCGGGTGCAGGCACTGCTGCAAAAGAAAGCGCAGAAAGAGAAAAAGCGCAGAGAAAAAAGTCCTCTTGCCTTAAAAATCGTTTGCGGGAACTGCGGGACGGTGTTTCAGCGCCGAAGCAGCCAGAGCGGATATGTGACATGGGTCTGCCGAACCCACGACCGCCACGCCGCGGATTGCCCTGTAGGACGCATCCCGGAAACGGAGATCCATGCCGCCTTCCTGCGGATGTACCACAGGCTCAAAAGCAACGCGGACATCATTCTGGCCCCGGCCCTCCGGCAGCTGAACACGCTGGACACGATCCTGCGGCAGAATCATCCGCAGTTGCTGACCATCAACCGGGCCATCGCGGAAGCGACAGAAGAAAGCCATAAGATCAGCACTCTGCGAGCCAATGGCTTGCTGGACGCGGATATCTGCGCCGCCCGTATGAATGCCATCAGCGCCAGACTGGCGCAGCTTCGCGGAGAACGGCGCAGGCTGACAGAGAACGAAACGATAGACGAAACGATGGACGCGCTCCGCAAGGTGGAGCAGACGCTTCTCAACGGACCGGAACGGCTGGACGGCTTCGATGAAGAGCTGTTCGAACATCTGGTGGAGAAGATCATTGCAGAGTCTCAAACCCGCATCCGCTTCCGGCTTTACGGAGGCTTGGAGCTGACAGAACAATGGGAGGTGGCGGCAAGATGATCAACCGCAAGGTGTTATACGGGTATCAGATCCAAAACGGCGCGTTAGAGATCGTGCCGGAGGAGCAGCGGACCGTCAGTATGGTCTTTACGCTCTACAACGCCGGGGCTTCCTATCAGGCCATCTCGGACGCCTTGAACCGGCAGGGCGTTCCGTATTGCCTGGAAGTGCCGCTCTGGAACAAGCACAAGGTAAAGCGCCTTTTGGAAAATCCCCGTTACACCGGTAAGGAGGAATACCCCATACTGGTGGAAGCGGATATTTTCCAAGCGGCGCAGGAAAAGACGGCGGAAAAGAATGCTAGGAAGCAGTCCCACGGAGAGAAGCCTGCCATTGCGCGGTTGACTCCATACTTCCGCTGCACCTGCGGCGGGAAGATGACCCGGCTGGGCGGCGGCTGGCAGAACAGCGGCAAGCTGTATCTGAGATGCGAAGGCTGCGGGAATACCGCGGTCATGGACATGGATGCGACGCTAAACGGGATCGTCCGTCAGTTCCGGAACCATGAACAGCCCAGCTGCACCGCCTACACGCCCTCTGCGGAGGTCATGCGGCTGGACAATGCCATCAACCGGGGGCTGGAGCAGCCGGCCTCGCCGGAAGCGGTGATGGCGCTGATCCTGCAGGGCGCGGCAGCGCGGTATGCCTGCTGTCCAGAGCCGTCTGCCGAATCTGAGCCGTCAGATAGTCTGACAGAGGCGGATTGGAGACGCTTCCAACGAGCGGTTTCCCATATCACCATCTCACAGGATACCGAAGTAACTCTTATATTTACGGATAAAAAAGCGACAGGAAAGGATGAATGATCCATGGAAGCGACAGCAGCCACCTTAGAGCGGCGGGTGCGGGTGATCCCCGCAACCAGAAAACCGGAAGAACTGCACAGAGACCATGACGGGAAAATGCGCGTAGCGGCCTACTGCCGCGTCTCCACCGACAGTGAAGAGCAGCTCAACAGCTATGAGGCGCAAAAGACCTACTACACCCAGAAGATCCAGGACAGCCCGGACTGGGAGATGGCAGGGATCTATGCCGATGAGGGTATCTCAGGCACCAGCCTGAAAAAACGGACGCAGTTCAACAAGATGATCACCGCCTGCAAGCGGGGACACATCGACCTCATCATCACCAAGTCCCTCTCCCGCTTTGCCAGAAACACGGTGGATTGTCTGGATACGGTGCGGCTCCTGAAAGCAAACGGCATTGGGGTGTACTTCGAGAAGGAAAACATCAACACCCTCACGGAATCCAGCGAATTTCTCATCACCCTGTTCAGCGGCTTCGCCCAGGCGGAATCCGAGTCTCTCAGCAAGAATGTCGCATGGGGAAAGCAGAAGAGCGCGGAGGCGGGAAAGGTCACCTTCCAGTACAAAAAGATGCTGGGATACCGGAAGGGGGCGGACGGACAGCCGGAGATCGTACCGGAGGAAGCGGAGATCATCCGCCGCATTTACCACAGGTATCTGGACGGCTGCACCCTGGGACAGATCAAGCGGGAGCTGGAGGAGGACGGTGTTCCCACCGCACAGGGTGTAGAGCGCTGGTCTCCCTCCATCATCCACAATATCCTGACCAATGAAAAGTACATTGGAGACGCCCTGCTGCAGAAAACCTATGTGACGGACTGCATCAACAAAAAGGTCAAAAAGAACCGTGGTGAACGCACGATGTACTATGTGGAGAACAGCCATCCGGCCATTGTCTCAAGGGACCTGTTCAATCAGGTGCAGCAGGAGATGACGCGCCGGTCCAGCAAGCGGAAGGTGCTGCAAAAGAGCGGAAAAACGGAACTTGGAAAATACTCCGGTAAATACGCGCTGACAGAACTGTTGGTGTGCGGCGAGTGCGGCTCCCCCTACAAGCGGGTCACATGGGCCAGAAATGGGAAAAAGCGCATCGTGTGGCGCTGTGTCTCCCGGCTGGAGTTCGGTACAAAATACTGCCAGCACTCTCCGACGCTGGATGAAGGCAAGCTGCACAGCGCCATCCTCGCGGCCATGAACGAGTACGCCGCCATCCGGCAGGAGGTCTTCCCCGATGTGCTGGCCATGGCGGAGGAAGCCAGGCAGGCGTTATCTCAGGCCGGTGCACGGCTGCTGCAGCTGAAGAAGCGTATGGATGCGGTGAGCCGGGAGCAAAGCGATGTGCTGGATCGGCTGCTCGTCAACATGGCCGATACCGAGCTGAATGCCAGAATGAAAGCGCTGACGGATGAGAAGGAATCCCTTAAGGCGCAAATCGCAGACGCGCAGCAGGCAGAGGTCGATCTGGAGGAACAGGCTGCCAGACGCCGGCAGATGTGGGACAGTATCATGGAATGCGCCGCGGGCTACACGGAATTTGACAATGAGCTCGTCCGGCAGGTCATCCAAAAGATCACGGTGGAGGATACGGAAACCATCCACATCCACTTCCGAGACTCGGATGTGGTGCTGGAACAGGAAGTAGAATGAATAGAAAAGGGAGAAAAGAAATGGCCATTTTTATAACCGGTGATACGCACGGTGATTTCAGCAGGCTCCTGCCTGCAGCATTCCATGAGCAACGTGACCTGACCAAAGAGGATTACCTCATCCTTTGTGGAGACTTCGGCGGTGTCTGGGATGGCGGCGATGCGGAGCAGCAGTGGCTGGACTGGCTGGAGACCAGGTCCTTTACCACGCTGTTCGTCAGCGGAAACCATGAAAACTATGATCTGCTCCGCAACTATCCAATCAGCCAATGGCACGGCGGCTTGGTACAGGCCATACGCCCCAGCGTCCTGCATCTGATGCGGGGCCAGCTTTATAACATCTGCGGAAAGCGGATATTTACCATGGGCGGCGCCAGCAGCCACGATATCCGGGACGGCATTCTGGAACCGGATAATCCGGACTATGAGCGAAAGCTGCGGCAGCTCAACGCCGCAGGCGCGCTGTTCCGCGTCAACCACAGGTCTTGGTGGAAAGAGGAACTGCCCAGCGAGGATGAATACGAAACCGCAAGGAAAACGCTGAATCAGGCAGGGTGGGATGTAGATTACATCATTACCCATTGCTGCCCCAGCAGTGTCCAGGACACCTTCAGTAGAGGATTGTACCAGCGAGATGCGCTGACAGACTTTCTCGATGAGGTTCGAGAGCGATGCCGATTTCAATACTGGTTTTTCGGACACTACCACGAAAACATGGTGGTAGAGAAAGAGTTCGTAATGCTCTATAATCAGATTATCCGACTGAAATGATGAGTGGAGGCGCACTGGCGATTGGCTAATGTGTCTCCACTTTCTATTTAAGTAAGTTTTTCACAAGCTCAGGCATAAATCTTTGTCCGGGTTCACGAATAGCTTTCCCGACTACGTTATGCCATTGTGTTGACGCAGGCTACGCCCAAGACAAAAAACAGGAGGAAACAAACATGACGATTGATAGCGCAAAGGATCTTCAAATGAAAGGCTCGTAAAATTGGTCTATTGGAATTGACGTTTTATGTATTTTCACGTATACTTAATTTACAGATTCACGCGCACATTTACAGATCATTCATCCGTCATCACAAGATGCTGGGGGTTCGAATTGCAAAACGGAAAATCGAGCCTAAAAAGCCCGCAAACCCTTGCGGCACAAGGTTTTGCTCCTGCATCTTTTTTGTCAACGCACTCCAAAATGAACGACCCCACTCAATTCGAACAAGTCGATGAGACTTGCGAATTTGGTGGGGCTGTTTTATACTCTGAAAGCCTTGGCATAACAGCGTTTTTTGAAAATGCTGTGTCAAGTAAATATGAGACACAAAAACTCAAACAGCTTCAATTTGGCATAGAAAACGAAAAAATCAGGCAGTTCGAACACGAATGTCTCATTCGGCTTTTTCAATGGAGTTTTCTTCCACCTGGCAAGGCGTTAGATTTTTCAGTGTGCGATGAGGCCTTTGGGTGTTATAAGACTCAATATAGGAAGCGACACTTGCTTGAAATTTGCCAGAACGCATCTTTTCTGTCAACACCCGACAAGTCCGTATTCCGCAAGGAATACGGACTTTCTTTTTGTCTTTGGCCGCTGTCAGGAGAGCAGACGGAACACCACCCCCTCCTGCTGGTTCGAATCCAGCCGCTCGACCATGCGGAGTGTCATGAAAGGATCTGAAACGGCCCTTGATGATACTTCGCATTTTTATTTCCAATTCTATAAGGCAATACCAGACCGTTTCCATCATGCTTTCTTCCATAGAGCAATTGAAAACAATCATAGAAAACGATATAATCAGAAACAAGTCCTTAGGATCGATTTGCAAAAAGGAGGCGGAGCCGCCGTGCCCACCGATATGAAGAAAATAATCGCGGAAGCCACGCAGACTCTGCTGTTTGAGCGCCATGTAAAGAAGCTGACGGTCAAGGATATTGTGGAGCAGTGCAACATCACACGGCAAGCGTTTTATTATCACTTTGATGGTATTCCAGAGTTACTTCGCTGGATGATTGAGGAGTATTTTGAGCAGGTGATGGGAAAGGCGCTGGACCAGGAGGACGGTGAAGTCGGACTGCGCAGTTTTTTCGTCATGGCCATCAATATTGCCCCCTACGTAGAGCATGGGATGAAAAGCAACTATGGAGAGGAGCTGAAGCGGCTGCTGCGTCAGTGCTTCCTGCATTATTTCACCTTGGCTTCCGAGCGGAAAAACTTTTATCCCGACTGTACCCGCTCCCAGATGAAAGTTATCCTGCGCTATCACAGCCAGGCCATCATGGGCTTGCTGGAAGAATGGACCGATGAGGACACCGAGCAGTTGGACCAGATTGTTCATACCGTGTACCATATTATGACAGCGGAAATTCCTCCCTGGAGCAGCCGAACGTAATATCCTGTTTGTCAAAAGGGCCGGAGTGTAAAAAATTTTTACACTCCGGCCTTTTGTGTCTATACACAGCAGGAATTCTGTTTATTGCGAACAAAAACCCTTCTATTATAATAAAAACAGAAGGGAGGCAGGGATATGGCTCATGAAATTCTTGCCGTAAAACTCTGTGAACTGGAGGATGAACTCTCCCGGTTGAGCAGCCGTATCCATCTGAGTGAAGCGGCCGGCCATCCGCAGCTGCAGCGAGAGATCCAGGCTCTGCGTCTGGAATGCTCTGAAACGGAGCTGACCTTGCGGACAAAGCTGCAGCGGTCCCGGGCAGAGATGGTGTCTGTCCTGGCGGACTCCTATGGAGAAGTGGAGCAGATCCTCCAAAAGGCCAGAATTACACTACAGGAACAGGCGGCAAACCGCGGTGATCCGGAGGCTGCAGCCGAGGAAAAGATCCTTTTGGCGGAGTATGCCCTGGATTTTGCACTACAGGCGGCAAACCGGGCTCTGCTATTGGCCATGGAGGCCATCGACACCCAATTGGTTGGACAGGAAGGAGACAAGATATCATCATGAAAGAAGTCAAAACACCCAAGAAGCCACTGATTTATTATTATGGAATCGTACTGCTGATCATCCTGCTGTTCAATCTACTGGTCACTCCCATGCTCTCCCAGCGCCAGGTGGTGGAAGTGGACTACGGCACCTTCATGGACATGATCGACGAAAAGAACATTGGCATGGTACAGGTGGAGGACTCCCAGATCCTGTTTACGGACAAGGACGAAACCACAGTCTATGAGACAGCGCCCATGGAGGATCCCACTCTCACAGAACGTCTCTATCACTCCGGGGCAAAATTTACCCGGGTGATTGAGGAGCCCATCTCCCCCATCTGGAGCTTTCTTCTAACCTTTGTGCTGCCCATTCTTATCTTTGTGGGCCTTGGCCAGTACATGAGCAAGAAGCTCATGGAACAGGCCGGGGGCGGCAAAGGCTCTATGGCCTTCGGCCTGGGAAAGAGCAATGCCAAGGTCTACGTCCAATCCACAAAGGGCATCCGATTCTCCGATGTGGCCGGCGAGGACGAGGCCAAGGAGAGTCTGTCGGAAATCGTGGACTACCTGCACAATCCGCAAAAATACACCGACGCCGGTGCCGCCATGCCCAAGGGCATTTTGTTGGTAGGCCCTCCGGGCACCGGCAAAACCATGCTGGCAAAAGCAGTGGCCGGCGAGGCCAATGTCCCCTTCTTCTCTATCTCTGGCTCGGAATTTGTGGAAATGTTCGTCGGTATGGGTGCTTCCAAGGTTCGAGATCTCTTTAAGCAAGCCAAGGAGAAAGCTCCCTGTATTGTGTTTATTGATGAGATCGATGCCATCGGACAGAAACGCAGTTCCGGCAGCCTCTCCGGTGGTAACGACGAGCGGGAGCAGACACTGAATCAATTGCTCACCGAGATGGATGGCTTTGAAGAGAATACCGGTGTCATTATCTTGGCAGCCACCAACCGTCCCGAGTCCCTGGACCCCGCCCTCACCCGGCCGGGTCGGTTTGACCGGCGCGTTCCTGTAGAACTGCCCGACCTTGCGGGACGTGAAGCCATTTTGAAGGTTCATGCCAAGAAGATCAAGACCGCAGAGGACGTGGATTTCCACACCATCGCCCGCATGGCAGCCGGGGCCTCCGGCGCGGAATTGGCCAATATCATCAATGAGGCTGCACTTCGTGCGGTGCGCAGCGGCCGCATCATTGTCAATGAGGCCGATCTGGAGGAGAGCATCGAGGTCGTCATCGCAGGCTATCAGAAGAAAAATGCGGTTCTCTCGGACCAGGAGAAGAAAGTGGTGTCCTATCACGAAATTGGACATGCACTGGTGGCAGCGATGCAGAATCACTCCGCCCCGGTGCAGAAAATCACCATCATCCCCCGCACCTCCGGCGCACTGGGTTATACCATGCAGGTGGACACCGGGGACAAGTATCTGCTCACAAAAGAAGAAATTGAGAACAAAATCGCCACCTATACCGGCGGTCGGGCCGCCGAGGAAGTGGCTTTTGGACAGATCACCACCGGTGCCTCCAATGATATTGAGCAGGCCACCAAACTGGCCCGGGCCATGATTACCCGCTATGGTATGAGCGAAGACTTTGACATGGTTGCCATGGAGATGGTGCAGAATCAGTATCTGGGCGGCGACTCCTCCTTGACCTGCTCCCCTGAGACGCAGAAGGAAATTGACCGGAAGGTGGTAGAGGTAGTGAGGGCCCAGCATAAAAAGGCAAGAAAAATCCTGGAGGACAACCGGGATAAGCTGGATGAACTGGCCAAGTTCCTCTACGAAAAAGAGACTATCACCGGGGAGGAATTCATGGAGATTCTGACAAGGGGGGAGAAGCAATGAGAAGGCGCTCTGGATTTGGCTGGTTGGAGCTGGTCATCGGAATTGCATTCATCCTATTGGGCATCCTCGCATTTGCAAAGCCAGATCTGGCTCTCACAGGTCTGATCTTTGTCTATGGCATTGCGGCTGTAGTCATGGGTGTGGCGGATATCATCTTGTTCATAGAAGTGGAACGGTATACAGGCCTCGGCCCCATTCTCTCTCTGATATCAGGGGTGTTGAGCGTCATGACCGGCCTGATGCTGGTGGTCTATCCCGGAACTGGGGTGCTGGTGCTGACATTCCTGTTCCCCATCTGGTTCATTGCCCACGGAATATCCCGGCTTGTCCATCTGGGGCATATCCGCTTTGTGGCAGGTGATGGAATCTACTACTTTACGCTGATCATTAACATTATCGGGCTGATTTTGGGAGTTTTGATGATTTTTAATCCGCTGTTCACACTCACGACCATCCGATACTTCGCCAGTGCCTATCTGATTTTGCTGGGTATCGACAGTGTCGTGATGGCAGTCAGCCGTATGGGAAAGCGTCCGTAAAGGAGGTAGCAGGCGTGGAACCCATATGTCTCTTGACTACCCTGGATCAGAACTATCTGCCCCAGCTCCAGGTGTTGCTCACCTCCCTGGCCATCAACAATCCAAGGGATACCTTTGTCCTGTTCCTGCTCCACAGCGCCATTCCCGATGAGGCGCTCTCGGCAGTCCGGCGGCAATGCGCAGTTTACGGATACTCGTTTCTCCCGATCCAAGTGGATGACAGCCTGTTTCAGGGAGCTCCCGTCACACGGCAGTATCCCAAAGAAATGTATTACCGGCTCCTGGCCCCTCATTTGTTGCCGAACCGCATCCAGCGGGTTCTCTATCTGGATCCGGATACGCTGGTCATCAATCCCATCCACTCCCTGTGGGAGATTGACCTGAGGGGAAATCTCTTTGCGGCCGCCGCCCACACAGGCAAAACGAAACTGGCCAGCAGCGTCAATCAACTGCGGCTGGGGACAGAGCGTGACTATTACAATTCCGGGGTCCTTCTGATGGATCTAGAGGCTGGGCGGCGGGAGATCCAGCCTCAGGTACTGTTTGACTATGTGGCACAGCATCGCAAAGAACTAATCCTACCAGATCAGGATATTCTGAACGCCCTTTACAGTGAACGAATTTTGCCCTTGGAAGACGCCCTGTGGAATTACGACGCCCGCAATTACAGCAACTATCTGCTGCGCAGCGGGGGCGGCTATGATCTGCGGTGGGTGATGGAACACACGGCAATTCTACACTTCTGCGGCAAGGAAAAGCCCTGGAAGCCCAAGTATATCCATCGATTTGGGATCGTATATCAGCACTATGCTCAACTCACTCGCAGAGAATGGGGTATTTCTCTGTAATTTATCGGCAGCTGTTTGATTCATATTGTTTTTCCCATCTCCCCCAGTCGCCCCGGCTCTCTACTCCTCGCAGCCGGAGCACTGGGGATTTGTCATTTCAAAGCGGTCGTCGATGTTCTTCTCGCCCCATTCACACATCAGATTGAGAATGGTCTCCAGCGATTTCCCCTTGGGTGTGATGGAGTACTCCACCCGGGGCGGCACCTCGGCGTACACTGTGCGCTGGATCAGCCCGTCGCTCTCCAATTCCCGCAGCTGGTTGGTGAGCGTGCGCTGGGATACCTGGGTGATGCGGTGCATGAGCTCGCTGAACCGCTGCGTCCCATGGCGGATCAGGCTGTCCAAAATCAGGGGCTTGCATTTCCCCCCGATCATTTTCAGCGTGACCTCCATTTCACAGGTGACCTGTATCTTTTCCATACTCTCCTCCAATAGTGAACTTTTTTTCACTTGATAAAAATATTGTGCGTACTTGTACCGTTGCATTCAGCTATATATAATTTAAGTATATCGTATTTTTACTATTTTACAATCTCTGATCGCATCAAACGGGGGTTTATCTATGCAGTACAGAACGCTGGGCCGCACCGGCCTGAAGGTAAGCGAAATCGGTCTGGGCGGCGAATGGTTCAACGGCCTGACCGCCGAGGAGAGTACCGCGATCGTGGATACCGCGCAGCAGAGCGGCATCAACTACATCGACATCTTCATGCCCCAGGCACCCACCCGCAGCAACCTGGGAATCGCTCTGAAGGGCCGGCGGGAAGCATTTATCATCCAGGGCCATCTGTGTACGGTATTCGAGGACGGGCAGTACACCCGTACCCGGGACATCGAAAAGACAAAGCGGTCCTTTGCCGACCTGCTGGAGCGCCTCCAGACCGACTACATCGACGTGGGCATGATCCATTATGTGGACAGCGAGGAGGATTTCCGCACGGTCTTTGAAGGCCCGGTGATGGAGTACGCCAAGGAACTGAAGGCCAGCGGCGTGGTCCGCCATCTTGGCATGAGCTCTCACAATCCTCGCATCGCCCTGAAGGCCGTGGAGAGCGGTCTCATCGACGTGCTGATGTTCAGCATCAATCCCGCCTATGACATGGAGGCCGCCGACACGGATATCTATGATCTGATGGAATTCAAGGGGATGGCGCAGAGCGGCCTGGTGGTGGACGAGGCGCGGCAGAAGCTGTACTCCGCCTGCGAGGCCGCCGGTGTGGCCATCACCGTGATGAAGCCGCTGGGGGCCGGTACCCTGCTCAAGGCGGAGAGTTCTCCCTTCGGCACCGCCATGACGGTCCCCCAGTGCATCCAGTACTGCCTGGACCGCAACGGCGTGAAGGTGGTCATCGTGGGCTGCCACACGGTGGAAGAAGTAAAGGAAGCGGTAAAATACTATGAGGTGCCCGCTGCAGAGCGCAGCTACGCGCACATTTTCAGCGCCGGCAGCACCATCCACATGACCGGGCGCTGCATGTACTGCAACCACTGCCAGCCCTGTCCCGCCCACATCGACATTGCTGCCGTGACCAAGTTCCTGGACTTGGCCAAGCAGCAGGATACCGTGCCTGAAACTGTGGCACAGCACTATTGGGCCCTGTCCGCCACCGCGGACGACTGCCTGATGTGCGGCCGGTGTGAGCCGAACTGTCCCTTTGGCGTGAAGGTGCGCGAGAACATGAAGGAGGCCCGCGTGGTCTTTGGACAAAAGCGCGTGTAACACTCCCCCGTCCGCCGGACAAGTGCGCACAGACTGAAAAATCCCGCCTGCTATCTCTGATGCAGATAGCAGGCGGGTCGCCTTTTCCAGAGAGACGCGGCTTCAAAGCCTCTCTCCATCCAAACTCAGTTGTCGCGCCGGTCGCCCCAGAAAAACAGCGCCACGGTTCCCGGACCGGTATGGCTTCCGATCGTGGTCCCAATGGGGAAAATCTCTACCTCTCCATCCATCTGGGGAAAGCGCTCTTTCACCAGAGCGGCCACGGCACGCGCATCCTCCTCACACAGGGAGTGGCAGAGATAGCACTTCCCGCGGTAAGCCGTCCCCCCTTCTGCATGCTGTTCCATCTGCTCCACGATCCGGTTCAGGACCCGTTTCTTTCCGCGTATCTTTTCCCGGGGCGTCAGATGGCCCTCTTGATCCATATTCAGCAGCGGACAGATGTTCAGCATGGTCCCCACCAGTCCTGCCGCTTTGGAGATTCGTCCGCCCCGGATATAGAACGACAGATCGGTGGAGAAGAACCAGTGATGGAGCCGCAGCTTGTTCTCCTCTGCCCAGGCATAGAGCTCATCGATCGTCTTTCCTGCGTCCCGCTGGTCGGCCAGTGTCTCCATCAGCAGGCCGTACCCGCTGGAAGCACCCAGCGAATCCACGATATAGATCTTCCGCTCGGGATACTGCTCCGCCAGCTCGGCTTTCGCCAGACAGGCGGAGTTATAGGTACCGGTCAGCCCGGAAGAGAGGGTCACATGGAGAATGTCCTTTCCCTCCCGCAGAAGAGGCTCAAAATGCCGGATATATTCCGTTACGCTCACCTGCGAGGTCTTGGTCTCCGCGCCCTTCCGCATGCGGTCGAACAGCTCCTCGGAGGACATGGTGACCCCCATATCGTCCGGATATTCCGTACCGTCCAGTGTATAGCGGAAGCATACATAGTGAAGATCCCGCTGCTTCATACGTTCCGGGGTCAGATCCACCGCGGAACAGCAGCTCAAACAGTAGTTGCCCATGGTCGTTCCTCCGTTGACATCGCTGAATTTCGTGCTAAAATACGAGACAAGTGTATCACAATTCGCCCGACAGCATCAATTCCCGCCCGTGAGACAAATTCTCCCTTTTTGTCTCATATGCTCCATGGAGGATGACGGACATGGACAAACGAAAAGAGGCAAACCTCCGTGTGCGGAGACAGATCACGGATACTCTCTTTGCCCTGATGCAAAAAAAGAGTCTCTCAGAAATCACGGTATCCGAGATCGTGAAGGGCGCGGGCGTGGCCCGCGCCTCCTTCTATCGCAATTACTGCTCCAAGGAGGACGTGCTGGTCATGCTGATCCGGGATGTTCTGGATGATTTCCGCAGCAAGCTCTCACCGGGACAGGAGAGCTTTTATACCTATGAAAACATCCTGTTGAGCTTCCGCTATTTCCATGCCTATCGCACCTATCTCCTGGACCTGTACCACTCGGGCTTCCTGTCGGTGGTCCTGGAGGAGCTCAACCAGTTTCACGAGAGCATCGAGGGAACCATGCCCTCCTCTTCCATTGAGAAATACCAGCTCTATATGTACATCGGCGCACTGTGCAACACGGCGATGGAGTGGCTGCTGGAGCGGGATTCCGCCACACCTGAGGAAATGGCCCAGTTCTTTTTCCGCGCTATCCCCAGCATACCGCCCCCTTCCGGAATCCGCTGAGGTTCCAGTCCCTCCCCGGATCGCACCTGCTGACAACCGACCACAGAGAGGAGCACATCATGCAGACTTCCAGTGATTTGAAAACCTTATTGAACAAAATCGACCGGAGAGGTTATCCAGCCTACAAGGATACGCTGGGGGTCTATCAGTTCCCCGGCTATACCCTCTCCATCGACCACGTGCAGGGGGATCCCTTTGCCGCCCCCTCCAAGCTGAGCGTCTGCGTCCGCGGAAAACAGGCGGCCTTTCCCGCCGCGCTCTACCGCCTTCCCTGCCAGCGCATCGCCCTCCAGGATGAGCTGACCCGCCGCTTCGGACGGCTGGCCAGCCAGGCCTCTTTCCAGGCGAAGGGCTCGGGCCACAGCGGCCTGATCGCCGTCAGCCGCTGCGGGCAGGAGGTGTTGGAGCGGACCGCCTGCTCCCTGTCTCCCGAGAGCGGCGACATCCTCCTGCGGCTGGAGATAGGCTTCCCGGCCAACGGCCGCACCATCAATGCCAGAGAGCTGGAAAAGATCCTGTTCGATCTCCTCCCCCGGTGTGTAAAGGGCGCTCTGTTCTACCGCAACGCGGACCGCGCGCACTTTCAGGCCGTGGCCGATCTGGCGGAAGATCAGCAGTACATCCGGCAACAGCTGCCCGAGCTGGGCCTGTGCGCCTTTGTGGCCGACGGCAGCATCCTCCCCCGGGCCTCGGGGGTCTCCGCTCTGCCGATGAAGGGGGCGGTTCCCTTCCAGGCCCCGAAAGAGCTCTCCGTTACCTTGCAGCTGCCCCACCGGGGCGCCATCTCCGGCATGGGCATCCCAAGCGGGATCACCCTGATCGTGGGCGGCGGCTATCACGGAAAATCCACCCTGCTGAAAGCCCTGGAGCTGGGTGTCTATTCCCATATCGCCGGAGACGGCCGGGAGTTCGTGATTACGGACGACACTGCGGTGAAGATCCGGGCCGAGGACGGCAGAAGCATTCAGCGCACCGATATCTCTATGTTCATCCATGACCTGCCCAACGGAAAAGACACTTCCCACTTCACCACGGAGGACGCCAGCGGCAGCACCTCCCAGGCGGCCAATGTGGTGGAGAGCCTGGAGGCGGGCGCTTCCCTGCTCCTGATGGACGAGGACACCAGCGCCACAAACTTCATGATCCGTGACCAGCTGATGCAGCGGGTGGTTCGCCGGGAGATGGAGCCCATCACCCCGTTCCTGGACCGCATTGAGGAGCTGTACCAACAGCATGGCATCTCCACCATTCTGGTGGCGGGCAGCTCGGGGGCCTATTTCCACGCGGCGGATCACATCATCCAGATGGACCGGTATATCCCCCGGGATATTACCGCCTTTGCCAAGCGGGAGGCCCAGGCCTTTCCCGATGAGCGCTTTCCGCTGTCCCCGGCCTCCATGCCGGATTTTGCCCGCTGCCCCAAGCCGTCGCCGGAATTCCGCAGCGGCGACCGGATCAAGCTCAAATCCCTCGGCCGGGACGGGGTATCCATTCAGCGGGAGACCATCGATCTGCGGTATGTGGAGCAGCTTGCCGACGGGGAGCAGTCGGCCGCCCTGGGCTACTGTCTGCTCTATGCCCAAAAGCACCTGATGGACGGCAGGCGGACCCTGCGGCAGATCGTGGAGGCGCTGGACCGGCTGATGGAAACTCAGGGGCTGGCCGCGCTGTGCGGAACGCGCACCGCCCCTCCCTTCCTGGCCCGGCCCAGAACGCAGGAGATCTTTGCCTGTCTCAACCGCTTCCGGAGCCTGAATCTGTCATAAACCACGCCCGGCAAAGTAACTGCCGGAGTCCAATCCAACAGGAGGTATTTTGTTATGCGCAAGAATTTTGGACCCAAGCCCTGGACCTATCCTCAGCCGGTGTTCATCCTCGCCACCTACGGCGAGGACGGCATCCCCGACGCCATGAACGCAGCCTGGGGCGGTATCAGCGGCAGCACGGAACTCTCCATGTGCATCAGCGCCGGCCATAAGACCACCGCCAACATCCTCTCCCGCAAGGCCTTCACCGTCAGCATGGCCACCGCGGAGCAGGCCGTGGCCTGCGACTATGTGGGTGTTGAGTCGGGCAATAGCGTGACCAACAAGCTGGAAAAAGCGGGCTGGCACACCACCAAATCGGAATTTGTGGATGCTCCGCTCATTGACGAGCTTCCCATGGCCGTGGAGTGCCGCCTGGTCCGCTACGAGGTAGAGAGCGGCCGTCTGGTGGGTGAGATCGTCAATGTCAGCGCCGATGCGTCGGTGCTGGATGGGGACGGGAACATCGATCCCGACAAGCTCCATCCCATCCTCTTTGACCCCATCCACAGCGCCTACCGCAAGATGGGCGAAAAGGTGGGCAACGCCTTCCAGGATGGCGCCAAATTGAAGTAAATACCCTCCGTGCTGGCAGCGAGAACTTCTGCCAGCCGAAAAAACGCAGACGCCTGCTTTGGCGTCTGCGTTTTTTTATGCGGAAAGCGGCCTCAGGCGTCCGCCCGGATTTGGTCCAAGTGCTCCTGCAGATGCTCCAGGAACAGCTCGGCCGCCTTGGAGAAAATCCTGGATTTTTTCCAAACCAGGTACATCCGCAGCTCCAGCCTCGGCTCCAGGGGCCGGAAGCAGAGATGGCTGCCGGTGGTATTTACCAGCTTGTCCAGGGTAAGGGCATACCCCATCCCCTCATCCACCATCAGGGAAGCATTGTAGATCAGATTGTAGGTGGCGACCGTATGGAGCTCCGGCGGCTCCTTCCGGAGCCAGCGGTACAGCCCGCTCTTGTTGTCCACCTGCCGGGAGAGGAGCAGCGGCTTGTCCCACAGATCCCGGGGCGCGATGGTTTCCCGCCCGGCCAGGGGGCTGTCCCGCCGCATCAGGACGCCCCAGGTGTCCCTCATGGGCAGCTCGATATAGTGATACCTGTTCTTGTCCATGTCCCCCAGGAGGACTCCGAAATCCAGCAGCCCCTTGTCCAGCCGCTCACACACGTCCACCGCGTCACCGCTGACGATGTGAAAGCGGATGCCGGGGTGCTTTTCCTGCAGCTCCTTTGCGGCTCTGGCAAGCTGACGCACCCCATCGGTCTCGCCGGTACCGATATAGACATCCCCGCTGATGGTCTCCTCCGACCACATGACCTCTTTTTCTGTCCGGCTCACCAGTTCCAGGATCTCCTCCGCCCGCTTCCGCAGCAGCATGCCGTCCTCGGTGAGGGTGATTTTCCGGCTGCCCCGGATCATCAGCTGCTTCCCCAGCTCCTCCTCCAGCTCCTTGAGCTGCCGGGAGAGGGTGGGCTGGGTCAGGTGCAGGGACTGGGCGGCCGCCGAGATACTCTGCTCCCGCGCCACAGCCAGGAAATATTGCAGCACACGCAATTCCATTCGCTTCACCTCCGAATGGTCTGATGATAGCACAGAGCAGATATAGTTTTCAAGCATACTAAGATATTCTATATAGGTATTTGTTATCCAACTTCACGAGTGCTACAATAAAACCAGAAATTCTATGGATCGGAAGTGCAATATGGATTTAGAAGCATTTTTGGAGCATCTGAACAGCGGAAAGCCGGTGCCGGGCGGCAGCGAGGCCCATCAGTTCATGCACGGCGTCAGCCAGGAGGCGCTGCGTCTCACCGCCGAGATCAACGGAAGCTACCATACGCCGGAGGAGCTGCGCCGCCTCTTCTCCCAGCTGATCGGCGCTCCGGTGGACGAGACCTTCGGGCTGTTCCCACCTTTTTATACCGACTGCGGCAAAAACATCCACATTGGCTCCCATGTCTTTATCAACATGGGCTGTAAGTTCCAGGATCAGGGCGGTATTTTCATTGGGGACGGCGCACTGATCGGACACAACGTGGTTTTGGCCACATTGAACCATGCCATGTCCCCCAAGGATCGCGGCAGCATGATCCCCGCTCCCATCCACATCGGGAACCATGTCTGGATCGGCTCCAATGCCACCATTCTGCCCGGTGTGACCATCGGAGACGGGGCCATCGTGGCGGCCGGTGCCGTGGTGACCAAAGACGTTCCGGAAAACACCATTGTGGGCGGCGTGCCCGCCAAAATCATACGGCATTTAAGCGAGGAGGAGATCAACCATGCATTCGAAATATAACGGCTATTCCTTCCCCCTGCGGGATACTGTCCGGCGGGAAAAGGTACGCTTCCACAACCGCTACGGCATCGAGCTGGCAGGTGACCTGTACCTGCCCAAAGAGGCGGAAGGCAAGCTGGCCGCCCTGGCGGTGGCCGGTCCTTTCGGCGCGGTGAAGGAGCAGTGCGCCGGGCTGTACGCCGAGGAGCTGGCCAGCCGCGGCTTTGCGGCGCTGGCCTTTGACCCCTCCTTTATTGGAGAGAGCGGCGGCGAGGTCCGCAATGTGGCCTCCCCCGACATCAACACCGAGGACTTCTCCGCCGCAGTGGACTTCCTCTCCACCCGGGACTTTGCAGACCCGGAACAGGTGGGCATCCTGGGGATCTGCGGCTGGGGCGGCATGGCCCTCAACGCCGCCGCCATGGATACCCGCATCAAGGCCACCGTCACCTCTACCATGTACGACATGACCCGGGTAAATGCCAAGGGCTATTTTGACGCTGCCGACAGCGCCGACGCCCGCTATGAGATGAAGCAGGCCCTCAACGCCCAGCGGACGGCGGACTACAAGAGCGGCACCTATGCCCGCGCGGGCGGTGTGGTGGACCCCTTGCCCGAGGACGCGCCCTTCTTTGTGAAGGACTATTACGACTACTACAAGACGGAGCGGGGTTATGCCGAGCGGTCCCTCAACTCCAATGCCGGCTGGAACACCACCTCCACCCTGTCCTTCCTGAACATGCCGATCCTGCGGTACAGCAATGAGATCCGCAGCGCGGTGCTGGTCATTCACGGCGAAAAGGCCCACTCGTGCTATTTCAGCAAGGACGCCTTTGCCGACATGGTAAAGGACAATCCCGATACCGAGAACAAGGAACTGCTCCTCATCCCCGGCGCGGTCCATACCGACCTCTACGACCGAAAGGACATCATTCCCTTTGACCGGATCGAGGCGTTCTTCCGGAAATATCTGAAGTAAACACCTGCGGGAGGAGGGATTTTTTTGAGACTTCTCTGCATACTTCTCGCCGTCCTTGGGATTTCCGCCTGCGGGAGCAGCGCGATCCCGGCAGACTCCGGCAGTCCTCCGCCACAGGCGGTGGTTTCCGGTACCGAGAGCCCCATTTCCCAGCCCTCCGCAGAAGTTCAGCCCAGTGAGGAGGAGCCTATGTTACACATCACGGTGGGCAGTCATGAGCTGCTGGCTACCTTTGAGGATAACCCCTCCGCCCGTGAGTTCCAGGCCCTTCTGACTCAGGGACCGCTGACCATCGAAATGGAGGACTACGGCGGCTTCGAGAAGGTCGGCCCGCTGGGCACAACGCTGTCCCGGAACGATCAGCAGATCACGACGGAGCCGGGCGACGTGATCCTCTACCAGGGCAATCAGATTACCATTTACTATGGCTCCAACACCTGGAGCTTTACCCGGCTGGCCCGGATCACAGATCCCGCCGGCTTACAGGAGAAGCTGGGCAACGGAGCTGTGCAGATCACATTTTCGCTTGCATAGGAGGCACTTGATATGGCAGTGAAACAGACCGCAGGCCGAGACGCTTTGGGGGAGTTTGCTCCCCAATTCGCTCAACTGAATGACGATGTGCTCTTCGGCCAGGTGTGGAGCCGAGAGAATCAGCTGTCCCTGCGGGACCGCTCCCTGGTCACTGTGGTCGCCCTCATGGCGCAGGGGCTGGTGGACAGCTCCTTCCAGTACCACCTGACCACGGCCCGGCAAAACGGCATCACCCGGGAAGAGATCGCGGAGATCCTCACCCACGCCGCCTTTTACGCCGGTTGGCCCAAGGCCTGGGCCGCCTTCCGCATGGCAAAGGAGGTCTGGGCAGAGGATGCGCCCCAGGACGGCAAGGCGCAGCATCAGCAGGAGATGGTCTTCCCCATCGGCGCCCCCAACGACAGCTTTGCCCAGTATTTTGTGGGCCAGAGCTACCTGCACCCCCTCTCCACCAGTCAGGTGGGAGTGTACAATGTGACCTTTGAGCCCGGCTGCCGCAACAACTGGCACATCCATCATGCCGATCAGGGTGGCGGACAGATTCTCCTCTGTGTGGCCGGACAGGGCTGGTACCAGGAGTGGGGCAAGGCGCCCCGAGCACTGCGTCCCGGTGATGTGGTCAACATCCCCACCGGCGTAAAGCACTGGCACGGCGCGACCTCGGACCAGTGGTTCTCCCATCTGGCCCTGGAGGTCCCCGGTGAGAACTGCTCCAACGAATGGCTGGAGGCAGTCACCGACGAGGTGTACCACAGCCTGGACTGAGCTTCCCTTTCGTCTTTCTTCCAAAAATGACCCCCTATCTGATTTACAGATAGGGGGTCATTCTATCGGTCGGTTCCTATCCTTGCCAAGCAGAGGAAGATTCGATATAATCCGGTTGTAAAGTGGTCATGAGTCTTGCTCTCCGGAATCACGGGGTCCCGGAGGCATCTCATCTATAGAAAACAGTGAGGGAGAAACGAGAGATGGAGCTTCGTACATTGGTGGAACGGGCCAAGACGGGAGACCCGGCAGCGATGGGAGAACTGTATCAGGCGACCAATCAGAGAGTCTATGCACTGGCCTTGCGGCTGACCGGCAATCCGGATGAGGCCATGGATGTGGTGCAGGAGAGCTATCTGTCCGCCCTGCAAAATCTGGAGGGACTCCGGAATCCCGACGCCTTTCTCAGTTGGATCTTCCAGATCGCCGCCAATCGCTGCCGCAAGCTCCACAACCAGGCCCGCCGCTTTGCCTCCCCCGGGTCGGAGGACGAGGAGACAGATTATTTTGACGCGCTCCCCGATCCGGATGAAAAGCTTCTTCCGGAAGCCGTCGTAGACAGCGGGGAGACCCGGCGCTTGATGGCCGAACTAGTGGACAGTCTGCCCGAGGCCCAGCGGGAATGTGTCATCCTCTACTATTTTTCCCAATGCTCTGTGGAGCAGATCGCCCAGATCCAGGCCTGCACACAGGGAACGGTAAAAAGCCGCCTGAACTACGGGCGGAAAAAGCTGAAGGAGGGAGTCCTGGCCCTGGAGGCCCGGGACGGCATCCGCCTGCACTCTCTAGTGCCCATTGGTCCTCTCTTCGCCTGCGTGGGATCGGAAGTGCCCGACCCGGACTCGCTCCTCCATATCTGGCAGAACATTGCAGCTGGCATGGGTACCGCAGGCGTGGCTACCGCCTCCGCCGGGGCAGCCTCCACGGCAGCGGGCAGCCAGACCGCAGCGGGTGGTGCAAGTGCCGCGGCCAAGGGTGCGGTCGGAGCGGTGAAGCTGAAGATCGCGGCTGGTGTAACGGCGGGCGCGGTCCTGGCCGGCGGCGCAGGGATCGCCCTCAGCCAGCCGGCGGTGACCTTCTCTGATCCAGTCTTCGAGCAGAACATCCGGGTCATTCTGGACAAGCCTTCCGGGGCCATTCGAGCGAGCGATCTGGAGCAGATCAAACAGCTCTGGATCCTGGACGACGGCATGACAACAAAAACATCGGGGGAAGCCCTCCAGGGCACTCAGCTGGTGAGCAGTCTGGAGGACATCACCCTTCTCTCTGAACTAAGCCGGATTGACTACCAAGTGACAGACGGGGGTGCCCTGCTGGACTCTCTGCCGGAGCAGGAGTCCATCCAGACAGCTTGGGTCAACACGGATGAGCTGGACGCGCCCGGTATAGAGGACCTGTCCTTTCTGGAGCGCCTGCCCAATCTGCGTAGACTGTATCTCCACACAGAACCTGGGATAGACCTTACTCTGCTTGAAACCAAGACCTCGCTGATGGGCCTGTCCCTGTTTTCAGAGAGTGACACCACCCTGGATGTCTCCCAGCTGACCCAGCTGCGTTTTCTGGATTACTGGGGGCACTCGAACATCGACATCACACTGGAATCTCCGGCGGAACTCCCCTATCTGAAGAGCCTGACTGTGTCCGGCGGCTCCGACTTTCTGACTCCCTTGGACCTTCTGTCCTATATGCCCGCCCTGGAATATCTATATCTCAGAGTGGCAGGAGACACCGATCTGACCCCCGTGACCCAGCTGACCCAGCTGCGTGGGATCCAGTTCTCCTACGACGGTCGCCCGGTGGATCTGACGCCGCTGCTTCAGTGCCCCAGCCTGGAGATGTGCTTTGTTCCGAATCAATATGACGGCATGACCATCCCGCCCGAGCTTCCACTGGGCACCTTTGAACAGAGTAAAGCCATTCAGGCAGAGATTTTCCAGGAAATCGGCGAGGAAATCCGGGGCTAGCCTTCAAAACTCCGCCTTAAAAATAGAAAAAAATAAAACCGTCCCCACCCCTTCCGCCTCTTACTGGTGTGGGCAGAAATGCTCCCGCCGGCGGCGGTAAGACGGACACAGAAAACATGGGAGGTGCCTCCCCCTGAAGGAACGGCCTTCAAAAAACAGATTTTTCCGTCCCCGCCGCCGGAGTCCTTTCCATGCTGCACACTCTCCCCCTATGACAGAGCGCCGCCCCCGCCGAACGATCCGGCAGGGGCGGCGCTTTTTCTGTTTCAGGCCGATCCCATATGCATCACTTCAGCATGGCCTGAAGGGCAGCTCTGGTTTCATCCCGGTGATTGGTCACAGATACGGTATCTCCCCCCAAAGCCTCCATACGGACATTGCGCGCAGCCGCTGCCTCGTACTCCGCCTGGGTAGTCTCTGTGGTGTGCGAGAGGTAGTAGAAGGTATGGCTGCCGCCCGAGAAATCTCCTCCGCCGATGCTTTCATACTCAATGCCCAGCTCTCCGGTGGCAGTATCCCGGCACAGATACCAGTTCAGCGCACCTCCGGCCCAGATCCCGGTCTCCTTGCTCATGAGTTTCCCGTTCTGCCAATAGTAGAGGTTGGCCGAAAAAGAGTCCAGAACGAACAGCTCCTCCATCCCGTCTCCATTCAGATCGATCAGCTGGGCCTGCGCAAGGCTGGCATAATTGGAGGAATTGAGCTTTTCCAGCATGGCCGCCGCCATTTTGGACCGCTCCGTCTGGACGGAGCCGCGGCCGGCCTCCAGGAGGGCATTGCCCGCCTCGATCACGTTGGTGCAGCGTTCGCTCTCCTCAAAGCCGGGATAGCACAGCTCATTGAGGGTCGGGCTGGCCTGCTCCGATCCCCAGTCCCCCTTCTTCGGCTCAGTGTACTCCACCAGTTCTCCGTTGAAGAAAGTATAGTACTCGTTGCTGATGTCGTTCCCATAGCCCGTGGTGTCGTTTGTCTCCCACTCCGTATACAGCACCCGGCCATCCTTCAGCCAGCTCACACGGCCGCCGCTGGCGCTGCCGTCCCAGCAGTCGCAGAGAATCTGGACCTTACCGTTGACATAGCCGTAGACCACCGGGGCATATGCTCCAACCCCAGGCGCGGGACGGCTGACCACCAGATAGGGGTTTCCGTTGTTCTCCAGGTCGGCCAGGAACACATCTGTCTCCTCCGGCGTCTCATACATATCTCCGCACTCATCCAGGAGCTTTTGCCCATAGGCCTCCATCTGCTTCTGGGACATGGTGCACTTGCTCCGGTCTCCGTAGTAGGTGACCCGCTGCAGGGCCTTTTTCGCCTCCTGGCTGAGGCCGCTCTCCTCCGTATATCCCTTAGAGCTGTCCACCACAATGGCATTCGCCGCGGCGTCCCACTCCACCGAGCAGTTAAGGAGCTTTCCCACATCTCTCAGCTTGACAAAGTTGTTTCCGCCGATGTCATAAGCGGTCAGCGCGATCTCCTTTCCGCCATAGAGGAAGGTATTGAAGCTGGGGGTGGCCTTTCCCGCGCCGGCAGAGGAGGTCAGCGTATGCCCCGCCGTGCTGTACGCCCGGTTGGGGACGATCTTCACCGCCCCCATCCCATTGTCCCAGGTCACATCAAACTGCTTGTGGCTGCCCGAGAGGACATAGGCCAGATCTCTGAGCTTGAAGTAGTTGTTCTGCTTGATGGTATAGGCTGACAAGCGCACTTCCTTTCCATCCACGTAGATCTTGCTCTGATTGGGTGCGGCCTGAATGGAGGTGGCCGCCGAGGCCACAGGCGAAAGCCCCATACACAGTGCCAGTGTCAAGCAGATTCCCTTTGCATTTTTCATGTTCTCTTCTCTCCTCTTTTTGATAAAATCTTCTCTATCCGCAAAACGGAAACGGGTAGGTCAGGCCGGTAGGAAGCATGGCGTCAGTTGCCTCCTGTCATCATGGCGCGCAGCTCTTCCAAGCTCTCCTCCACCTGACTGTCTCCGTTGAGGATATCCTCGATTACCTCATACCGGGCGCAGTTGGCCTCATAGGCCGCATACAGCCGGTCATACTCCTCCTGGCTGGATTCATCGCCCGGCCCGATCCCCAGAGAAAAGGAGTCCGTCCGGTCGGCAAAGGTACAGGTATGCTGCTGTGGGCCCTGATACTCCACCATCTGTAAGGCGTATTCCCCGCTGCTTTTCTCCCGCACCAGAGATACTGCGGCATCCAGTCCGGTTCCGAGCCAACTGGCCTGGATCTGTCCGTCCGCCCACTGCACCAGGAAGGCGTTGGTGTATGAGGTGTCGTTTTGGGAGACGAGGATGAGCTCCTTCATGCCGTCTCCGTTCATATCCAGAAGGCGGGCATAGTCCAGCGTGAGTCCCCACGGCATCTCCGGGGCGGTTATATCGGAGAGGGTCCCCATTTGATCCAGCTCTATCATGATATTATACATGTCTTTTGCCATGTACTCCTCCTCGGTGTGCTCGGCGGCATATGCACCCTGAGAGGCATCCCCGTCGGTGAGGGCCGCCCGGTATTGGTTGAGGTATTGGATCATCTCGCTGGGGGAACAGGCGCAGACCACGACCTCCTCAAAGGAGCGGTACGGGAGATTCCGCTCGGTCTTCTCCTCCTCCACCGGCTCTTCCACGTCCCGGTTCGCCCACTCCTCCTCGGTATAGTAGTTTACTTCTCCATTCTCAACGATCTTCCATTCCCCCAGCTCATAGCTATACTCCTCCAGGTAGGATTCGCTCTCCTCTACCCGGCCCTGGAGGAAGGTGTACACGCTTCTGCTGTGGCTATCCGCCCCGGAAGAGCCACTCTCACACATCTTTACCTTGCCGTTCTCCGTCTCAAAGAGATAGCCCTCCTGCCGGCCGTTGTACGCCTCCTCGCCGATGATACGCACCGGCTTTCCATACTCATCCCAGCCGTAGATCTCAAAGGAATTGTCCGCCAAGCTGCTGAAACAGTAGAGATATGGGAGACCTTCCCCGGAGAAATCTCCCAGCACCATCAGGGAGCGGTCGGTCTCGTAGTAGCCGTCATACCCCTGGACCGTGTAGGGATCGTTCCAAAACACCACCTGATCCACCGGCTGACTGTATCCGCTGAAGGGCTCTATATCACCCTGGAGTCCATGGGCGATCAGCAGACCCAGAAGGACCGCCTGATCCGCTGTCATCCGGCACTTGCTGATGTCCCCGTAATACGGCATGGCGGAGAGCACTTCGGCAGCCGCCTGTCTGGAACGCTCTGTCTCCAGAGCCTCTTTCAGGGTTCGATCCCCAGTCGCCTCTGCACCGCTCTGGAGCAGGGCGAGCAGCTTGTCCTCCTCTCCCATCTGCCGACACAGCTCGATCGCCTTCTGATACAGCTCCGCGTTGCCGCTGTCCCGCTGGATGGCCGCCTCATACTCCGCCAGAGCCGACGCATAGGCAGAAGTCTGCTCCTCACTTCCCTCTTCTGCCGCCTCTGCCATGGCCAGATAGACCTCCGCCCGGCCCTGATAGGCCTCCGGACGATCCGGTAGCAGGTCTGCCGCCTTTCCAAAGGCCTCCATCGCCTGCTCATATTCCTGCTGGGATAAGCTGGCGGTCCCCTGCTCACAGTAGGCCGTGTACTTTTCCTCCTTGTTGCCGCACCCGCTCAGCAGCAGTACCGCGGCCACCAGCAGCCACACAAACCGTTTCATCTCTCATCTCTCCCCTTTTTCGGATTCATCCCTTGACCCATTTGATCGACTCGGAATGTTCCTGATAATATTCGATAAACGGTTCAAATCCCTCTCCATAATAGGTCACCGTAGCCGAATGGGTACCGATAATATCCATATACGCAGCATCTTCCCCCATCGGTTCCGGTGCGTCTCCCTGAAACAGGATCGACTCCCCCCACAGCCCATATTGGTCAACGCGCTTTACACTGGCCGGCACCGTCAATTCCGCAAGCTGTTCACACTCTGAAAATGCAGAACTTCCAATTTCCTCTATGGTATTTGGAAGCACCACGCGGCTCAAATTGCTACACCGCCTGAACGCCCCTTTTCCAATGGAGGTCACGCCCTCTGAAATATAAATCAGGCCAATTTCATCATCGATGTCCTCCCAAGGTCTGTCAGATAATTCGTAATGGGTCATCTCCCCCTCTCCGGAGATCACCAGCACGGAGTCTTTATAGTACCAGACCAGGTCCGCTCCGCACACACCCGCGGATTCCGCCGTCTCGGCGTTGACCGTCTTGACGATCGCCTCCATCTCCGGACTCAAACCATCAGAGGTACTCTTCTCATCGGACACAGCTGGTGTATTCTCTGCTCCCGCGGCAGACGCCGGGGCCGGGGTGTCTCCGCCGCAGGCCGTCAGCAGCAGACTCAGTGCGATGGTCAGGGTCCCAATGCTTGTAAATTTGTGTTGTTTCATACCTCATACTCCATTTCTCTCATGTTCTGATGTTGCCGTCTCGGCTGTTTCTGTCCGTAAGATCCCGTACCTCTCCCTTCGGTTTTATCTCTGGACAAGTTTTTTCGAAAATTTTTCTGAGGTGCTGTGGGCATAAAAAAGCAGCAAACCTTTTTCAGACTTACTGCTTTATTTTTTATGCGGAGTTCCTGAGGGCTCGCTTTTTGATGGGATATTGTTTGACCAAGTATGATCCTATTCTATCAGGAATCGATTCTTTTTACCATCTCAAATTGTTTTGCTGCCGTTTTAAATCCAAGCGCGGCGAGCATTTCCAGGACCTCCCGCTCCTTCTGATCGATATTCTTTGCGGTGAGCGGATGAACCCTGGAGAGAAGGGATTGGATGACCGGCTTTAACTCCTCCACGCTGCGGCAGCCCAGCTGGAGGATCTGCCCATTCCCTTTTGAGAACACGCAAAAGGCGGACACCCCATCCTCCCTTCGGTAGGCGACCTCATACAATTCGGGATTTCGTCGCAACAGGCCGGTGGAATGCTCATAAGAGGGCCCGATCTTCCGGCACTGCCTCACATGGTCCAGATCAAACCGGTCGAACTCCATATATTCCACCTTGCCTTGCTCTGTGCTCCCCGTGGGTGCACTCGCGTGAAGAACTGCGAACTCTCTCGTGACTGAAAAACCCTGCTTTTTGTACAGGCGGATGGCCCCCTCATTTTGCTGCAGCACTTCCAGATAATAAGATTTGATCTGCGTTTGTCTCAGCACTTGCTCGGCCAACGAAAACAGATCGGTAGAGATTCCATTGCCCCGATGCTCCGGAACCACGCCCGTTCCCACATTGAACGCCGCTTCCTGGCCATAATAGAGGCCGCAGGAATGGAGCATAAATCCCACCATTTGGTCACCGCAAAAGGCTCCGAAGGACCGGCTTTCATCCACACCGCTTGTCCGGAAGAGATGGGCCAGCTCTGCCTCGGTCAGGCAGAGCGGAATATCATAATCTGAAAAAGCAAGGTTGAGGCAAGCGGCGATTTCCTCCAGTGAGACCTCTTCTAACGTTTGATAGCGATACATAGCTGGTACCTCCTTCCAGATCACGCCAGGATCTCCACACGGCTGCCGCCGGACTTGTCCTTTGTGACCACGATCTGTTTGTCGATTTTCTCCTTCAGCTCTGCCACATGGGAGATGATCCCCACCAGGCGTTTTTCCTCCGTGAGGGCGGTGAGCGCGCGGAGGGCCTGCTGGAGGGATTCCTCATCCAGAGACCCGAACCCCTCGTCCACAAACATGGTATCCAACTGGATCCCCCCGGCGGCCGACTGGATCTCATCTGAGAGGCCCAGGGCCAGGGAGAGGGACGCCTTGAAGGACTCACCGCCGGAGAGGGACTTGACACTGCGCTCCGAACCATTGTAATGGTCTATAACGTCCAGCTCCAGGCCGCTCTGGCTGCGGTTGTTCTCCGCCTCCCGGCGGCGCTTGAGTTCATACTGTCCTCCGGACATGACCAGCAGCCGGAGATTGGCCCGCTGCAATATGCGGTCAAAGAAGGTCATCTGGATGTAAGTCTCCAGCGCGATCTTCTCTTTGCCCTGGAGATTGCCGTTGACCGTGTTGGAGAGGGTCCGCACCCAGGCATACCGTTTCTCCAGCTTCGCCAGATCCGCCGCTTTCTCCTGCATATTCCGCAGGGCGGTCTCATTGGCCATCCAACGGGCATGGATCGCCTTCTGGGCCTGAAGCCGCTCCCCGCGCTGCCGGGTCAGCTCCTCCCCGCGCAGCTGCTGGGCCTGGACATCCACCTTCTGGCTGTTTTCCAACAGGTGGTTCAGTTCCTGAATGGCCGCGTCAGCCTTGGTCAGCTCTTCCTCACAGGTCTTTGCGGTCTCCTCGGCCCGCTTCCGTACATCGGCAAGCCGCTGGATCTCCTCTCCCAGCGCGGTCATCTTCCCCTGGGCCGCCTCCATATTCGGGTAGTGAAGCTGGGTGTGCATGGTCTGGAGCTGCCCAGTGATCTCCTCTTTCCGGGTCTGAGCGCCTGCCCGCTCCTCCCGCAGTCTGGCGGCAGAGTCTTCCGCCTTTCGGAGTTCCTGCTCCGCCAGTGGGATCTTCCGGTCCAACTCCTGTTTCCGCCGGATCTTTTCCTGGAGAAGCTGTTCCTGTGCTCCCATCCGGGCAAGCACGCTTCCCACCTGCTTCAGCTCACCAGCGATCCGCCCGGGAGCCTCCTCCAGCGGACACCCTTCCAGATGCGCTGTGATCTCGCGGTGCAGTGCTTGCTCCATCTGCTCCCGCTGGCCGTCCAGCACGCCTCGGGCCACCTCTGCCTGTCCCAGGGCCTCCCGCAGCTGTTCCTGCTGTCGTTCCAGAGCTGCCAGAGCGATCTCCTGCTGCTGGATCGCCTGCTCCAGCTCGGCCCGGTGGGTCAGCTGTGCCTCCAGCGCCAGCAGCCCCCTGTGGAGCTGGGAGAGCTCTTCTGCCACGGCCTTCCGGCAGGCAGCCAGCTGCTCCTCCGCCTCTGCAAGGGATGGCGCCTCGATATGTGCCGCCATCCGGTTCAGGAGCTGACCCTCCCGCTCTTCCAAGGCGGTGTGGGCTCTGCCAGCGGCCAGGCTCTTCTCCTGTGCCTCCCGCTGGGCCGTCTCCAACTCAGATTTCGCCTGTTCCAGCTCAACCTCTGTGGGGGCCCCGCCGGACAGCCGGGCCGGGGACGGATGGTGGCAGGAACCGCACACGGGGCAGGGTTCCCCCTCTGTCAGTGCCTGGGCCAGCACGCCGGCCTGCTCGTCCAAAAAGGCCCGGTTCTTCCTGCGAAAATCCGCCTCCAGCCCTTCGGCCCGTTCTCTGGACCGCTCATAGGCAGCAAGCGCCGTCTCGCGGGCCTTTTTTGCCTTGGCGCAATCCGCCCACAGGGCCGCCAGCTCCTGCAAGGCCCGCTCTTTCTCCCGGGCCCGCTCCTGACGGCGGAGGAGCGCTTGTTTTTCCTCCGCCAGGCCCTGCGACGCCTGGTAAGTCTCCCGGTCGGCTTGCAGGGTTCCCTTCTTTTCCAGCAGGTCGGCAGCCGCCCGCTCCTGCTGACGGGCAAGTGTTACCCGCCGCGCCTCCCCTGCTGCCAGCTGCCAGAGGCATTCCTGCCACGCCTTGATTTGACTTCCCAGAGCTTCCAGGTTGGACTTACGGCGCTCCGCCTCCTCCCGCTCCCGGAGCAGGCGCTCCTGCTCGGTCTCCGTGCCGGCCAGGCTACCAAGCTCCTCTTTCCACCGTTCCAGTTCCCGCGCCTTACTCTGGCAGGTCTCCTCCTGACGGGCCAGACTCTGCTCCAGATCGACTATCCTTTGGGTCAGGACGGTGAGCGCTTGCTCTTTTTCTGACAGCTCCCGGTACCGGGGCAGCTCCGCTTCCAGGGCGGCCAGCTCCCGGCTCAGCGCCTCCTGCTGAGGTGCTTTCTGCTGCTCTGCCTCCAGCGCCCGCTGGGCCCGCTCCACCTCGGGCAGCAATTCCTCCCGGGCTTTGCAGACAGCCGCCAGCTTCTCACGGGTCTTCTGGGCCTCCTCCGCCTTTCCCAGCAGGGCGGCGGTCTCTTTGAGCTCCTCGTCCAGCCCGTCCAGGATCTTTTGGACGCGCTGTTCCTCTTCACGGTCCTGACCAATCAGCTGCTCGATCAGCTCCACGGTCTCCTCAAAGGACAGCTCTCCCGCCTGGGCCCGCTGGAGGTCGGGCCAGCGGACGTGGTCCTCGGGACAGACTGCCCCTCCGATATACTGCTGTACGCTGGAGCGGGCGGCTTCACAGTCCCGCTGGAGCCTTCCGGCCTCCTGCTTCATCCGCTCCTGGAACACCATGTAGTACCGGGTCTGGAAGATCTCCCGAAAGATCTCCTGGCGGCTCTTGGTGTCGGCCAGCAGCAGCTTGAGGAAATCCCCCTGGGCGATCATGGCGATCTGGGCAAACTGGCTGCGGTCCAGGCCAATGATCCCGATGATCTCCCGGTTGACCTCCCGGGCTTTCGTGACCAGGCGCCCATCTGGTAGGGTGAGCTCCGCGTCGGCCTTCTGAACGGTGGTGCCGCCGCCCCGCTTGGCGGGACGCTCATACTCCGGATTCCGGCGGACGGTGTAGGTCTTGCCCCCGTAGGAAAAGATCAGCTCCACCTCGGTGGGGGTATCCGGCTGGGCGTACTTGGAGCGAAACATGGATGGGTCCCGGTTGTCGCCGCTGGGCTCTCCGTAGAGGGCGTAGGTGATGGCGTCAAAGATGGTGGTCTTGCCGGCGCCGGTGTCCCCGGTGATGAGATAGAGCCCCTGCTCCCCCAGCCGTTCCAGGTCGATGACCACCCTTCCCGCATAGGGCCCAAAGGCGGATACCGTCAGCTTCAGCGGTCTCATGCTTCTCCCTCCCAGATCTGTTCCATCAGGCTCCGGGCAAAGGCGCGCTGCTCCTCGCCCATGGGCTGCCCGTTCTGCTTCTCATAAAACTCCTCCAGCAGTGCCAGAGGAGACTTCTTTTGCACATCCTCCGCACCGTCCAGCGAAATCGCGGTCCGGGTGCGCTGATTGTCATAGTCCAGCTTCATCAGGTTGGGATAGAGGATGCGCAGCTTGCGCACCGCATCAGGGACGTCCTCCTCATCGGTGAGGGTGATATGGACATAGTCCCGCGGATAGCTTGTCCCCTCATAAAAGCCGCGGAAGGTCAGCTCCTCGTAGGTGCCCCACAGCTCCACCAGATCCCGCATGGGGGTCAGCGGTACGGTTCGGATGGATACGTTCCCCTTTTCCCGCAGCTCCACTACGGTCACGGATTTCTGGTGCCCGGCCTCCGAAAAGGAGTATTTCAGGGGCGTACCGCAGTAGCGCACCGTCTCCCGCCCCACCTGCTGGGGACCATGGATGTGACCCAGGGCCACATAGTCAAACGGCGCAAAGACAGACATATCCACATTGTCGGAGCCCCCCACCGAGATCTCCTCCGAATCGCACCGGGCGGCCCCGGTGACAAACTGATGGGTCACCAGTACATTCCGCTGAGCAGTGTCCACCCCCATGGCCTCAATGGCGGCGGCCATGGCCTGGGTATAGGTGGAGATCTCCCGCTCCGGGAAGCACCGCCGGACATGGGCCGGTTTCACGAAGGGCAGCAGATAGAGGTGCACCGGTCCGTACTCATCCGTAAAGGTGAAAGGCTTCACAACTCCGTCATACACAGGCGCCAGATAGACCCCGCTCCGGGTCATAAGCCGTCCGCCGAAAGCGATGCGCTCCGGCGAGTCGTGGTTCCCGCTGATGAGAAAAACCTGCACGCCCCGCTCGGACAGGCGCACCAGGAAGTCATCCAGCAGGCCCACCGCCTCTGCGGAGGGCACGGATTTATCATAGACATCCCCGGCGATCAGGACGCCGTCCGGCTGTTCCTGGTCGATGATCCGGAGGATTTCCGCCAGGATATACTGCTGGTCTTCCAGCATGGAAAACTCGTTGACCCGCTTGCCCAGATGCAGGTCCGAGAGATGGATCCATTTCATGGTACAATTCCCCCTGTATGTGGTGGATATTACCATCATTATACCGGGGATACATTCACCGCGCAAGGATGCGATTGGCAGTCTCGCCGGTCGCATCGAGTTCCTGCGTATCCGCGCAGATTCGACAAGCACTCCTTTTTCTGAAAAGTAATTTTCAGAAATCTGCACAGTTGAAAAAAGGAATCTTCATATAAAAAATGCAATGAAAATAAATTTCACAAATGTTACAATGGATTCAGCAATATGCCGGAAGATCACAAAAAATGTCTCCTATCGTGTGACACTTTCCACAAGGAGCACAGATGTTCCAAGGCAGGCAGAAAGGAGGAATGGCAAAACATCCTGCTGTATGGCAGATATCACACCAGAAAGAAAGGAAAATATTATGAAACACACGTTTCGAAAGCTGGCATCGGTCCTGACCGCCCTTTGTATGCTGGTTTCCCTGTTCCCCGCGGCGCTGGCCGCACTTCCGGTCGCTTACGAGTATGTGCAGGACACCGACGGAGTGGACTCCGGAGCGGTGTATGCCATTTACTACGGCGGAACCAGCAACGGAAGCATCCTCTATCATACCGGCAGCGGTACCACCGACCAGGTGGGCGGCACGGTTGCCGGTGACACGCTGACCCTCAATGGCGGCTTCGCCGTCTCCCGTCAGCTGTGGACCATCGTTTCCGCAGAGGGCGGCTATACCCTCCAGAGTGTGGACAGCGGCCGCTATCTGGATCTGTCCCAGCCCACCAGCAGCAAAGTCAACACTGCCCAGGAGGCGGTGACCCTGACCATCTCACTGCTGGAGGATGGCACCTATACGGTGACCCATACTTCCGGGAATGCCCTCTCGCACGGCACCTCCGGCCAGTATTATTCCAGCAGCTCCGCCACTCCCCTGTATTTCTACAAGCAGACCGAGGTGGAGCCCAGCATGGCCCCCGGAGCCCCCTCCGGCTCCAGCGCTGGTCAGCCCTTCGTAAAAGAGGACACCAACAGCACGCATTTCCGCATCCCCGCCCTGCTGACCTTGGACAACGGCTGGATCGCGGCGGCCTCCGACATCCGCTGGCGCACAGACGGCGACTCCCCTCAGAATCTGGACACCATCGTCAGCCTCTCCAAGGACGGCGGCGCCACTTGGGATTGGAACGTGGTCAACTACTATGACGATATGGCTGACGACGCCACCGGCCAGACCAGCGCTTCCTTCATCGATCCCTCCATCCTTCAGGCCGAGGACGGCACCGTCCACATGGTGGTGGATGCCTGCCCCTCCTATGTGGGTCTGATGTACGGAAATCAGATGGGCTGGGAGAGCTCCGGCTTTGACGATGCAGGCCGCCTGCTGGTGGCCCTGGGCACGGCCGGCGGCAACGCCTCCAAGAAGGTCGCTGACTATACCTATTATGCGGATATCAACAACCCCTCCGCCGGTGCAGAACAGGTCGTTGGCGGTGAAGCGATTACCCTTTACCCCATTTGCAAGGCAGAGGACGACAGCCAGACCGGCGCTTGGGTGGACGCCTGGCTGAACGTGTATACGGAGGAGGACGGTGTCATCACCCCCGACCTGTGCCTCCAGCTGCAGAGCTCCGACGCGGTGCAGAGTAACCTCTTCTACCGCAACTCTCAGTGGAAAGCCTACCCTGTGTTCTACATCATGCACCGCTCCGCCGACATTACCGCGGACGGTCTGGTGTGGAGCGATCCCCAGTTCCTGGACATCAAGCTGTCCGAAGATGAGGCCTTTACCGGCGTGTGTCCCGGCCGTGGCCTCTCCTTCCAGTATGAGGGCCATGAGCGCCTGGTGTTCCCCCTGTATGACAATGCCACCGGCACCGAGCTGGCCAGCGTCATTTACTCCGATGACGGCGGTCAGACCTGGACGCGCGGCCAGCATAACGCCGACCTGAACGGCGTGGGCAAGACCAGCGAGTCTCAGGTGGTTCTTCTGCCCGACGGCACGCTCCGGATGTACTCCCGCAATACCATCCACTACATCAGCTACGCCGACTCCGCCGACGGCGGTGAGACCTGGGGCACCTGCCAGAAGGACATGGACCTGGGCAGCCGGAACCCCGGCAACGGCTGCATGGTCTCCTTCATCAACCTGGACGGCATTCTGGTGGGTCCGGACAACACCATCTATGAGAATCTGATCCTGGCCTCCTACCCGGTGGTACAGCGGAAACAGGGTGTGGTGCGCATCGGCTATGTGGACGGCGAGAACGTAGTCCACTGGCTCAACGACGATGAACCGCGCTATCAGGGTGCCGGCAATTTCAGCTACTCCTGTGTGACCCAGCTGCCCGAGGGGGACGCCTTCGGTATCCTCTATGAGTATGGCAACGAGACCAATACCATCCAGTATGAGACCCTCACGGTAAACGACCTGCTGGGGCAGGGCTGGTATCTGCTCAGCGGTGCGGAGAATCTGCCCTCCATCTCTCTGGATCAGGCCGTTGTGGATCTGAAGGCCGGTGAAACCGCCAAGCTCACCGCTACCTATACCCCCACCGGCGCAGAAGTGACCTGGACCTCCAGCAATCCCGCTGTGGCCACCGTGGAAGGCGGTGTGGTCACCGCCGTGGCCCCTGGCACCTCCACCATCACCGCCTCCGTCACCTCCAGCGGCATCACCCGCACCGCCTCTGCCGACGTGGCCGTCCAGGGGAACGAGGGTGTGATCCTGCCCGACCGGTACACCGATCAGATGGAGGAGAACTATCACGAGGCCTCCACCACCTATGCGCTGGACGACGACGGTATCGATTCCGGCAGCGTATACGCCATCTTCCACAGCAACAGCAGCCGGATCCTGTACCACGCCAGCGGCAGCACCACCAGCGATCAGGTGACCGGCAGCGTCTCTAACAGCCTCCTCAATCTGGACAGCGGCTACCTCGCCACTCGTCAGACCTGGACGGTCACCGGGGATGCGGAGAGCGGCTATACCATCCAGAGCTGTGAAGCGGATGGCCGCTACCTCAACCTGAACACCGCCACCAGCGCCGGCAGCAAGGTACCTGTCACCGATGAGTCCCAGGCTCTGACTATCACCCCCGTGGACGGCTCCGCCGGCTCCTACACGGTCAGTCGGATGGTGGGCGATCAGACCCTCTACCTGGCCCACGAGAACGGTACCAAGCAGCACTATGTGGGTACTGAGGCCGTCCCCTTCCAGTTCTACCGCCAGGTCATCACCGAAGCCGGCTACACCTACACCACCTCTGCCGACGGTCTGAACGCCCTGATTACTGACCTGTCCACACTGAAGGAATCCGACTACACCGCCAGCAGCTGGGCAGCTCTGCAGAATGCACTGACCGCCGCCCGGGCGGTTGCCAAGAGCGAGAGCTTTGATAGCCAGGAGGCCGCCCAGGCTGCCCAGGCTGCCGTCGATCAGGCTGCCAAAGACCTGTACGCGGCTATTTTGCCGCCCCCGCCGCCCCCCTCCTCTTTTTCTGGAGATGGAGAATGAGATATAGAGATGGGATAAGGGAGGATTTGAAGCAGAACAGGAAGCGCCTTGACCTGTGAGCTTCTGCTTCTATCGTAGTAGTGCGAGGGAAAACCGCGTTACGTGACAAACTTAAAAAATAAAAAAGTCCGGTATCCATTGTGTTGCAATAGATACCGGACTTGAAAATTTTTTTATTTTGGTCAATTTTACTTTTGCGTTATGTGATTGTCGTCCCTTTTAAGTCCCTCAAAAAGTTATGATTTTTTAATTTCCACCCTCTCCCTTCTCTTTCAGGTAAGCGTCCAGTGCTTCCCTCAAAATCGAGTTCACCGTGTCCCCATTGGATGCACAGCAAAAGCAATCACCAGAGCAGAGTAAAAAATCCCCCGTCATAAACGGGTGATTTTTCATGTGCAATTTCGTGTGCAATTTCCTTTTTCACATCTTGATTGATTCATCCTATATTTGGAATGCAACGCATTATATATGACGCTTGTATCCGTTGTGAGAGTAAGAAAAAACCCCGGAAGCCTTGCAATACAAGGTTCCGGGGTTTGGCGCAGAAGGAGGGATTTGAACCCTCGCTGCGGTTTCCCACACTACTCCCTTAGCAGGGGAGCCCCTTCGGCCACTTGGGTACTTCTGCATGCCGATTGACAACCTGTCAAGTACACTGTTCATGATAAAAGTGGCGGAGAGAGTGGGATTCGAACCCACGGCTCTTACGAGTCACCGGTTTTCAAGACCGGCTCCTTAAACCACTCGGACATCTCTCCACGTCCGACTCACCACAGCGCGTAAATTATATTATCACAACAAGTGTATTTTGTCAACTAATAAAATAAAATTTTTCTCAGAAAGAAAAAATTCCCTGCCGTCCGCAACTTGCAGACGACAGGGACGGTACTTCTTGTGCTCTTAGGCAAAGAACGCGTGGGCGCCGATGGTCGCCACACGGGGGCGGTTCCGGCTGGCCCAGCTATTGGGAGAGACGCGGGGATTTACAAAGTAAAGGCTGTTCCCTGCGGTATTGGTTCCCTCCAAACAGAGCTTCGCGGCAGCAATGCTCTCATTACTGGGCGTGCGGTAGATACTGCCATTGCTCACCGGGGTGAACTGATTCTTCTGGAAGATGACCCCTTTTACGGTGTTCGGGAACCGGCTGTCCGCCACCCGATTCAAGATCACATTTCCTACCGCGATCTTCCCTTCCAGGGACTGATTGCCGCTCTCTGCGTAGATGATACGGGAGAGCCAGTAGAGATCATCGCCGTTATAAAATGTGTCCCCCGACTGGATCGGTCCGGTCCCGGACTGGAATTTCACACTCTGGGTGTTCTCATCCCACCAGGCCTTGCCGCCCAGCGCCTGAGCCAAGACACGGGCAGGAACCATCATGTTCCCATTGCTGTTGCGCACTCCGTCCGGCACGTACAGGTAGCGGCCATTGGCTACGATATACTTGGCACCGGGACACACGCTGAGGGTCAATCCACTCGCCCGGGTTACCGACTGCCCATTTTCCCAGGACGCAGTTGCATCCGGATACATGGCGTGGACCACCGGAAAATAGGACACATAGGTATTCTGATTTACGACCTCGGTCGCTACGGTGGGCTCCAAAGTCTTGCCGTCCACCACGACATTGGCGCTGCGCTCGGCGGCGGCCGCATGGGCACTCAAGGTCAGGAACAAGGCCAGACCGAGCGCCAGGCAGGACACTCGCTTTTGCATGATGAGGATACCTCCTGTTACTTTCTGTTTACAATCTGTTACCTCTTTTTCATCAGATTGTAACCACATTGTAACTTATTTCTCCGGAGATTGCAAGGGGAATTTTTGTCACATCCTCAAAACCCTTGCAGCGCAATGGTTTTGCTCATCTCCCATTTTCCATCCGCAATCACAGAGTACGTTCCGCTCGACAGAATTCTGTTACAAACTGTTACTTTTCCATCCTGGAGATCAGAGGCTTTTCCTCACCCCCTCCCCTCTCCCCCCACAACAGCCCTTCTGATCCCCCCTTTTTGGGGGCCTTGGGGCGCTGTTTTCGAGCTCGTTTTTGCGCGTTGAAAAAATTTTTGATTTTTTTGAAATTTCCTCTTGACGTTTTCAAATTCCATGGTATAATAGTCCATGTTGCTGAGGCAACGACGCGTAGAGCGGCTTGGAGAGATGGCTGAGCTGGTCGAAGGCGCACGATTGGAAATCGTGTAGGCGTTAATAGCGTCTCGAGGGTTCGAATCCCTCTCTCTCCGCCAAAAGTCCTGAGAACTTTTGTTCTCAGGACTTTTTCTATTCCCCTGCCGCCTTCTTTCTGTTGGATTGAAGTTCGCGGCAGATTCTATTTCACAACACCTCTATATCTGCTATAATGCTGATAGGCTCAATGAAAGGATCGGTGATGTTTCCTGTGAATCCAGATAAGAAATCATTCGGAAAGACTCTGCTCAACAGCGCGCTTCTGCTTGCCGGAAGTATCATATTCGCACTAAACATGAACACCTTTATTGCCGCGGGGGATTTGGTTCCGGGTGGCTTTTCCGGACTCTCCATCCTGATTCAAGGCCTCTTCCAGAAGTACTTGAACATCGAGATCCCCTTCTCCGTCCTCAACATCGGATTCAATCTGGTACCCGCTCTGATTGCGTTCCGACTGGTGGGCAAACGCTTTACCATTCTCTCCTGTTTCAGTATCTTCCTCTCGTCCATTCTGGTCGATCTGCTGCCCAAGTACGAGATCGTGGATGATCCCCTTCTCATTGCCGTGTTCGGTGCGATCTTCGGTGCCATCGGCATTGTCCTGATCCTGAACAGCGGCGCCAGCAGCGGCGGAACCGACTTTATCGCCATGTCCCTGGCTGCCAAGTTCCAGACAAGCAACTCCTTTACCTATATGCTCCTGTTCAGCGCCACGGTCATCTTGATCTATGGCTGGCAGTTTGGTATGGACAAGGCGCTTTACTCGATTATCTACCAGTTCTGCTACACACAGGTCATCAACACATTTTACAAGCGCTACAAGAAAAAGACCCTCTTCATTATCACAGAGGACCCTGAGCAGCTCTCCAAGGCTCTGATCGAGATCACCAACCACAGCGCTACCGTCTGGCCCGGAGACGGCGCCTACACCAAAAAGCACCGGTATGTGGTGTATACGGTCCTCTCCGACAACGATATCCGGAAGATCAGCCGCTACATCAGCCAGAATATGCCCGGCACCTTTGTCAACGTTCTGAACTCCGACGAAGTGATCGGCAACTTCTTTATCCGTCCCCTGGATTAAAAGAAAAAGGCCTGTTCTCCTATATAAAAGGAGAACAGGCCTTTTTGATCTTTTTGATGTTCTGTTATTCCACCGTACGTCCCTTGGTAATGGCGTCCAGCAGCATCCGCGCACCGTGACGCAGGAAGACATCCCGGTCGATCTTCAGGGAGCGCTCCAGATAGTGGCTCTTGCTGTCCGCCATCTGTACCATACCGGAGAGAGTCGCCCAGAAGAGCAGCACCGTCTCATCGGGCGGAAGCTCGATGCGCACGACGCCCTCGGCAGCACCCCGGCGCAGGAAATCCGCCAGCAGCTGGTTGGTGGCATCCCCCACCTGGAGAATATCCTTCAGGCCCTGATCCAGCTTGGTGCTGTTCAGGTCCACCACGCCGTCGCTGCCCACCACCTCATAGGCCGCCGGATTTTCTCCGTAAAAGCGGATGATGGCGTCACAGATCGCGTCGTAGGCGTGGAACCAATTGGCATTCCCGCGGATCGCTTCCTGGATCTTTTTCTGGAGCAGCACCATGCTGCTCAGAAGAATGGCATTCACGATCTCCTCTTTGCTCTGGAAGTACACATACAGCGTCGCCTTGCTGTATTCCGACTCACGGGCAATGTCATCCATAGTGGTCTTTTCGGTTCCCTTTTCTACAAAGAGCCGCTCGGCCGCAGCCAGAATGGAACCACGGTGGAATTCAGTCAATGCCTGCTTCTTACTCAACACAATCACACCTTTGGTTTTAACTTTGAAAGACTGGTTTAACTTATAATATCATCCTCTGATTTTATTGACAAGAGTTTATGTTATCTTTTTCACAAAATTCTTATTTTTCTCCTGCGGCTTCTTTTCTTTTTGATTTTTGGCAGGAAAATATCCTCTTCTATTCCAATATTCGTCAGTCTTTCTCTATCTCCCAGGTACCGGGTCGGCTTTGAGCAGATAGCACACGGTGTTAGTTCCCTCCAGCGAAATAACCCCGTACGTGGCTCCTCCCCATCCGCCGCGAATGGTACCTGGATTCAAAATCCACAGTCCATGCTGATACTCGCAAAATGCCTCATGGGTATGCCCAAACAGCAAGATGTGAGCCTGCGCTTCCCGTGCCGCCCAGACGGCCCGGCTCATTCCCACCTTGACACCCCGGGTATGGCCGTGCATCATCAGAATGCGCCGTCCCTCCAGTTCCAGCACCTTCTCCTCGTCCAGATCTGGTCTTCTTCCGTCACAGTTCCCGCACACGCATTCCATGGGAATGGCGGGAAAGAGCTTTCCCAGGGCTCTGGCGTCCGAATTGACATCCCCCAGATGGAGGATGTAGTCCGGCCGGTCGCTGCGCACTGCCTGTTCCATATTCTGAACATTGCCGTGGGAGTCGGAAAACACCAAAATTTTCATATACGCACCTTCTCTGTTCCATCACATATACTGAGAGTGGATGCGGCCCCAGCCCGGGCGCCGCAGCACATGTTATAAGGATATATCTCATATCCTGGAATAATGGAGGGACGCGCCATGACCAAACTGCCCCAGTCCAATCTGGACGACCTGATGAAAAATCCCGCCGCTGCCGGCCTGCTCCAACACAAGGAAGTGCTGGCCGCCCTGCTGCACTCACCGGACACCCAGAAACTGATGTCCATGCTGGAACAGCGTGCCGGTTCCGGGCTGCAGCAGGCCGCCGCCTCCGCAGCCAAGGGAGACCCCTCCGCCCTGATGGGACTCATGAATTCTGTCATGCAGAGCCAGGAGGGCGCCGCGGTAGTGGAGCGCATCCAAAAAGCCGCCCCCAAGAAATAAGAAGCAGGCCTTCCTCTGGCCGGAAAGGAGCGCCGCATGGCAGAATTCGAAGACAAACTGCACGCCATTCTGGGCGATCCGGAGGCCATGGGACAAATCGTCTCCATCGCCAAGGCGCTGACCGGAGACGGCGCCGCATCCCCCGGAGAAGAGGAGCCCTCCTCTCCCTCCGCAGCATCGGAGGAGCCGGTTTTTGAACCCGTAGAGCCCCTCTCCGCCGCTCCTTCTTCCAGCGGTGGAACAGATTCTGCTCCGGACTGGTCCGCTCTGCTGGGGCTCCTGGGTAACCTCAACGGAGGCGGCGGAGAGAGCAATCCGCTCTCACTTCTGGGGGATCTGGACCCCGCCCTGGTCCAAAAGGCCCTACGGCTCTTTTCCGAATACCGCTCCACGGACGACCGGAAAGTGGCTCTTCTCAATGCACTCAAACCATTCTTAAAGGAAGAGCGCCTGGCTAAGCTGGATCAGGCCGTCCAGATCGCAAAGCTCTCCCGCCTGATCCGGGTCGCTTTCCTGCTTTTCCAAAAGGAGGGATCGGACGATGGCGCTCTATAACCGCTACATTCCCTCCGGAACTACATATACCCGTATTCTGGAGGATGACCGGGTTTCTCCCCAGCCGGTATCCTCCCCCTCTCCCCAGCTAGATCCCCCGGTGGAAGAGAGTACCGCTCCTTCCCACTCCGAGCATTCCAAGGGGCTGTCCGGCATTCTGAAGTATCTCAAGCTGGATAAGCTGGATTCCGGCGATATCCTCCTGCTGCTGATCTTGCTCTTTCTCTTTTTGGAGGGAGACGACATCGAACTGATGATTACCTTGGGGCTGCTCCTTCTGTTGGGATTGGAGTAGGTCATCCTGCTCAGGCCGCACTCTGTACCGTATGCAGCACTGTTCCGTCGGGAAGCGAAAACTCCTGTCCCGGTGTTACCGGGCGCTCCGCCGCCGTAGCGTTCATGGAGAGGACCACCTTGTCCGCCTTGATCTGCTCCGCGGCGGCCAACAGTCCGCTCTCTACCGAGATCCAGTAGTGGGACACGCTGCCCAGCTCCGGGTCCTCCACCGCCACATAGATGCAGGCCATACCGTTTTTTTCGACATAATCCGCCGCGGTAATGCAGGCTGGCTCCTCTGCCAGAACATCTTCATAGGTGGGGATATGCGGTCCCTCCAGATCGGCTGAGTATGTGTCTGCCGGAGCACTGGTCCAGGTGCGGCTGTTTCCATACCAGTAGTAGACCCACTCCTCCCCCACGATGCTGTGGCGTACCGTTCCGGAGGGAAGCGTGGTATCCGTCTTGCTCCAGCCGCCATCCACCCACTGTTCTGCGGTCAGCTTGCCCTCGCTTTCTGAATATTCCACGGTTACCTGACAGTAATAGCTGCTGGGCCTGGCCAGGGTAGCGATCACATTCTGTACCGTCTCCGGGGTAACGGACACCAAAATCTGACTCTCATTCGGATCATCTTCCGGTGTTTCTCCGCTGGGCTGGCTCTCCTCCACTGGCGGGAGGGTGATGGGTGGTGAGGCCGGCGTGAACAGATCCATGCCGAAGCTGGAGAACACCGCCACCGCAATGACCAGTATGATGAGGATCACCAGGATATTGCGACTTTTCCCTTCCATGGAGCACTCCTTTTCCTCTCGATCGCAGAACGCCCACAGGGGCGGGGACGGCAGGTCCCCGCCCCTGTGGGCATCTCTTTATGCCTGAAATTCCTCGGGACGATCCGGGCGCAGGCCAAATTTCCATTCGATGGCGTCCACAATGCGGCGGCAGGCAAACCCATCTCCATAGGGGTTCACCGCGTGGGCCATGGCCGCATACGCACTCTGGTCGCGCAAAAGCTCGGCGGCCATCTGATAGACCGTCTCCTCCTCTGTGCCGGCCAGTTTGACCGTGCCGGCGGTGATGGCCTCCGGCCGCTCGGTCTCCCTCCGCAGCACCAGCACGGGACGGCCCAGTGCGGGCGCCTCCTCCTGGAGTCCGCCGGAGTCGGTCATTACCAGATAGGCTCTGGCCATCAGGTTGTGCATCTCCTGCACATCCAGAGGATCGATGAGATGGATCCGGGGATGGCCGGAGAGATACTTTGCGGCCGCCTCCCGCACCACCGGAGAGAGATGGACCGGGTATACCAGCTCCACATCGGAGAAGTCCTCCGCGAGGCGCCGCAGGGCAGTCATGATGTGGGCCATGGGCTCCCCGTAATTCTCCCGGCGATGGCAGGTCACCAGAATGACCTTTTTCCCCGCATAGTCCAGGTGGTTCAGGAGATCCGTACTAAAGCGGAAATCCTTTACAACCGTTGTCTTCAGGGCATCAATGACGGTATTGCCGGTGATAAATACGCCCTCTTTGATATCCTCCCGCTCCAGATTGGCGCGGTTGGCCACGGTGGGCGCGAAATGCAGGTCGGCGATATCGCCCACCAGCTTGCGGTTCATTTCCTCCGGGAAGGGAGAGTATTTGTCCCAAGTCCGCAGGCCGGCCTCCACATGGCCCACCTTGATCTGGTGATAAAAGGCGGCCAGTGCCCCCGCAAAGGTGGTGGAGGTGTCTCCATGGACCAGCACCAGATCCGGACGGGCCTTCTGGAAGACCTCCTCCATTCCCAGCAGGCACTTGGTGGTGATGGTGGACAGGGTCTGCCGGGGTTCCATGATGTTGAGGTCATAGTCCGGCTGGATGTGGAAGATGTGCAGGACGGAATCCAGCATCTCCCGGTGCTGTGCCGTCACACAGCAGATGGACTCGATCCCCTCTCGGGACTGCAGCTCCTGCACCAGGGGGGCCATCTTGATGGCCTCCGGCCGGGTGCCGAAAATTGTCATCACTCGAATGCTCATTTTTTATTCTCCTCCTGCTCCTCCTTGTCCTCCTTCTTTGGGGCAGCCGGCGGCTCTCCGCCCGGCTTTTTCTCTCCGCCCCGGAGGACAAGCATGATGGACATGGATCCTGCGATGCACATGGCAAAGAGCAGCAGCATGGCTCTCAGAGAGCCAATGGTGGTCAGCACCACGGCGGACAGGCCCAGGATGGCGGAGATCACATAGAGCACCGCCACGGCCTGCTTCTGATTCAGGCCCATATCGATCAGCCGGTGATGGATATGGCTCCGGTCAGCATGCATGGGGCTCTGCCCATGGGCGATGCGCCGGATGAAGGCAAAGCAGGTGTCAAAGATGGGCAAGCCCAGCATCAGGAAAGGCACCACAAAGGAGATCAGGGTATAGTACTTGAACAGTCCCTGGATGGATACCACTGCCAGCACATAGCCCAGGAAGGTAGAGCCGGTATCTCCCATAAAAATCTTGGCCGGGTTGGTATTGTAGGGCAGGAACCCAATGCAACCTCCGGCCAGACAAGCCATAAGGACCGCCACCGTGGGTTCGGCCACAGTCAGGGCAATGACCAATACGGTCATGGAACTGATGGTAGACACGCCGCAGGCCAGTCCGTCCAGACCGTCGATCAGATTGACGGCGTTGGTCACTGCCACAATCCAGATCACAGTGACTGGAATGGAGAGCCATCCCAGTTCCCAGTAGAGATCGTTGGAGAAAATGTTGGGATTGGAGATGGTCTCGATGACATTTCCGCTGCACACTGCAATGACCGCCGCCACGATCTGTACGATGAGCTTGGGTAGCGCGGGCAGCGCATAGATATCATCCAGAATTCCCAGCACCACGATGATGACTGCGCCCAGCAGCATCCCCTGGAGCTGCATTCCGAGCCCATCCGTCTGTACAAAGGGGATAAACAGGATCACACTGAGCAGAAAGCCCAAAAAGATCGCAAGGCCTCCCATGCGCGGAATGGGATGGTCATGCATCCGGCGGCCGTCCTTGGGTACGTCCACGGCGCCCCATTTCTGGGCCAGACTCTTTACGATCGGTGTCGTGATCAGGGCCACCAGAAATGCGGTGATCAGAGCGCCTGCCACAACTCCAATGGTTTCAATTGACATTGGCATGGATTTGACTCCTTTTCACAGGCCTGGCCCCTCAGCGGGCCACAAAGCCCACCTTCTTATAAACTTTCCGCAGGGTCTTCTGGGCCACGTAGGAGGCCTTCTCCGCTCCGGCATGGTAGACGCTCTCCAGATAGGCCTTGTCCGCCAGAATGCGCTGGGCCTCCTCCCGGATGGGACGCAGCAGATCGACCACCGCCTCCCCTACCGCTGGCTTAAAGACGCCGTATCCTTGTCCATCAAACTCCCGCTCGATCTCCTCATAGCTCTTGCCGGTGCAGGCGGAGTAGATCTGCATGAGGTTTGCCACACCAGGCTTATGCTCCCGGTCGTAGCGGACGCAGTGCTCCGTATCGCTGTCGGTGACAGCCCGCTTGAATTTGCGCTGGATATCCTCCGGCTTTTCCATCAGGAATACGCAGCCCTCCGGCATAGACTTGCTCATCTTGCTCTCGGGCGCATTGAGCGACATGACCCGGGCGCCCGCCTTGGGGATGTAAGGCTCCGGAATCTTGAACACCTCGCCGTAGATGTGGTTAAAGCGCTGGGCCACATTGCGGGTGAGCTCCACATGCTGCTTCTGATCCTCGCCAACCGGAACAAAATCCGGCTGGTAGAGCAGAATGTCTGCCGCCATCAGGGACGGATAGGTAAAGAGTCCGCCGTTGATGTTATCCGCGTTCTTGGCGGATTTATCCTTGAACTGGGTCATGCGGGAGAGTTCGCCAAACATGGTATAGCAGTTGAGGACCCAGCCCAGCTCAGCATGCTGATGTACATGGGACTGGATAAAGAGGGTATTCTTTTCCGGATCCAGTCCGCAGGCGATATACTGGGCCAACTGCTCCAGCGTACGCCGACGCAGATCAGCAGGCGTCTGCCGGACGGTGATGGTGTGCATATCCGCCATAAAATAATAGCAGTCAAACTCATCGGCCCGGGCGCCCCAGTTTTTGATGGCGCCCAGATAGTTGCCCAGGTGCAGATCCCCGCTGGGCTGAATGCCGGAGAGCATCACTTTTTTCTCATTTTCCATGATTGAAACACCTCATTGTGTATCATTTTCCATATTGAGTTAGTATATCACACTCCCCTCTTTATTACAATGCTCACCGCTATATTTCTCCGTTTCCCCCGCCTCGGATATACAATGCATGTTCCTGGAAAAGCGGGAAGAAATCTCTTGACAATACCTGCAAATATCATTATAATAAATAAGCATTCTATCCGGGTGTGGCGAAGCTTGGTATCGCGCTTGGTTCGGGTCCAAGAGGCCGTGGGTTCGAATCCCGCCACTCGGACCAATCGGAGTATCCTTCGGGGTACTCCGATTTTTTATTTTTTAAATTGTTCTGTGATAGTTGTACGGAAACGTGCAACTTTTTTATTTTCTCCTGTTTGAGACGAATGATTTTCCTATATTTTTAAAGGAATAGAATAACGATTGTACTATAAGCAATGTTTCGGTACAATACAAAAGGGGGCCGGACTACCAAGTTGGGTCAAATGGACACATCATTCAGAAAGCAAAACTCACTGTGAAGAATGTTTGAAATTAGATGGTTGTTGGTTTCAGAAAGAAAAAGCACCACCTTGTCCGCATCACCCATTCTGCCACTGTACTTTAGAGCCAGTTGACTATGCTGTAGTCCTGATAAATACATCCGCATACAGTGACTATAGAAAATTTGATCCATATTTGTTTAACACAACCGGCCTGCAAATACACAATAAAGAAAAGCTCTTCAAAGAATGGGGATATACTGTCGAGGATGCAAGATGGCTACAAGCAGAGATAGAGCGGCAGGCGGAGGAACGATATATCGCAGGCAAATATACCCTTGGTAAATTAAACTGGAACGGTCAAAGAATTAGTATTCGTGTTATCATTCCAAGAAGAGATGGAACTGGAGAGGTTTCCTTCATTACCGGTTGGATGGTGGAGCCCGGCGGAAAATTGAGGATGACAACACCCTACGGAGGTAAATAATATGCAAGAAATGGATAATGTAAGAGTTACCGTTGAAAAAGAAACCTATTCACGAGATGGCGTTCATAAAGGTATGTATGGATGGATTTGCTATCCCAAATGCGTCAAAGGCTATTGGCTGGTCAATTTTCCACAATGCGGCGAGAAGGATGATATTGCCGAAATCAGCATCAAAGAAGAAGATTTGGAAGTCGTACGAATCCTTGATGCGTGCGTGAACGAGCAAATCAAGGCGCAATTTGAAAAAGAAGCCGATCAGACAAAATCATTTGTCGAAATGCCGGATGATCTTTCTGATTATCGTATCTAATGAGATAAAACATCTTGCTTACTATGCTAAAACCATTGATATGGCCGGATTTTCCCAAGTCCTATAATTACACTCGGACCATCGGAGTATCTTTCGGGGTACTCCGATTTTTATTTTCCAAATTGTTCTGTGATAGTTGTACGGAAACGTACAACTTTTTGCTTATTTCCCCTTATTTGTGAAGAATATTTTCTTGTACTTTTAAGGGGGAATAAATGTTGTACTATAAACGATGTTTCAGTACAATACAAAAGGGCGCCGGACTACCAAGCTGGGGCAAATGGACGCACCATTCAGAGGGCGAAACCCACCGTGAAGAGTGCTTGATGCTGGATGGCTGCAAGCAGAGATAGAACGGCAAACGAGGGAACGTTATATCTCTGGGCAATATGAGCTCGGAAAGCTAAATATGTTTGGACAAAGAATCAATATCAGAGTAACTATTCCAAAGAAAAATGGCTTTGGCGATGTTTCTTTTGTCACAGGTTGGATGGCAAAACCCAACGGGCAGATAAAACTGAATACGCCATACGGAGGTAAATAATATGACATACATGGACAATGTAGAAGTTATTGTCGAAAAGGAAAAGTACACAAGAGATGGCGTTCATAAAGGTATGCAAGGGTGGATCACTGAACCAGAAAACATCAACGGATATTGGTTGGTTAATTTTCCTCAGTACGGTGAAAAGAATGATATTGCTACAATTCCCGTCAGGGAAGAAGATATGAAAGTGGTGAAAATCCTTGATGCACGCATGAACGAGCAAATCAAGGCGCAATTTGAAAAAGAAGCCGATCAGGCAAAAACATTTGCCGAAAAGCTGGATGATCTTTCTAATTATCGTATCTAATGGGATAAAAACCTCTTGCTTGCTACGCTAAAACCATTGATATGACTGGATTTTTCCAAGTCCTATAATTACACTCCGATTTTTTATTTTTTAGATTGTTCTGTGATGGTTGTAAAGACCCAATTGGTATAAAATATTCTATCTCTATCCTATCCAAACATTGCAATTAAACTTTGAACGGACGCTCCCAATAGAGCGTCCGTTCAAAGTTTATAAAACATATCTGCTGTGCATGTCATCCAGATCTTATCTTTCCGCATTGATAGCAAATTGGAATGGAAAAAATATCAAATGCACAACCCATTCTTCTGTTTGGAAGAACTCTCTTCCTCCGCACGAAATTTTAACTCCAGCTCCCGACTCAGGCGGTACAAGGTAACAATCGCCACTGCCGCCAGGATAACCTCTGCTGTAAGTTGAGCATAGGCCAGACCAAAAAGAGGCCAAAACAGGTTCCAAACAAACAAAGCAGGAATCTCCAACACAATTTTCCGCAGAATTGCAAAACTCAGTGCCCGTTTCCCCATACCACGCGCCTGAAATACAGTATTCGCCGCGGCGATTCAAAGAAGATAGCGGCAGCAAAAAACGCAGAAAAGACCGCAGCCTTTGCCTGCACCATGGTTCAAACGACCGCACAGCTGGAGCGCCAGGCAGTCCCCTTTTCCAAGCTGACAGTTGGGCTGGAATGTGGCGGGTTAGATGCTCTCTCAGACATCACGGCCAATCCGGCAAACAGCGAAATTTGCCGTGAAATCTGTGATTTGATCGATCTGGGCGAAAAATCCCCTGTTGTTCCAGTCTATCGATTATGGATGGGCCAGGCTTTGACACAGAGTCCATGACCAGCCTGGTAGCGGGTGGCGCTCAGATCTGTATCTTTCGTACCGGCCATGGAACTCCGATTGGCCATCCATGCTGTCCCGTAGTAAAAATGGCAAGCAACAGCAGGGTTTTCCATGTGATGCCCGGGGATATGGATATTAACGCTGGTGAAATTCCGGAGGGAAAAACGCTGGAAGAGGTTGGCAAACAGATCATCTCTCTCATCCAGGCAGTTGCAAACGGCCAAGAGACTGCTGCTGAACAGAATCTTCAGGGCGGTATTTGGGGAATGTATGCATTCTCCCGCTCCTTCTAAATTTTCTGTTTCTTAAACATACAAGCCTCATACATCTTTGGAGTGATCCAGTGATCACGGACGGTGTATGAGGCTTGTATTATTTTTATACCATCTCAATTCGGTACATCCAAACAGAAAACCTTATCCCTAATATCGACAGCAATACACCCCAGAACGACGTCTTCCGCAGAAGGCCTCTGTCCTGGGGTGTATCATCCGGGTAAGATGGAAATTATTTGGACTTTTTCTCCTTAATCAAACGCAGCACCTTCTCCGGGGTGGCAGGAAGGCTGTCCACCACCACCTCAACTGCGTCATAGATGGCATTGACGATGGCCGGGGACTGGGTGTCTACCACCATCTCGCCGCAGCCCTTTGCTCCGTAAGGACCATTGGGGTCGTAGTTCTCATAAAAAGAGGTGGCACTATGCTGGGGCATATCCATAAACGTAGGGATAATATAGTCGGTAAAGCTGTCAGCATAGGGCTCCATACGCTCCGGGAAACGGGGGGCCAAATCCTCAAAGAGTGCCATACCAATTCCCTGGATATTGCCTCCGTCAGCCTGGGCCTCGGCCTGGAGAGGATTGATCACCGTGCCCATGTCATAACAGTTGTACAGGTTGATTACCCGTACCACCCCGGTCTCGTCATCCACCTCCACATCGGCCACGCAGGAGCCGTAGGCCATGATTTTACTGGGCAGAGTAGCTCCTGTCTCCGGATCACGCGGCGGGGCGGGCTCGGGAAGGTATCCCCCGGTCCCCATGAGAAATACCCCGCCATAGTTGCTGGCCGCCCCTATCTCCGCCAGAGTCATTCCCTTTTCCGGCTGGGTTGTGATAAACGTCCGGCCCTTCTCATAGGACATCTCCGCAGCAGGCACGCCCAGCTTCTCCCCCACGAAGGCCTTAAGCTTTCCTATCAGATCGTCGGCAGCCGCCAGGATGGCATTGCCCACGATGACGGTAGAGCGGGTACCGGCCGTATCCATGCTGAAGGCGGCGGTATCGGAGTTCGTATTATCAAAATTAATTTGTCCGGGCTCAATTTCCAGCCGCTCAGCGGTAATCTGGACCACTACATTTTTGAGACCCTGCCCCATCTCACAGGAGGCATTCGACACATCGATGGTGCCGTCGGGCTTGATCCGCAGGGAGACCAGATCCGGATCTCCGCCCCCATTGAATCCAGAGGGATAGTAGATGGTGGAGATCCCCCGTCCTGTCCGAATCATTTTTCCACCTCCTTGGAGCTCATCGTCCGGTACTGCTCTTCCAGGGAGATGCCCGCCAGGTCAGCTACCCCTTGGAGCGTCTCTATGGTGGACACTGCCCGCAGCCGGTTGCCCACATGGCTGATGTCATCCTCGTGGAAGGCATTGATAAACCGGATAGCCATGGGAGATATTCCTACTGCACGGGCGTCCCGATCCAGTTGAACCTGCTCGGCAAACTGGCCCACATTGACTCCGAATCCCCGGCGGGATCCGCTGGGCAGCTTGTTGGTAAACACCATATGGGTGTCTACTGCCAGGTTCTCAATCAGGTTCGCTCCCGCCACCAGGTTTGCATTCTTCTCGGCGGCATAAAGGCCCAGTTCGGTAAAGGCTCCGCAGTCGTGGATAACCTCCACATGCCGGGCAGTGATCTTTCCATCCCTGCGCACGCCGTCCTTGATCTTGAAAATCCAGGGGGTGGAAATCGTGGTGAACATCATCTCCTCGGCCCGTGTGAGCGTGTAGCGCACCGGTTTGCCCGTCTTGAGGGCCAGCAGGCCAGCGATATGGTCAGTGGCCACACTGTTGCCCGATCCGAAGCTACCACCAATGGTATTACCAATGAACTTCAGCTTATTCATGGGAAGCTGAAACACATTAGCCAGGTCGCCCATGACAAAGTAAACACCCTGTGTCTTGCTGTAGAGCACCAGCTTACCGCTTTCGTCTACATAGGCCAGTGTGGAGCAGCATTCCAGCGGGGCATGCTCCTCGCAGGGCGTGGTGTAGCGCCCCTCCACAATGACATCGGCTTCGGCAAAGCCCTTCTCAATATCTCCCCGGCGGACACGCCGCACCGGCGAGGTCCCGTCAAAGAGGTGAACATTGCCTTCCGGCCGGATCTGGGGGGCATCAGGCTCCATGGCCTTCTCCGGGTCAAAGACAGGTTCTAGCTCCTCGTACTCTACCTTAATCTTGGCCAGGGCATCCAAGGCAGCTTCCTTGCTCACTGCTGCCACTGCTGCCACCGGCTGCCCCCGATAGCGGGTGATCTCCTCGGCCAGCACATGGTTGTCAGGTACCATGGCAAAACGATTGTAGGGCACGTCCTCCCGCGTGATGACCCCGTACACCCCGGGCATCCGTTTTGCCTGGGTCACATCCAGCGAGACAATGCGGGCACGGTGATAGGGACAGCGCAATACCTTGCAGGTCAGCGTGCCGGGCATGGTCACGTCGCTGACATAGATCGTGCGTCCAGTTACGTGGCCCAGGCCATCATAACGTGGGATAGGCTTACCGATGGCATTAAACATCCTGCTCCCTCCCTTCGGGCAGCGGACCGTACTCGCCATTTGCCACAGCCAGCACCGCCTGGGCGTATTTCTCATAGGAGCCGCAGCGACACAGGTTGCCGCTCAGTGCCTCCTTGATTTCCTCCAGCGTGGGATGGGGATTGCGATGCAGGAAGGCATCAGCGGCCATCACCATACCGGGCGTGCAGTATCCGCACTGGGGAGCGCCTTTTTCATAGAAAGCCTGCTGGATCGGGTGGAGCCCCTGGCTGGGGGTGATGCCGTCCAAAGTAACTACTTCACGTCCCTGGACTGTCATGGCCAGAACCAGGCAGCTCTTTACCGCTTGGTTGTCCAGATGGACCGTGCAGGCGCCGCAGTCCCCATGGTTACAGCCGCACTTGGGGCTGGTCAGGCCGATCTCGTCCCGGAGCATCTCCAGCAGGGTGGTTTCGGGCTTTACCGCCACCTCCACGGGGATGCCGTTCAACACAAAGGATACCATCTGTTTCATGTCCGTTTCCTCCCTTATGCCTGATCGGCCATGCCGGCGGCGGCCAGGATAGCCCGCCGAACCAACACCGGCGCGGTCTCCATCCGATACCAGGCGGTAGAGCGGATGTCATCAATGGGCGAGAGCGCTTGGTTGACCAATCCAGCCGCCCTTTCCACAGCTGCATCGTCCAAGGGCTTCCCCACCAAGGCCTGGGCCGCCGCCTCGCACAGTTTGACGGTAGGGGCAGCACTGCCCACGGCGATCCGTGCAGCGGTACACACGCCGCCCGACTGTTCAATGTAGGCCGCAGCATTGACCACAGAGAGCGTTTCGGCCGCCCGGCGCCCCAGCTTTTGGAAATTAGCATAGCCCGTGCCGGGAAAGACCGTAATCTGGGTGAGAACCTCATCCGCCGCTGCCACCGTTTTGCCCGGGCCGGTAAAGAACTCGGCCAGGGGCACCTTCCGCTCACCGGACGGGCCCTGAAGGGTGAGCTGGGCACCCAGCACCAACAGAGCAGGTAAAGTATCCGCCGCCGGAGAGGCATTCATAATGTTTCCTCCCAAGGTGGCTGTATTGCGCACTGCAAAGCCAGCCATGAGGTCGGCAGCCTGGCACAGCACAGGGATTTTATCCCGCAGCAGAGTGCTGTCCTGGATCTGAGTGATGGTGGTCATGGCACCAATGCAGATGGCCTCTCCCTCCTCCCGGATACCGCCCAGCCCAAGTTTGGCCAGGGAGATCAGGGCCATGGGCGGCTTCTCCTCATAGGGGATCTGATCCCGCTCCATATTGATCCGGGGTACCAGGTCGGTGCCGCCAGCCAGGAACTTGATCTGAGCTCCCTGCTGGGCGGACACCGTTTCAAAGAGGGCCTGGAAGTCATCCGGTGCAAAGAACCGGTATTCTCTCATGGCATTTCCTCCTATTTCTTGGCAAAGACCGACTTGCTGAAATCGTAGTTCTCGCTGCCATCGGGATAGCGGTAGCGTCCCTTGTCCTTGTCGGCGGGGTAGTTGAATCGTCCGCCGCAGCGCATGATCATCGTCTTGATCTCGGGAGTGTTCTCACTGACAATACGCTCAAACTGCTTGACCAGCAGTTCCGGGTCCCCGGCGGTATTGGCCCAGTTGTCGTAGTGATCGGGGATAAGTACTTTAGCCTGGAGGATCTGACCCACCCGGGCACAGTCGTAGGGAGTCATCTTGTCGGTGGCACCGGGGGCGTTGGAACCCATGTCGAAAATCGCCACATCGATGTCATACTTGTCCCGGATGGCCACATAGCCGTCATGGTACCAAGTGTCACCCATGAAGAGAATGTTGCCTGCGCTGGTCTTGAAGAGGTAGCAGCAGGCCGCCTGCTCAAAGGGCAGCAGCACATCCCCCTCGCCAGTCTTAATGGCTGTCTGGTCATAGCAGATGAGGAAGTCCACCTCGGCTCCCTTTACCTTCACGCTCTCCCCTACCTTGGCCAGAACGATTCGGTCATCCGGCACACCGAAGCCCTTGAGCTTCTCCACTGCCGTAGGCGGGCCATAGAAGGGCGCATTGGTGGTCTGGAGGGCAGCCTTGACTGCATACAGGTCGCAGTGATCCTGATGGGCATGCGTACAGAACACTCCGTCCAGCTGATTGAACCGCCAGGGGTCAATCACCTGAGGATTGAGGCGGATCCAGTTGATGGAATCAGCCCCCGATTGCTTGCACACTCCGCAGTAATAGAGCTCGGTGTACATGGATGGTCCACAGTACTGGTCGATGAAGAAGATACCCCCCTCATCCGTCTTGAGCACCCAGGAGGGGCCGCCGCACCACCACAGGCTTACCTGTCCCTTGGGCACCTGATAGGATTCAATCTCCTGGTTGAGGAAGGTCCCCCACTCAGGGAAGCTGTCTTCCAGCCACTGGGTCCGGTCGATGGGGTGATCCTGGTTGACATAGGCACCAGAGATGATGCCCCGTCCGTCACTCTTCGGTACGTTGTTTGCCATAGTAACTCAGCTTCCTTTCTTGATCAAATAGAATGGTTGGTAGCTTCTATGGAGCGCGCCCTAGGGCGTGGTGGAACCAATCGTGGTTATGTCTCGGGGTGAGACAGGATCTCATAGGCTGTCCGGCGGGCCCGGGCATCCCGGCAGGCCTTCTCCTCCAGGCGCTGGGCTCGATCCGGGAAGCGAAGAGCCAGGGAGGCATACCGATTCTCTCCCCGCAAAAAGTCCTCCAGGGAGCCGGTGGGTGCCTTGGAGTCCAGCTGGAAGGGATTCTTCCCCGCCTGGGCCCGTGTGGGATCGTAGCGGTAGAGATGCCAGTAACCCGCCTCCACTGCCCGCTTCATCTCCTGCTGGCTGCATCCCATGCCGCACTTGAGGCCATGTTCGATGCAGGGACAATAGGCAATGATGAGAGATGGACCGGGATAGGCCTCCGCCTCCCGCATGGCTCGCAGGCACTGTTCTGGATCGGCTCCCAGAGCCACCTGGGCCACATAGATATAACCATAGCTCATGGCGATCCGTCCCAGATCCTTCTTGCCGGTCTCCTTCCCGGCGGCGGCAAATTTGGCCACTGCCCCTGCCGAGGTAGATTTGGAGGACTGGCCGCCAGTATTGGAGTAGACTTCGGTGTCCAGCACCAGCATGTTGATATTTTCTCCGCTGGCCAGCACGTGGTCCAGGCCGCCAAAGCCAATGTCATAGGCCCAGCCGTCTCCTCCAAAGGCCCACACCGATTTCCGCGCCAGATAGGATCGGCCCTCCAGCACAGTCTGGGCGGCACGGGCGGCCTCCCCGGTAAGTTGGGCTCCCTCCAGGGCATCCAACAGGTCGTCGGAGGCGACGGAAGCGGCGTCGGTATCCAAATAGGCCCGCGCCTCTGCTATACCGGCCTGAGCCAGTACCCGAACCGGCTCGGCCAGAGCCTCCCGTTCCTGCTGAGCCGCAAGAAACATGCCGTAGGCATATTCCGCACAATCCTCAAACAGAGACATGGCCCAGGCCGGTCCCCTGCCCTTGCGGTTGGTGGTATAGGGGGTCGATGGCGTGGAGCCGCCGTAGGCGGTGGAACACCCCGAGGCGTTGGCAATGTACATCCGATCCCCAAATAGCTGGGTGAGCAGTTTAATGTAAGGGGTCTCCCCACAGCCGGCACACGCTCCGGGGAACTCAAAGAGCGGCTGAGCAAACTGGCTGGACTTTACGTTGGCGGCACTCACCGCGTCCTTTTTCACCTGTACCTGCTCTACCGCGTAGGTCCAGTTGGCATCCTCTTCCCGGGCCTGGTCCAGAGGAACCAGTTTTAAGGCCTTTTCCTGGGCCGGGCAGCAGTTGACGCAGCTGCCGCAGCCGGTGCAGTCCAAGGGGGAGATCTGAATCCGATAGGTATATTTCTCCAATCCCTTGCCCCGGGCGGGCAGGGTCACAAAGGTGTCGGGACGCTTGTCTTCCTCCTCCTGATTCAGCAGGAAGGGACGGATGGCCGCGTGGGGACAGACCAGGCTACACCGGTTACACTGGATGCAGTGATCCGGCAGCCAGCAAGGAACCTGATAGGCGGTACCCCGCTTCTCATAGGCCGTGCTTCCTGGCGGGAAGGAGCCATCCTCCATCCCCACAAAGGCACTCACCGGCAGGCGATCGCCCTGCTGACGATTCATTACACTGGCCATTTTCTCTACATAGGTCGGGACAGAGCGCACAGGGACAGGTGCATCCTCAGCCTGGGCCCAGTGCTCCGGAATGGAAAAGCTGCGCAGCTGGCTGAGCCCCGCATCCACAGCGGCGCAGTTGAGATCCACTACCTTTTGCCCCGCCTTTTTATAATAGGTTTTGTAGATGGCCTGCTTCATCAACTGGGCCGCCTGGTCCATGGGCAACAAGCCGGCCAGCTGGAAGAAGGCCGCCTGGAGCACCGTGTTGATTCGTCCTCCCAGTCCCAAGCGCTGGGCAATCCCTCCAGCATCAATGAGGCAGAGCTTGGCATTCTTCTCCGCCAGCCCCCGCTTGAACGAAGCGGGCAGGTGGCATTCCAGTTCCTCGTCGGTCCAGGGACAGTTGAGCAGGAAGGTGCCTCCAGGCTTCAGGTCAGCAGTCATGTCATAAACTCGGAGGTAGGCAGGGGTATGGCAGGCCACCAAGTCAGCCCGGGTAACCAGATAGGAACCCCGGATCGGTCTGTGGGAAAAACGCAGATGGCTCTGGGTCAGGCCCCCTGACTTCTTGGAGTCGTATACAAAATAGGCCTGGGTATACAGGTCGGTGGCCTCTCCCACGATCTTGGCACTGTTTTTATTGGCCCCGACGGTTCCATCGCTCCCCAGGCCCCAGATCTTGCAGGCAAAATCCCCTGGGACAGAGAGATCCGGGTCAGGAAGCATGGGAAGAGAGAGATGGGTGACATCATCCTCAATACCAATGGTAAAACCATTTCTGGGCTGGTCGCTGGCCAGGTTCTCATAGACTGAGAGGATCTGACCGGGAGTGGTATCCTTGGACGCCAGACCATATCGGCCGCCCACGATGAGCATATCGGGGTTTGCTCTGTAAAAGACATTGCATACATCGGAGTACAAGGGCTCCCCGGTTGCCCCGGGCTCCTTGGTCCGATCCAGCACGGCAATGCGCTCGACCGAAGGGGGAATGGCCGCCAGCAGGTGTTCGGCCGAGAAGGGCCGATAAAGGCGTACCGCCACCATACCTACCTTGCCCCCCTGTGCATTGAGGTAGTCCACTGTCTCCATGATGGCACCGCACACCGATCCCATGGCGATGATGATGTCCCGGGGCTCTTCCGCTCCGTAATAGTCAAATAAGTGGTAGCTGCGGCCGGTAAGTGCAGAAATCTGGTCCATATAGCCCTGAACGATACCGGGCACCGCATTATGGAAGGGATTGGATGCCTCCCGCTGCTGGAAGAAGATGTCTGGGTTCTGCGTAGTGCCCCGGGTGCAGGGATGGTCTGGGTTAAGGGCCCTGGCCCGGAAGGCCCGGATGGCATCCCAATCCACCAGAGGCGCCAATGCCTCATCTTTGATCACATCAATCTTCTGGATCTCATGGCTGGTGCGAAATCCGTCAAAGAAGTGGAGGAACGGTACTCGTCCCTTGATTGCTGACAGATGGGCCACCGCTCCCAGATCCATCGCCTCTTGGGGACTGGCAGAAGCCAGCAGGGCAAAGCCGGTCTGGCGGCAGGCCATCACATCGGAATGATCTCCGAAGATGGACAGGGCATGAGCGGACAAGGTCCGGGCAGATACATGGAACACGCCCGGGAGCAGCTCACCGGCAATCTTGTACATGTTGGGGATCATCAGCAGCAGCCCCTGAGATGCGGTGTAGGTGGTGGTCAGGGCACCCGCCCCCAGGCTGCCGTGGACGGTACCGGCAGCGCCTCCCTCACTCTGCATCTCCACCACTCGAACAGGTTGTCCAAATAGGTTCTTACGTCCGGACGCTGCCCACTCGTCCACCTGCTCGGCCATGGGGGACGAAGGGGTGATGGGAAAAATACTCGCCACCTCGGTGAAGAAGTATGACACGTGGGCAGCGGCTGTGTTCCCATCCATGGCCGCCTTGTAGGTATACTGGTTCATACATCCTCTCTCTTTCCGAACAGACACTGAGACAGCTTGAGAAATTCCGCATCCCGTTTGGCGATGGCCTTGGCTGCCTTATCTCCGCTGTAGTCGTGGAAACCAGCACCGCTCTTGACTCCCAGTCGGCCCGCTTCAAAGTTTTCCTGGATGATTCGAGGCACACAGGTGTCGTTACACAGTTGGCCGAAGAGATAGCTGCCCACATTGTAAAAGACATCGATCCCGCCAAAATCCACGGTCTCGAAGGGGCCCAAGCAGGCATAGCGCATCCCCAGGCCGTATTTCATCACGCTGTCTACGTCCTCCAGGCTGGCATACCCCTCCTCCACAATGTGGCAGGCCTCCCGCAGCAGTGCATACTGGAGTCGATTGAGCACAAAGCCGGGCGGATCCTTGTGGACCATCACCGGGTGCTGCTCCAAGCGGAGGGCCAGAGAACGAATCGTCTCCAGACAGTCCGGGCTGCTCTTCTCCCCGGCGATGACCTCCACCAGGGGGATGAGATGGGGTGGATTGACCCAGTGCATCCCGGCAAAGCGCTCCGGATGCTTCACGGCCTGGGCAATCTGAGAGATGGAGAGGCCGGAGGTATTGGTGGCCAGCACGACATCCTCTCCCACCAGCTCGGATACCTCAGACCAGAAGCTATGCTTCACCGCCATCTTCTCTACAATGGCCTCCAGCACGAAGTCTGCACGGGTAAATACCTCTTTCTCGGTCGTGTAGCAGATCTGCTGCACCAAGTCCCTGGACTCCTCCTGGGTAAGGGCCCCCTGGTCCACCATAGCCTTCTGGTTGATGGCGATGAGGGAGGCTGCCTTATCCAATGCCTCCTTGGCAATGTCGTAAAGAGTGACGGAATAGCCATGGGCCGCAAAAATCTGGGCAAAGGATGCCCCCATCACTCCGGATCCCGCCAATACGACATGCCGGATGTCTGCTGCCTGTTTCATCGTTCTACCTCCTCTTCTCCACAATGGATGACCGCGCCCTGGGCCGCCGAGGAGGCCCACCGGGCATAACACTGTAAATATCCTCTGGGGGCCTGCACCGGCGGGGGTGTCCACTTGGCCCGGCGGCGGGCCAGCTCACCTTCCTCTACCAGCAAGTCCAACCGTCCGGCGGGCACATCGATGACAATCTCATCCCCGTCCTCTACCAGAGCGATAGGCCCCCCTTCGGCGGCCTCGGGGGAGATATGCCCCACAAAGCAGCCATTGTTGGTGCCTGAAAACCGTCCGTCGGTGACTAAGGCCGTCTGCTCGGCTAACCCTCGGCCATAGAGGAATTTCATCGCCTTGTACATCTCCCGCATACCGGGTCCCCCCTTGGGCCCCTCATAGCGGATGACCACCACATCGCCTGGCTGAACAGTCCCGGCCAGGATAGCCTCGTTCGCTGCTTCCTCCCGGTTAAACACACGGGCCTTTCCGCGGAATCGCTGTAAATGAGGTCCATATGCCCCCGGCTTGGTAACCGCTGTGTGGGGGGCCAGATTCCCTCGGAGCACCGCCACACCCCTGTGGAGGCCATAGGCAGTCTCCCGTGTGCGGATGAGCTCCGGGTTATCCGGGAAGAGGTAGTGGTACCCCTTCAGGTTCTCTCCCACCGTCTGTCCGGTACAGGTGAGGGCGGTGGAGTCGATAAGATCACCCAGCCGTTCCATCAGCCGTGGAATCCCACCCGCACGGTGGAACTCCTCCATATCATAGGCCGCCGCAGGATTCACCTTTACCAGGTGGGACGTAGTGTGGTACATCTGGTCAAAAAGATCCATGACACTTCCGCTCCATCCCGCCTCATAGGCCACCGCGCTGAGATGAAGCACTGCGTTTGTGCTGCCGCTGATGGCCTACACGACCCGCACCGCATTGCGCAGGGCCCTTTCATCCAGGATTTTTCGAGGGGTAATCCCCGCCTCCACCAGCTGACAGATCCGGATGCCCGCCTCATAAGGCGCTGCGCTGCCGGTCAGCCCAGACGGCCGGGATAAGGGCACTGCCCGGAAGGCTCATTCCCAGAGCTTCACTGACACAGGCCATGGTGTTGGCCGTGCCCAAAAAGGAACAGGACCCACAGCCTGGACAGCTTACATCCTCCAGGGCCCGCAGCTGAGCGGCGGTAATGCGTCCGGCATGGTACATGCCGGCGGCCTCATCATTGGAGGTGGCATCTGATTTGCGCCCGTCAAACATCCCGCCTCCCTGCATTACCCCTCCGGTGACCACAATGGTCGGAATATCCAATCGGGCAGCGGCCATAAGCATCCCAGGCAGGATCTTATCACAGGAGGCCAGCAGCACCAGGGCATCCAGTCGGTGCGCTTGGGCCTCGATCTCTACCGAATTGCATACCACCTCACGAGCAGGCAGAATATATTTCATCCCCTCGTGGCCGTTGGCAATCCCGTCACAACAGGAGATAACTCCGAACTCCACCGCCGTTCCCCCTGCGCGGTAGATCCCCTTGCGCACAAAGTCGGCCAGCTCCCGCAGGTTGTAATGGCCTGGAACCAAGGTACTCCAAGAGTTTGCAATTCCGATGACAGGCCGGTTCGTAAGTTCTTCCTCGGAATACCCCATGGCCTTGTACAGGGAGCGGCACAGCCCATTGTCCGTCCCGGTCAAATTGGTGCTGCTTCTCAACGTCACATCCCTCAGCTCCTCTGACATATGTTGTCTGACTTCATGCAATAATATTATCACATCTATCATAAATGTCAAACATTAATTTAACGGCTCTATAATTTTAGTCATATTGCCAATAGCATCTGTGAAAATTGTGTAAATCGACGGCTATTTTCAAATTGCATGATGTCATACAAACAGGTATAATAAAAAATAAATGAAACTGTTTTTCTGCGTGCCCGCCCCTGTTTCTGGTGCGGGCGGCCGTGTTTAAATGAGGAAGTGTTTGTATGAACCAGGTACAGCAGCCGCAGACCTCTCCCCTTTCTCCCTCCGAGGTGTTCTCCCATCTCACCGTCACCAGTCGGAGGGCTATTTCAGAGGAGCTGTTTGAGAAACTGCGGGAAGCTATTCTCTCCGGGGCACTGCCCGAAGGTTACCCTTTTCCCAACGAGAACGAACTGTGCAAGAAGCTCAATATCGGACGCAGCACTTTGCGGGAAGCCTATGCGCCCTTGGAAACGCTGCACTTGATTACCCGCACTAAGACAGGCACTTGTGTCAGCAAAGAGTCAGATCGGCGCAATGCTATGAACTTTGATGCCATTGCTCAATATACCCAGCCCCAAAATATGATAGAGTACCGGCGGATTGTAGAGGTAGGAGTGGCCCAGTTAGCTGCGCAGAAAGCTGCCCGGGAGGATATCGTAGAGCTGGAGTCCATTGTGGCCGAGATGGAGAAACATGGGGATGATCCGGAGACTCTGACCCAGCTGGATTTTCAGTTTCACTCTACTCTGGCCCGGATTACCGGCAATGAGTTGCTGATGATCTCCTTTAATACCATCCGCATTGTCTATGAGCGGTTTGTAAAGGAGCAGTTCGGCAAAAACCTGCTGAACACTTCCTTACAGGACCACAGGGCATTAATTGAGTCTCTGCGGGTAAACGACTCTGAGCGGGCCGGCAAACTGATGCAGGAACATCTGTCCCACATCGAACAGGTTGCCAAGTGAATGTATGTGCCCCGATATCTCCGGTGGACAAACCATTCACGCATGCGGAGTATCATGAAAGGATCCGAAATGTTCTTTGGATGATACTTCGCATTTTTATATTCAAATCTATATGGCACTCTGTGTGAAGGCGTAGCATGAATGCTACGCCTTTTCTCATATTGGTCAGCCCCTTGCAGCACACAGTACTGGTTCCGGCAGTCACCTTACCGAGGGCTGCAGCAAGCGCCAGATCTCTCAGAAGAAGAAACTGAGCTTCAAACTGTGCAAAGAAAAAACAAGCATCGTGCACACCATTTCAAAAGGCCCTGTGCTATACTGAATTTAATCTCAATTCTAATCTTTTAGGGGGGACAGGCATGCTCTTATTCAGTCAATATCTCCGAGAACTGCTGGAAATAAAGCAGATGTCAATCTCTGCCTTGTCCCGGCTTTCCGGTGTAGAGCGAACGGCTCTCTCCAAAACTCTGGCCGGTCAGCGGGTACTGCCCTATGCCGCTCTGGACAGTCTCATTTACCACTTGCGCCTAACCCCGAGAGAGGAGAGCCGGCTGCGCGGTTATTACGACGCCCAGTTTGAAAAAGAAGGCATCCGCCGTTCTCGGGAGATGGTGGGCCGGATGTTTTCTGACCTGACCGAACTGGACTTCACTCCACCGGCCTTCGAGGAGAGCCGGCTGTTGCTGGACCTGGATGGCTATGCCGGGCAGCGGTCCATCTTTACCGGCACCACCAATGTGCAGCCTTTACTGCGCATGGTGCTCTCTCAAGAGCTCACCCGACCGGACGCCCGGGTAGAACTCACGGTCCCCCCTACCGACGCCTTCCTGGCCGGGGAGCTGCTGCGCCGGTATCTGGACGGCCGTATGGGAGCAGATGTGCGTCAGATCATCGCATTTGATGCCTCCGGCTCTCTGGAGGACATCAATCTCCATAATTTAAAGTGCTTTTGCAGTATCTTCCCCATCTGCCTGTTGTCCAAGCGGCACTACCACCCCTACTATTACTACGATAATACCCTGACCGCCCGGTACACCGATCCCTACCCCTATTTTCTGGTCACCCACAGCTGCGTGGTCTGCCTCTCCGAGGATGGCGGACAGGCTATGCTCCTACGGGGCGCAGATCAGGTAGAGGGTTATCATCGGCACTTTCAGACCCTGCTGGAGCGGTGCCATCCCCTGATCCAATACACCTCCGATCCGGTAGAGATCCTGGAGTCCTATGACGGCTGCACCGATATGGATGGTTTCTACATGATCATGGATCAACCCTGCTTCGGACGGTTTTATGATGAGGCCACCATTGGCCAGTATCTGCGCGCCGAACTGCCTTTCCACGACCGGCTGGAGGGTGTAGCACGGAAGCGATTTGGAAAGCTGCGAACCGTGGAGCGGTTCTGCCAAACCGGCTCCCTGGACGACTTCCCGGTGGCCTTTGTGGCCCCCTTCCCGCCGGAGGTACGGCGACAGCTTCTGAACGCCCTGGCCGGACACATCCGCAGCGGGGACATCACCGGCCGCATCCTGTCGCCGGGGACCTTCCCCGACTACCTGAGCATGACCACCTCCCAGCGCTCGGGCGTGGGCTTCTTTACCACGGAGCGCTTCCCGCTCCAGGATGGCTTCTGCTCCGTCCAGGTGAAGGAGCCCGACCTGTGCCGGGCCTTCCACGGCTGGCTCACCCATCTGCCCGCCAGCGCCCAGGCTCTGGGGGCAGAGGAAACGGCGGAGACGCTGGAGACACTGGGGAGGACCTGCAGAACATGAGAGAAGGAGAGAGGAACATGAGAGACAGAAAAAAACGAATCCTAAGCATTCTGACCGCACTGGCCCTGGCTCTGGGGCTGTGTACGCCATTGGGCGGGCTGGTGCCGAAAGCGGAGGCGGCAAGCTCCCCCAAACTCGCCGCACCGGTGCTGGACGACTTTTTGGTGCCGGTTTCCCAAGTCACGAAGGTCCCCACCGGGTACACCGGCGTGTACACCGCCACCGATCTACTGGCCATCTCAGACGCCCCCAACGGCAACTACATTCTGATGGCCGACATTGATCTGTCCGGCTATGACTGGACTCCCTTATGCAACGATTCCGAAGCGCCCTTTACCGGTGTTTTTGAGGGCAACGGCCACGTGATCTCCAGCCTGAATGGCGTCAACGGCCTCTTTGCCTATACGTCCTCCGTCAGCAGCAGTGCAGAGATTCGCAATGTGGGCATTGAAAACGCCTCCATTGCTGCCCAATATGATGATCAATGGAACGGTATCATCGGCGGTATCGTAGCCTATGCCAAAGAGGACACCACCATCTCCAACTGCTATTTTCAGGGGGATATCGACAGCAACGCCAATACGATCGGCGGCATCGCGGGATTGTTCCGCAGTGCCGATCCGGTGGAGTACTGCTGGATGGCGGGCGACATCCGCTCCACTAATGGGGGCGACAGCTTCAATTCGCCCCAGGTGGGCGGCATTCTGGCCGAGTCCGGGAGCAGCGGCGACCTGACCGTCAATGGCTGTATCCACAGCGGCTCCATTGAGACCGAGGGCTATGCAATGTATGCCGGCGGCATCTCCGGACTGCTGGAGGGCTCCATCTCTAACTGCCAGAATTACGGCACGATCACCCATTACCACAGTTATGCCAATATCGGCGGCATTGACAGTGGACTCTGTGATCCTGTGATCCAGTCCTGTATGAATGCCGCAGATATTCAGGTAGTCAGACGTTCAAACACCTTTTCTAACACACGTGTCGGCGGTATCTCCGCCCTTGGCACCGACATCAGCAACTGCTTCAACTGCGGCGATATCAACACCGACGGTGCCTCCTATGTGGGAGGGATTACCGGCGAGAACGGCCATGCGGACAACAGCTACAATGTTGGTACAATTTGTTCGGTAAATCCGGGCTCCAGCAATGTTGACCCAGGCTATTACGGCTGCGGCGCGCTGTTTGGGTCCACTGTGGGCACTTCCTCCAACTGCTACTATCTGGCCTGCGACTTACCCGCCTATGAAAAGGTCAACGGTACCCCTACCCTCAACACCATCCGCTCCCTGGCTGCGGACCAGATGAAAAAGAGCGGCAACTTCGGCGGCTTTGACTTTGACAGCGTCTGGACCATGGGCAGCGGCAGCTACCCTTATCCCGTCCTGCGCAATGCGTGCGGCACGGATGTGGGTTCGGCCACACCTCCGTCCTCCTCGGACATCATCCCCACCCCCATCCTGAACGATCCAACCTGTACCAAGGAAGGGGTATCCCTCTCCTGGACTCTGCCCCTGGTGGTGCCGGGAGAGATCCACACGGTGGATGGCTTCTATATCCTGCGCAAGACCACCGGCGGCAACTACCAGCGCGTCGCCCAGGCGGGAGAATACAACTCTCTGTATACGGACACGTCGGTCCAGGAGGGCCAGACCTACACCTACACCGTTCAGGCCTATTATAAAGACCAGACCGGGGACTACGACCAGAACGGAAAGACCATCACGTGGGAGAGCAGTCCGCTGTCCATTTCCGAGGTGAATATTTCGGGCGGCTATCCTTTGCTGCCCTTACAGGGAGACTCGGAAGTGCTGCTGACCCTGAAGGAATCCCTTCCCGAGCGCTACCTGGAGGATGGAAAGTTTACGGGTTCTATCCGCCTCATGGCCGGAGAACGCCTGCTGGCCAACGGGACGGAGGTAGCCTATGAACCGGAGTATATGGACCTGTATGCCACCTTCTCCCCGGGGGAGGGAGGACACTTCCCGCCCAATACCGCGGCGGAAATCCAGGTATTGAATGCGGAGGGGCATGTGATCGGCCGCGCACCCTGTAAGACCTACTTCCAGCAGTGGGCGGTTGCAAACTTCAGTTCTCAGGATGCGGCTGTCCCCGAACGCCTGATCTATTTGATGCTGTGGGGCGAAAACAGCGATGGATGGGCGTACGAGACCCGGGCCGACCAGTTGGTGGGCAGAGGGGTCGAGATCGGCAAAGGCGGGTTCTGCTTCGGGATGGCTCTGGCCGTCTCGCTGGTCAACTGGCTTGGTACCTATGATTTTGGCGCGTATGACATTCTGGACGAGACGGGCAATACCGTCCAGAAGCTCTCTCAGGTGGACATGGAGGGGGAATTTAGCGGTATTAATGCAGTGGAATTTATCCAGCTGTGCCATATCGCCCAGTACCTCTGGCCTATCCAGAATGCGCTGGACGAAAATAGGTGGAATTGCTCCGGCTTGCTCCGGGAGATCGACCAGTACAAGGCAGGAGAGTGTCCCATGCCCATTGCCTGGATCTCTTCCACGGATAGCAAAACCAAGGATAAATCCAGCCATGCGTTGGGGGCTTATGATTACCGTCTTGACGGCGGGGATGCTTACATCCTGTGCTATGACTGCAATTTGCCAGGGGGGCGCAAAGAGCTGAAGCTCTCCAACTATAAGGATGCGGGCAGCGCCGCATGGTCCTTTGAGACCCTGGGCTGGCAGGGTTCACAACAGGGCAACAGCGATAACTACTTCACCTACTATACGCCTGAAAAGGACAGTGATATCTTCATTTATGCAGAGCAGTCAAGCTCCGCCATCCTGCTGTCTGTTTCTGATCAGAATACGCTGAAGCAAGTGGAAGTTACTGGCGGACTGGAGCTCACAACGATTTCCCATCTTGCCAGTTCCTATCTGACAGCAGATGCCTCCCCCTTCCGCGGAGGGATGGCCTGGCTCACCGGAAAGGGCACCTTGACCCTCTCTGACGCCACAGGTGAAGCCACGCTGGCAGATGGAGTTGCGGCGTATAGCGTAAAAGGAGCGGAAGGATGGTCCTCTGAGCTGTCCAAGGGTACTGTAACGGAGCTGTCCACGCAGGGACAGAGCATCACACTCTCCTGCACATATTACACAGAGGACGGAAACCAAGTAGAAGTTTCCTTTAACGGCGATTCTGATGATAGCGGAAAGGATATGTCCGTGAGCCGAACCGGCGACACCGTCCACTTCTCTGGTGGAGAAAAGGGCACAGTCACCGTGACCTATGAAAACGGCAAGACCTGGACAGAGCAGGTGGAGCCGGGCAAGGACCTGAGCGTCACTGCTGATGGCAAGAATGAGCCATCCACTGGCGGCAAGAACGAGCCATCTACCGGCGACAAGAACGAGTCATCCACCAACGGTACCGTTTCCCAGAAGCCCGACAGCGTCCGCTTCTTCGACGACATCTCCTCTGACGACTACTTCTACGACGCGGTGGTTTGGGCGGTGGAGAACGGCATTACCACCGGGACCGGGGCCAACACCTTCTCCCCCTACCGCCCCTGCACCCGGGCTGAGGTGGTCACCCTTCTGTGGAGGGCGCTCTCCCTGGATGAGTCCAGCGCCCGCGCTCAGAGCAATCCCTTTGTGGATGTGGAGAACGACGACTACTTCCGGGACGCCGTCCTCTGGGCGGCGGAATATGGCATCACTTCCGGTACCGACAAGAGCCACTTCTCCCCTGACAAGACCTGCACCCGGGCCGAGGTGGTCACCTTCCTGTGGCGCAGCCACTTCCCCACTGAGGTGGTCATGGACGGAACAGACTTCCGGGATGTCAGCAGCACCTCCTATTACTTTCTGCCGGTGAGCTGGGCCGTGAAGGAGGGAATCACCAGCGGCACCGGGAAGGACACCTTCTCCCCCAACATGGTCTGCACCCGCAGCCAGGTGGTCACCTTCCTCTACCGGTACTTTGGAGACTAACTCCTCCCCCGCATCTTCAAGGGCCCATCAAACCATGATAAAATTCCAAGTAATCCCTATCACGATACTCGGACCAAAACAGAAAGACCGTCGGTATGTACCGGCGGTCTTTTTCTCCTTCAAAACCTGGATCCCCTGCATACTCTGCAAAAGCCACTTTTTATTCCATGTATCATAATGGAAGAAAAAGCAAATACTAAAGGAAAGAAGGTGATGATATGCGAATTCCAAAGCACATCGGAATTATTCCAGATGGAAACAGGCGTTGGGCCAAATGTGCAGGACTACAAAAGAAGGACGGCTATACCCACGGTTTGAAGCCTGGCTTGGATCTGTTGAGACTGGCAAAGGATGCAGGGATCCAGGAAATCACTTACTATGGTTTTACAACCGATAACTGCGGACGACCTCCGGAACAAGTCAAGGCTTTTTCCAAGGCCTGTGTTGACGCAGTAAATCTGATCGCATCGGAACCTGTTTCACTCCTTGTCGTGGGCGACAAAGATGCCTCTACATTTCCGAACGAACTCTTGCCATATACCACGCGAACCGACTTAAATGGCGGCGGCACTCGTGTCAATTTTCTGGTGAACTATGGGTGGGAATGGGATCTCGCCGGGTTAGATCATCCCGGCAGGAATCGCCGGAACATTTGCAGTGAACTTCATTCCCATGATATTTCACGGGTTGATCTGGTGATCCGTTGGGGCGGAATGCGCCGATTATCCGGCTTTTTGCCAGTGCAGTCCGTTTATGCGGATTTCTTTGTTGTGGATCGGCTATGGCCTGATTTTCAAGCAGAGGACTTCGCTCAGGCGCTGCAATGGTATCAAAAACAGGATGTGACTCTGGGCGGTTAATCATCGGCTCCCCTCCTCTATTACGAAAGCCGGAGCATCTATAATATGGATGCTCCGGCTTTATGCTTCTCCCGCGGAATCCAGGAGGAATCCTGTTCTCCGTACCGCTCCCCTACTCCCATAGCCGCATTTTCGTCCTGGTCCGGGTGCGTCCCCGCCGTGTCTTGCCACGCGGCTTTTTCGCGGGAAACACTTCTCTCAGGCGGGCCGGGAAATCCGGAAGCGTGATCCCGTCTACCGCCCCAGAAATCAGGTAGCCATAGACCTGCATCTTCTGTTTTTCGTACAGATCCAGCGCCTGATAGAGCTTTTTATAGTAGGAAAATGTGACCCGCTTCATCTCAATGGCATTGCGTACCGTGGCCTGTGTCACAACCAGGCTCTCCGGGCGCTTCACATAATAGTAGACCGGATGGGGTACTGCCGCCACCAGGCGCACATGTCGCAGATACTCCAGGTTAAACAAAAAGTCCTCGCACCAACTCAGTCCTTCCGGGCACTTCAGCTCTTCCCGCTGGATGATGCTGCGCCGGTATAGCTTGTTCCAGAGCACGCCATAGTAATAGTTGGCCGGCGCCTTTCGCATCTCCGTGGCGTATTCGCCCAGTGTCAGAACACAGCGCTTCTTAATATGCCCTCTGACGGCCATATGCTCCCCCGAGACACGGTAAAAGTGGCCCACTGTCAGATCTGCACCGGTGGATTCCGCTGCCCGCACCAGGCACTCCGTGGCGTCAGAAGGCAAATAGTCGTCCCCATCCACAAACTGAATGTATTTCCCGCTCGCTCTGGAAATAGCGGTATTTCGGGTGGCAGAAACGCCCCGATGGGGCAGATCCAGCACCTGAAAACGGCTGTCCTGCTCGGCAAACTGCCGGCAGATCTCCAGACTGTGATCCGGGCTTCCGTCATTGGCCAGCAATACCTCTATTTTTTCCCAGCTCTGTGTCCGGATACTCTCCAGACACCGCGCAATCTCCCGTTCTACCCGATAAACCGGCACAATAATGCTGACCAGCGGTCGCTCCATGCCCATCCTCCTCTGTTTTCGTCTGCGCACACTGCGCTGTTACGATGATAAAGAACCTCCCATGCGAAATCAAGGGACATTTTGTAAACATCTGCCCATTTGCTGCCCGGATACATAGGGCGTATCCCGTTGGGCTATCCTAAATCAGCATACCACGTTCTGTTTCTCTTATCACTGACATAAATTTTGCATGAATGCCCCATCTTGATCGGAGGTATCGCCATGAAAGCATCCTGGAAAGCTCTTCTTGCACACCTGGCCATCCCGCTTTTGGTGGGCGGTCTGTCCGCTCTCCTGACCCGGAACAGCATGGAACATTATGAGGTCTGGCAGCGCCCGCCCCTCTCCCCGCCCGGTACCGTTTTTCCCATTGTATGGACCATCCTCTTCCTTCTGATGGGATACTCGGCCTATCGCATCTGGCGAAGCAAGCTCCCGGGGCGGGAACGGGCCCTGGTCCTGTATGCGCTTCAGCTGCTGGTAAACTTCCTGTGGCCCCTGCTCTTCTTCCGCTGGGGATGGCTGCTGCCCGCTTTTTTCTGGATCCTGCTTCTCATCGGCCTGGTGGCCTGGATGATCGCGCTCTTCTACCCGCTGGACCACACGGCCGCACTCCTCCAGATCCCCTATCTGCTCTGGCTGATCTTTGCCGCATACCTCAATCTGGGGGTCTGGTGGCTCAACCGCATATGACAAAAAGGCTCTGGAACTTGCGTTCCAGAGCCTTTTTGGTACGGCTGAAGGGATTCGAACCCCCGACCTTTTGGTTCGTAGCCAAACACTCTATCCAGCTGAGCTACAGCCGCATACCGTTTCGCGATCACTCGTCGCTGACAGCTTAGTTATAATAGCACACTCTCCGACAGATTGCAAGCCCTTTTTTCAAAAAAATTGATTTTTTTGAAAAAGCCCCACGGCGGAGGTCTCCGCCGTGGGGCTGCCGTTACCGGCTATCGTACAGAAGTGAGTCTCTTTTTGCCGCTCAGCAGCAGCCGTTATTGTTGTTGCAGCCGCAGTTACCGCAGCCACAGCTATTACCGGAGCCGGAGCCACAGCCGCAGCAGCAGCACAGAACGATGATGATGAGCACGATCCACAGGCAGCCGCCGCCAAAACCATTGTTACAACCCAATGACGCCCTCCAAGGCGTCGTCTGCCGCTCTTTCCGTGATGTCCAAATCATGCCGCTCCTTCCATCCATTCCATCTCCCTGTACCCGCTGCACCTTCTCCTGTTACGCAGCCGTTACGCTGCACTCTCAGGGCATGACACCGGAATCTTTGGGACAAACTGTATCCGGAGGTGCTTTTTATGGATTCTCAACACGCCTATTTTTCCATCGCCAATCTGAATGGGACTCGGGGCGCTGCACAGATTATGCAGCAGCTCAACACCACTCCGGGCGTTCTGTCCGTTCAGGTCAGCATACGCCGGCAGCAGGTGGCGGTACAGTACGATGCCTCGGGCATTCAGCAGCCCCAGATCCGTCAAAAACTCTCGGACATGGGATATCAGTCCAGTACGGCTCTCTCTTTCTGAGGCCTGATCTACTATGACAACGCCCCCGCCTGCTTCCGGCAGGCGGGGGCGTTTTGCAACTCAGCGGGTCAGCTGTTCCAGGATGCAGGCAAACCCCTTGCACGCCTTGGTGAGCTGCGCGATCTCGATGTACTCGTCCCGGACGTGGGCCAGAGATTCCAGCGAGGGGCCGTATCCGATGCCCGGGATCCCGGCCTCTCCACAGAAATGGCTCCCGTTCGTGCAGAAGGAGAAGTGGGAGATGGGCGCCTCGATCCCTGCCTTGCGCAGGCCGGCCAGCACCTTCTGGACGTCCGCGTCCTTCTCATCCATCAGCCAGGCGGGGAAATAGCGCTTGGCGGCGATGGTCTCCCCGGTCCAGGCCTGCTCTCTCCCCTCCGCCAGGTAGGCATGGGCGCGCAGGCCGGGCACTCGTGCGGCAGCCCGGCGGATGGCCTCCTCCACCTGGCCCAGAATGACGCTCTCGTCCTCCCCCACCAGGGTCCGGCGGTCAAAGGTGGCCCGGCACCGGGCAGGTACCACCGATGCGCCCGGATAGGGGGCGGAGACGATGTCGGTCAGCTCCAGGATGCCCTTCCCCAGAATGGGGTGCTCCCGGGGCACGATGGCCCGGATCTCCTCCAGGACAGCCATCATGTGATAGACCGCGTTGACTCCCTTCTCCGGGTTGGAGGAGTGGCAGCTCACGCCCTCGGTCTCCACCACCACCTCGGCCCGGCCCCGCTGGCCGATCTTCACCGTGGTGGAAGTGGCTTCTCCGATGATGACAAAGTCCGGGTGGCACAGGCGGGTGATCTCCCGGGAGGAGACTCCCTCGAAGCACTCCTCATGCACCGTACAGGAGACCCACACCTCTCCGGCAAAATCCCGGCCGCTGTCCTGGGCAAAATGGGCCGCGGCGGAGATCATGGCAGTGACGCTTCCCTTCATATCCGAGGCGCCCCGGCCGTAGATCCGCCCGTCCACGATCTCCGCCCCGAAGGGGTCGTGCTCCCACTCCTCCGTGTCGATCACATCCACATGGTCGATGTGTCCGTCCATCAGAATGGTCCGTCCCGGACGCTTGCCTCGGATGCAGCCCAGGACGCTTCCGTACCGGTCTATGATCACCTCGTCAAAGCCGTACTCCTCCATCCGCTGCTTCATCAGGTGGGCCACGCCCTCCTCCCGTCCGGAAAAGCTGGGAATCCGGATGGCCTCTCTGCAAAATGAAATGAGCTGTTCCTCTCTTGTCATATCCACTCGCTCCCTCTTCCATCTCCGCCCTGGCGGCATATTTTTTTGATACCGGCAGTATAGCATATCAGGACCGTTTCGCGCAACCGCTCCCCTGTCAGAGATCGTAAAAGCGCTCCCGCAGATATTTCTCCGGCACCTTGCCCCGGACGATCAGATACCCCTTTTCCCGCAGCTCCTCGTTGAGCTGCCGGATCACCCCATAGGCGCTGCTCTTTTTCACGCTCAGGAGGACCATCACGTCCTCCGCACCCAGCATTCTCATCTCATTCACCTCACAGCCATTGAATGCCGCCCATGCGCTTCCTATGCCCCATACCCGTCAAGAGGAGGTTTCCGCCATGTCTGTGGCCAAAATGAAAGACGGCAGGCGCTGGTATGTCTCGGTCCGCTATCGGGACTGGACCGGCGCGGTCCGTCAGCATAAGAAAGAGGGCTTTCTCCGTCAGTGCGACGCCAAAGCCTATGAGCGGGCCTTTCTGGACCGCCAGAATACCGGCCCCGCCATGACGGTGGAGACTCTCTACCAGCACTACCGGGCTGATTTCCGGCTTCGGCTCCGGCCATCCACCGCAGAGACCAAGGAATTTTTGCTGGAGCGATACGTGCTCCCTGCTCTGGGGGCTCTGCCGGTGCGGGAGGTCACTCCCACCGTTCTGCGCACCTGGCAGGGTGAGCTGCTCCGGCAGGCGCTCTCCCCCGGTTACCTGCGCTCCATCAGCAGCCAGGCCTCCGCCCTGTTCGGCTATGCGGTGCGCTATTACGGCCTGCCGGAAAATCCCTGCCGGCTGGCCGGCTCCCTGGGACGGCGCAGCCGGGGAAATATGTCCTTCTGGACGGTGGAGGAGTTTCACCGTTTTCTCTCCGCTGTGGCGGAGGACCCCCTCTCCCGGGTCCTGTTCTCCCTGCTGTTCTGGACCGGGATGCGGGTGGGAGAGCTTCTGGCCCTCACCCCGGCGGACTTTGATTTCTCCGCGCACAGTATCTCCATCCGCCGGACCTATCAGCGCCGCCACAGACAAGATTTCTTCTCCCCGCCCAAGACCCCCAACAGCCGTCGGACCATCTACATCACCCCCGCCCTCTCCCGGCAGGTGGAGGAGTACATCGCGCAGACCGGCTGTCTCCCCCAGGAGCGGCTCTTCCCCTTTACGGAACACCTGATCCGGGGCCGGATGGCCAGAGGCTGCGCCCGCTCCGGCGTGAAGCGCATCCGCATCCACGATCTGCGGCATTCCCACGCCTCCTTTCTCATTGAGCAGGGTTTCCCTCCCATTCTGGTGGCCCAGCGGCTGGGGCATGAGAAGATTGAGACCACGCTCGGCACCTATGCCCACCTCTACCCCGACAAACAGCGGCAGCTGGTAGACGCGCTCACCGCCTGGGAAAGCCGTTACGCTCCCGCTTCGCCGCCGGACTGACCGCTCCCTCTCTCCCCTGCGGTGCAGTTCGTTCCCCAAAGCGGTCATTGTTACAACCCATAATGAGTACCTCCTGAAAAATTGTGGTGGTCCGATGCCCTCGGGACTCTGTCGGCCACAGTCCATACTATGCCGGCGGGGGCAGATGGTGCAGAGACAGAAAAAGGCGTGGAGCGCTCCTGTGAGCACTCCACGCCAGTGGCTTGCGTATTAGGCGATCCGGCTTACCGTGACCTGACTGCGGATCGCTTTGACCTGTTCCCCGTCCAGTGCGCCGGAGGCGCTCAGGGACTCCAGCAGGGTTCCGCCCTCCTTACAGGTGGCATCCAGCCCGAAGTAGGAGAGGTATGCCACATGGGCCCGCAGAAACGTACTGCTGCTCAGCAGTGTGTACTCGCCCGGTGTGATCACACCCAGCTCCCGCGCTCTGGGCAGAACCGTCTGCCAGGTAAAGTCCGGGTTGCTCCCGCTGTCCCGATATCCCAGGGCGCGGAGCAGGAAGGTGAGATACTCCCCCGCGCCGATGGTCCGCTCCGGTCCAAAAGCGGGCTTTCCCTCCGCGGTGGGCCCCACGCCAGCGGCATACCCCTTTTCATAGGCGTAGGCCACATAGCTGCGGCACCAGTCGGGCACATCCACAAAGGGGCACGCACCGGTATAGGCCTGGGCCTGCTTCTCCTCGCCGATCATGCGGAGGAACATGATAAGGCCCTCAATACGGGTGGGGATCTTCTCCAGGTCATACCCGGAGCCATATCCCGTCCCGGTCCCCGCAAACATCCCCATCTGCTGAAGCGCCTCCGCCAGGGCATTGTAGTCGGTAGCCGCGCTGGGCGAGAGGGTGACTACCCCCTCGGTACTGACCACAGCCGTCTCACTCACGATGGAGACCACGGCAGAGGTCCCTTCCGCAGCCAGATAGCGGTGCATCGGGGTGAGCCGCTGCCCGGAGGGCACCACATTCCCCGCCGTCACATCCACTACCGCACCGGCGGAGTAGGTCACGGCTGCCTCCCCGGCCAGGAAGAGCAGCCCCGATCCCGTGGAAACGGAGAGCACATCTCCTTCCTTATAGCGGTCATCCCGCAGTCCGCTGCTTCCGCCTGCCTCGGCCAGATCCTCCTGGTAGGCCTGATTCAGCTCCTGGAAGACCTGGTCATAGGTGGTCTGCGTGCGGGTTTCGATCCGTTTCTCCGCCTGCGAGAGTACGTCAGGCAGATACGTCCCGTTCAAAAAACTCAGTGAGACCAGCGGGTCCTCCGCCGAGCCGCCCGCCGCATAGGCCAGGCCGCTGCCGATCAGGACCACCGCAATCAGTAAAAACGCCCACGCTCGCTTCATGCATCCTCCGAAATCAGATAACTCAGGGTCTGAAGGCTGTCAGAGAAATGTACATTCTCAATGAAGATGCCCTCTTCCCGGATATTCAGCTCTGTATTCGTAAAATTCCAGATTCCTTTCACACCGGATTTGACCAAGCGATCCGCCATCTCCTCCGCAATGCTGCGGGGAACGGTGAGCACGCCCACGCTGGCGGGATGCTCCCGCAAATAGTTCTCCAGCTGGTCTATATGAAAAATCGGCGTCCCGGCCATGATCTGTCCCACGACCTCCGGACGCACGTCAAATGCCGCATTGAGATGGAATCCGCTCCAGCCAAAGTTGAAATTCTCGATCAGAGCACGCCCCAGGTTTCCCACGCCGAGGATCACCGCCGTATGGCCCCGGTTCATGCCCAAAATATCCACGATCTCATTGAGCAGATTGTCCACATTATAGCCGTAGCCCTGCTGTCCGAACTCCCCGAAACAGGAGAGGTCCTGCCGGATCTGGGAGGCTGTCAGTCCCATGGACTTTCCCAGGGCGCTGGAGGAGATCCGCACCACGCCGGCCTGGTTCAGTTCATTCAAATGCCGGTAATACCGCGGCAATCTCCGGATCACCGCTCCCGACACATTTTGCTTCCGCATCCATATCACGCTCGCTTATGTTTGTTTCCCTGCCTGAACCGCACCACAAGTGCCGGTCAGGTCACTCCATTCCAATTGATTAGTATACCATGTCACTCACACTTCTGCAAATGATTTTCCCGGGAAACCATCCAACATATCTATGAAAAAACGGCATGTCTCCACACCGCAGACAGAACATCGTTTTCCAGCAAAGCAGAAATGAACGAGATGCTCGCCGCAAGAATTTATAAAGCCAAAAGAGCAAGTCCTTATGGGACTTACTCTTTTGGCTTTAGTATATTATAGAACTTACTTAGAAACGTGTTTACAATCTAGCCAATAGCTCTTCTTTTTTTTGCTGAAATTCTTCATCTGTCAAAATTCCTGCGTCTCTAAGCTCAGATAGCTCCTTTATTTTCGCAGGAATATTTTCTGTCGAGTCAGTATTATTCGATACAACTTTCTTGTAATTCTTTAATTCTTCAAAAAGAATTTGCAACATATTGTTGAGATTATCTTGATTTTTTCCCCAATCTACCGTGCCAAACTTCGAAGCCGAAGCTATAGAGAGTTCTGTCATATTATCCGCGGTAGGACTAAGTGTAATTAATAGATTTTCACCCCATGATTTCCAACTGATCCCCGTCTTAATTGCAATAGTTCGTGAAGTTGGGTCTGAGGTTTTTATAGAAAAATGAGAGTCTTTTTTCAGTGCTGATATAAGTGCGCTATATGTGTCATCTACTTGATATTCAATAATCTGTTTGTTTGATGTGCTCGAATTAAGAGACATAATATCACCACCTCTGGTTTTAATTATATTACTTGCAATATAATAAAGCAAGCTTTATAAAGATCCACGAGTCCTATAAAGTACTCCCAGATGGTTGGAGTGTCATAAAAAGATCTGTGGAAATCTAGTAATATCCGCGGTTTCAAACAACAAGCAACGCGCTTGATCCCATCAAATCATAGGCTTGGAAACATTCTCCGCCTTTTTCCCTTTTTCTAGTGCGTCAAACTGTGCCTTGATCTCCTCATTTACAACAGCATTCATTCCATCTGGGAGCAGGCGTAGGTCTTCTTCTTGAATATCTATCGTTGCGATATCATCCTTTTCCCCATATTGCGGAAAATTGACAAGCCAGCAATTCTTGATATTGTCCTCATCGCAAATCCACCCCTGCATACCTTTATGAACACCCTCGCTGGCATACCGGTTCTTCTCAACAATCACTTCAACACAGTCCATATATTTCATCGTATTCCCCTCCATATGGTGTATTTAGCCATATTTGTCCATTTGGATACACTGTTCATCCAGTTAGAAAGGAGACATCCCGAATACATAGGAGGAAATAAGCAAAAAGTTGCACGTTTCCGTACAACTATCACAGAACAATTTGGAAAATAAAAAATCGGAGTACCCCGAAGGATACTCCGATGGTCCGAGTGACTGGATTCGAACCAGCGGCCTCTTGAACCCCATTCAAGCGCGATACCAAACTTCGCCACACCCGGATTTTGCCGCCTCACCAGACGGCTTATATAATATAGCATATCTTTCCTCCTTTGGCAAGCCCTTTTTTCAAAAAATTTTTGACACATCGGAAGCGGCCTTTCCATACACTGAAAAAGAAAAAGGAGGAATGCGCTTTGGCTTCCATCGGAACCATCATCACCCGTATTTACGCCTCCCAGGCCCGTCTCCCGATCCAGGGTGCCACCGTGGCCTTTACCCAGGGCGCCGCCAATGAGCGGCAGACTCTGCTGGCCGTCCGGGTCTCCGACGCAAACGGTCAGACCGCCCCCGTCCGCCTTACGACACCCAGCCAGTCCCAGGGTACCAGTCCCGGCGGAGAAACCCCCTATGCCCTGTGCAATATCTGGGCGGAGGCCCCCGGATACGAATACCATGTCATACAGGGGGTACAGGTCTTTCCCGGTACGGAGACCATCCAGGAGATCGAACTCACCCCTCTCCCCCTCACGCTGCCCAACCACCAAAATACCGATACCACCCAGATTACCCCCCAAGAGCTTTGATTCGATTGGAGTGAACGCCATGCCGTCCACCGTACTCCCGTACATCCCGCAATATATTACCGTGCATCTGGGCCCTCCCGGGTCAGACGCCGAAAATGTCACGGTCTCCTTTCCGGACTATGTAAAAAATGTGGCCTCTAGTGAGATCTACCCTACCTGGGAGCCCGCAGCGCTCCGGGCCAACATCCTGGCCATCATCTCTTACGCCCTCAACCGGGTCTATACTGAGTACTACCCCAGCCAGGGCTATCCGTTTAACATCACCTCTTCCACCGCGTACGACCAAAAATACATCCATGGACGCAACACCTATGAGAATATCGACCAGATCGTGGACGAGATTTTCAATACCTACATCCGCCGGATCGGCTATGTGGAACCTCTGGCCGCAAAATTCTGCAACGGCACCACCACCACCTGCGATGGCCTTTCCCAATGGGGTAGCCAGGATCTGGCCAAACAGGGCTATGACACCATGGACATTCTCCGCTATTATTACGGCGACAACATCGAGCTGGTCAGCAACGCGCCCATTCTGGGCATCCAGTATTCCTACCCCGGCGCTCCGCTCCGGCAGGGGGCCCAGGGCCCCGACGTGGTCCAGCTCCAGACCATGCTCAACCAAGTGGCCAGAGATTATCCCGCCATTCCCCGTATCCAGCCGGTGGACGGGATCTTCGGCCCCTCCACGGAACAGTCCGTCATCCGCTTTCAGGAGATTTTCGGACTCACCCCGGACGGTGTCGTGGGGAATGCCACCTGGTATCGTCTGGTCTATCTCTATGTGGGAATCCGTGACCTGTCCGAACTGGTCAGCGAGGGACAGACCTTTTACAGCTTCCAGCTGCAAAATCTCAACGACGGGCTCCTCACCCTGGGCAGCCAGGGCGACGGCGTCAAGGTACTGCAATACATGCTCACCGTGCTCTCGGAATTTTACCCCGATGTCCCCGCGGTGGAACAGGACGGCATCTATGGTGACAGCACCCGGCGCTCCGTGATGGCCTTTCAGCGGCACGTAGGTCTGCCGGCCACCGGGGCGGTGGATTCCGCCACCTGGACCGCCCTTTACCGCGCCTATGAGGGTATCCGCGATACCGTCATCATTGACGGAAACCTCTTCCCCCTGGCCTCATTTGTCGGGGAGCAGGGCCAGCCCGGTACAAACAGCCCCTGACCTTACCGATAGGAGGTGATCTTGTGTACCATGCGATTCCCCCCGGGACACGCTGCCCGGAGTGCGCCCATGCCCAGCGGCTCTTTCTGGAGCTCTCCACCGCTCTCTCCGGAATCGAACGCTGCCCCGCCACCGGTCTGCACACCGGCGCCTCTGTCCGCAATGTCATGTGGCTCCAGCGCTCCCTGGGGCTGGCACAGACCGGAGTGATGGACGACACCCTGCTCTCCGTCCTTGCCGCACTCCACCGCTCCGCCCGCCGCTGTTCCGGCTGTTATGGAGCATCCATTTAAAACATACCAAAGCGGGGGACGGCAAGCCGTCCCCCGCTGTTTGCTTCTCTTTGTCTTAAGTCTCCCGGTCTACGGTGTGGAACTGCTTCAGGTTGCCGATTTTCTGACTGCGCCGGTCCAGCTCCTCCATCACGGCGCTCAGCGGGATCTCCTGGGCCGCCAGGAGCACCATCAGATGATAGATGAGGTCGGAGATCTCTCCCACCGTCTCGGGGGCCACCCCGTTCTTGGCGGCGATGATGGTCTCGGCGGACTCCTCGCCCACCTTTTTCAGGATCTTGTCCAGCCCCTTGTCAAAGAGATAGCAGGTATAGGAGCCCTCCTGCGGATTGCGTTTGCGCTCCAGCACTACCTCGTATAATCTCTCCAGTACGTTTTTCTCGCACATGGTTTATCCCTCCTGTGGTTCCATTGGTATCTCATTGAAAAAGCAGCTCTCCCGCCCGGTGTGGCAGGTGGGCCCCACCGGCTTGCAGAGGTAGAGCAGCGTGTCGGTGTCACAGTCGGTGATCATCCGCTGCACCCGGAGGAAATGGCCGGAGCTCTCCCCCTTGTTCCAGAGCTTCTTCCGGCTCCGGCTCCAAAACCAGGCCGTCCTGGTCTGAAGGGTGCGCTCCACCGCCTCCCGGTTGGTAAAGCCCAGCATCAGCACTTCCTTGGTGTCGGCCTCCTGAATGATCACAGGGATCAGATCCGACTTGGTGAACAGGCGGTCCAGATCAAACATATCCCTTTCCCCTTTCCGGGAGCTGCGGCTCCCTTTTCCTTCTCTCCCGGATCAGCGCACCGGGATACCCCGGCCCCGCAGATACTCCTTGACCTGTGGGATGCTCAACTCCCGGAAGTGAAACAGTGAGGCGGCCAGCGCCGCGTCACAGCCGGTCTCCCGGAACACCTCCTCGAAGTGCTCCAGCTTGCCGCAGCCGCCCGAGGCGATGACCGGAATCCCCACTGCCTGGGTCACCGCCCGGGTCATGGGGATGTCGAAGCCGGCTTTCGTTCCGTCGGCGTCCATGGAGGTGAGCAGAATCTCTCCGGCGCCCAGGGCCTCTCCCCGGCGCACCCACTCGATGAGGTCCAGTCCAGTGGGCTTTCGCCCCCCGGCCACCACGACCTCCCAGCCGCCGTCTCCTCTGGCCCGGGCATCCACCGCCAGGACCACGCACTGGGAGCCGAAGCGCTCCGCCGCCCGGGCGATCAATTCCGGATTGGCCACGGCGGCCGAGTTCATGGAGATCTTGTCCGCGCCCGAGCGGAGGAGGGTCTGCACATCCTCCACCGTGCGGATGCCGCCCCCTACGGTGAGGGGAACAAAGACCTTCTGCGCCGTCCGCTCCACCACATCGGCTACTGTCTTGCGGGCCTCCACGGTAGCGGTGATGTCCAGAAAGACGATCTCATCCGCCCCTTGGTCCGAGTAGTACTTTGCCAGCTCCACCGGGTCGCCCGCATCTCGGATATCGATAAAGTTAACTCCCTTTACAACCCTTCCGTCCCGGACATCCAGACAGGGTATGATCCGCTTGGCTAACACTGCGCTCCCTCCTCCCGGACGGCCTGTGCCAGATCCACCGCCCCGGTGTACCATGCCTTCCCGATGATGGCCCCATACAGGCCCTGACGGCTGAGGGCACGCAGATCCTCATTGGAGGAGACGCCGCCCGACGCCACAATCTGGCCGGAATAATTCTGGCGGAGGGCCTCCAGCCGGGCAAAGGACGGGCCGCTCAGAGCTCCATCGGTATCAATATCTGTAAAGATAATCGTCTTTACACCAATGGACTCCATCTCTTTGACAAAATCCAGATAATCCAGGCCGGAGTCCTGGACCCATCCGGCCGTACGCACCTTTCCGTCCTTGGTGTCCACGCCCACGGCGATCCGCTCCCCGTACCGGGATACCGCCTCCCGGACAAAGGCCGGGTCCTCCACCGCGGCAGAGCCCAGGACAGCCCGCCACACCCCCAGCCCAAAGACCTCTTCCAGATCCTCCATGCTGCGGATGCCGCCGCCCAGCTCCACCCGCAGGCCGGACTGCTCTGCCACCGCCCGGACCAGCGCGCCGTTCTGGCGCACCCCGTCCCGGGCTCCGTCCAGGTCCACCATGTGGACATATCTCGCACCCGCCTGCCAAAAGGCCCGGGCAGTCTCCAGCGGGTCCTCTGCCACCTGGTGAACCGTTGTAAAATCTCCTTTGTAAAGCCGAACTACTTTTCGGTCTTTCAGGTCAATGGCCGGAAATAAGATCATCGGTTCAGCCCTCCGAAATTCTTTAGAATCTGAAGCCCTGTCTCGCCGCTCTTTTCCGGGTGGAACTGGCAGCCGTAGACGTTTCCGTTCTGGACCGCCGCCACCACCGTGGCGCCGTAGTCGGTGGTGGCGATGACCTGCTCAGGGCGGGTCTCCACCCCGCAGAAAGAGTGGACAAAGTAGACACAGCTCCCCTCCTCTACCCCGGCAAAGAGCGGGGAGTCATTGGGAAAGGCGAGCTGGTTCCAGCCGATGTGAGGCAGCTTCTCTGCCGTCTCTATCCTACGGATACAGCCACTGACAAGCCCTAATCCTTCACAGTCTCTGACCTCTTCTCCCCGCTCAAAGAGGAGCTGCATGCCCAGGCAGATGCCAAGCAGCGGCTTGCGTCCGGCCTGCTCCAGCAGCACCCGGTCCAGACCGCTCTCCCGCAGTCGCTCCGCCGCGTCGGGAAAGGCCCCCACTCCGGGCAGAAGGATGGCGTCCGCCCGCTCCAGCACGGTGGCCTCCCCGGTGATCTGAGTTGAAACCCCCACATAGCGCAGGGCGTTGGTCACGCTCTTCAGGTTGCCCACGCCGTAATCCACGATGGCCGTATATCCCATTACAGCACCCCCTTGGTGGAGGTAACGCCGGTACCGGTGATCTCCACGGCCTCCCGCACGGCCACCCCCAGAGACTTAAAGAGGGCCTCGGTGATGTGGTGGGCGTTTTTGCCGTAGAGGCATTTCATATGCAGGGTGAGCCCGCTGTTCATGGCAAAGGCCCGCATGAACTCCTCGGTAAGGCAGGCGTCATAGCTCCCGATCATGGGCTGGGGCATCTCCGCATCAAAGACCAGGAAGGGACGGTTAGAGAAGTCCAGGACCGTGAGGCACAAGGCCTCATCCATGGGGATGTAAGCGGAGGCAAAGCGGCGGATACCCTTTCGGTCCCCCAGGGCCCGGCTCAGGGCCTGCCCCAGAACGATACCCACATCCTCCACCGTGTGGTGGCCGTCCACCTGGAGGTCTCCCTCAGCCTCCAGCTTCAGCCCCAACCCGCCATAGAAGGCAAAGGCGGTGAGCATGTGGTCGAAAAAGCCGATGCCGGTGGACACCTGGATCTCTCCGCCGCTCAGGCAGAGGTCTGCGCGGATGCAGGTCTCCTTGGTTTTCCGCTCCAGAACATAGGCCCGGATGGGTCCGTCTTTCTCGTTGTAGATGGAAGCCTCCATCACTTCCCCTCCCCTCTCGCTCCGGCAGCTTCAAAGCGCACGCGGATGGAATTGGCATGGGCGGTGAGCTTCTCGGTCTCGGCCAGGGCGATGATCTCCTCCCGAATGGGGAACAGGCTCTCCCGGCTGTACTCGATGACGCTCATACTCTTCAAAAAGCTCTCCACGCTCAGCGGAGAGAAAAACCGCGCCGTCCCGCTGGTGGGGAGCACATGGTCCGGACCGGCCAGGTAATCGCCCAGCGGCTCGGGAGACCATGCCCCCAGGAATACCGCCCCGGCGTTTCGGATGGCGGGCAGCAGGGCCCGGGGCTCCTCCGTCATGATCTCCAGATGCTCGGGCGCGATCTCATTGGCAAGGGCGGCGGCCTCCTCCAGGTCCCGGCATACGATGGCGCAGCCGAAATCCCGCAGAGAGCACTCCATGATCTCCGAGCGGCTCAGGTAGCCGGTCTGCCGCACGATCTCCGCCCGGACAGCTTCGGCCAGCGCGCCGCTGGTGGTGAGGAGCACCGCGGAGGCCAGCTTGTCGTGCTCCGCCTGGCTGAGGAGGTCTGCGGCCACAAACCGGGGATCGGCCGAACCGTCGGCAATGACCAGCACCTCGGAGGGACCGGCCACCATATCGATGTCCAGCGTACCGTAGGCCAGGCGCTTGGCGGTGGCCACATAGGCGTTGCCCGGACCCACCAGCTTATCCACCCGGGGAATGAAGCCCGCGCCCCAGGTCAGGGCGGCCACCGCCTGGGCCCCGCCCACCGCGATGCAGCGGTCCACGCCGGCGATTTTGGCGGCGGCCAGAACGGCATTGCTCAGGTTTTCCGTGGGGGGCGTCACCATGACGATCTCCTCCACCCCCGCCACACGGGCGGGCACCGCGTTCATGAGCACACTGCTGGGATAGGCCGCCGTGCCGCCGGGGACATAGATCCCCACCCGGGTCAGTCCCCGGACCACCCGGCCCACCCGGCCGCCGTCCGGGGATGCCCACTCCACGCTCCGGTGGAGGAGCTTTTCATTGTAATCCCGGATATTGGCCGCGGCGTGCTCCATGGCCCGGATGAGCTCGGGCGGACAGGCGGCATAGGCTGCCTCCATCTGCTCCCGGGTGATCTCATAGGGCTCCCGCCCGTCAAAGCGGAGGGAGCACTCCCGCACCGCCTCCAGCCCGCGGGCACGCACATCCTCCATCACGGCGCGCACCGCACGCTCGATCTCGCTATTCTGTTCGGCCGCCCGCTGGCGCATGGCGGCGATCACCGCCTGCTCCCGCGTGCCGTCGGCCTGAATGATCTCGATCATGTCTCTTCCCTCCGCCGTTTCAATTCCGCCTCACAGCGGCCGATCAGGTCCTCGATCTGGGCCTTGTGGAGCTTCATGCTGGCCGTATTCACAATGAGCCGCGCGCTCACCTGGGCCACGTCCTCGATGGGGACCAGCCCGTTCTCCCGCAGGGTGGCTCCGGTCTCCACGATGTCCACGATGCCGTCGGCCAGGTCCAGGATGGGCGCCAGCTCCACCGAGCCCTCGATCTTGATGATGTCCACGTCCATTCCCTTCCGGGCAAAGAACTGCTTGGTCACATTGGGGTATTTGGAGGCCACCCGCCGGGTGCGGTAGGTGCCGTAGAAATCGCTTCCCTCCCGGACGGCCAGGGCAAAGCGGCAGCGGCCAAAGCCCAGGTCCAGCACCTCGTAGAAGGACTTTCCCTGCTCCAGGATGGTATCCTTGCCCACGATCCCCAGGTCGCAGACCCCGTGCTCCACATAGGTGATGACGTCAGGGGCCTTGGCCAGCACCGCCTCCAGGGGATAGTTGGGCAGAGCGTGGATGAGCCGCCGCCCGGGGCTGCGGATGGGCGAACAGTCCAGCCCGATGGCCTCGAAGAGCTCCACGCTCTTGTCCTGCAAGCGCCCCTTGGTCAGGGCAATGCGGAGATTCTGTCTCATACCTCTACCATCCTCTCTCCGTCGGCATCCAGTACCAGCACATGGAGCGCGCCCTTGGAGCGTGCCAGGGCCAGCGTCTCCTCCAGTGTCTCACAGGGGGAGAGCTCACAGGTCCCGGCCGCCCGGCCGTCCACCGCGGTCAGCGCCCGGTCCAGCTCCCCTGCGGCAAAGTGGACCAGCGTGCCCACCCTGGGGAGCTCTGTCCCCGGCCGGCAGGCGGCCACCGCGTCCACATCCACCGCAAAGCCGGTGGCCGGGGCGGGACGGCCGAAATCACCCACCAGACGGTCATAGCGCCCGCCGGAGAGGACGGCGTCCCCCGCCCCCTCCACATAGCCCCGAAAGACCACGCCGGTATAGTAGTCGATCTGGTGGACCAGTCCCAGGTCAAAGCGCAGATACTTTCCATAACCCGCGCCGCACAGGGCCTCATAGAGCTCCCGCAGATAGGAGAGGGCCTCGTTCTCCCCGGCCAGGGCCTCGGCCTCCTCCAGCACCTCTGCCCCGCCGAAGAGACGGGAGAGCTTTCCCAGGGCGGCTGTGGCGCTCTGCCCCTGATAGGGGGCCAGGAAATCCCCCAGCGCGGCGAAATTCTTGCCCTCGATCAGGGTGCGGAGCTCCTCCACCTGATCCTCCTCCAGCTCCATGCGCTCGGCCAGAGAGCGGAAGAATCCGGCGTGTCCCAGCTCAATGTGGAACCGGGCCAGCCCGCAGGCGCGCAGGGCGTCCACCGCCATGGCGATCATCTCCAGGTCCGCCTTCCGGCCCGCCGCGCCGATGAGTTCCACCCCGCACTGGGCGATCTCGCTGCTGCCTCCCCGGTGCTGGTCGCCGGAGCGGAACACCGTCTCGGCATAGTAGAGCCGCTGGGGAAGCGGCAGATGCTTGAGCTTGGTGGCTGCTACCCGGGCGATGGGGGCGGTGCAGTCGGGCCGCATGACCATGATCTTCCCGCTGCGGTCGATGATCTTGAGCATGGCCTCCTGGGGGATCGGGTTCCCCGAGCGGAGAAACAGGTCGTAGAACTCCACCTCCGGCGTACTCACCTCAGAATAGCTCCGCCGACGGAACAGATCGGTCAGTGCGGTCTGCGTATCCCGCCGGTCCCGGCATTCCGCAAAGAGTCGGTCCCGGGTCCCCTCCGGGGTGTGAATCGTATAGGCCATAACGCGCCGCCCTCCTTCTTCATCACTTTACCACGCTAATATACTATAACAAGAGCACTTTGTCAAGTTCTTTTGCTCTGGGAGAACGGGAGATCTGACAAAACGGCCCCTGTCCGCAGTGCGGACAGGGGCCGTTCCTCTTACAGCACCAGCGAAGGGGCGGAATAAACCCGTCCCGCCATTTCGCTGTTGAGCATATACAGGCTCTTGGCATCGTCTCCAAAGAGCTTCATCTTTTTGATGAGGTCCTCGGCGTTCTTCTCCTCCTCGCCCTGCTCCTTGACAAACCAGTCCAGGAACTGGGTGGTGCGGAAATCTCTGACTTCATGGGCCGCCTCATAGATCTCGTGGATCAGGCTGGTGACATAGCGCTCGTGCTCCAGGCCAAACTCCAGCACTTCCAGCTTGTCCTTCAGCACCTTGTCCGGCTTGGCAATGGCATCCAGCGTGACCTTGCATCCGTTGTTCTGGAGATATTTCAGGAAGAGCATGGCATGGTCCCGCTCCTCCTGAGCCTGGATCTGATACCAGTTAGCAAACCCGTCCAGACCAATGTCGTCAAAATAGACGGAGAAATCCAGATAGAGATAAGCGGAATAAAATTCCTTGTTCACCTGATTGTTCAAAAGCTCGGCTACCTTTGCATCCAGCATTGTGAAACACTCCTTATCTATAAAAATAATCTGATTTCATGGTATCACCCTCGGTCGGAAAACGCAAGCCCGCGTCCCCTTAGAAGAGGGTGATCTGGCTGGTCTCCGGCATCCCGTCCAGGGCTCCGGCCGCCTTGAGCTGCTCGATATGGGTCTTGGACACCTTGGGACAGGCGGCGGAGAACTCCTCGATGGAGATGAAGTGCTTCCCCTCCCGCTGCTCCAAAATGGACCAGGCCGCGGTCTCACCCAGACCGGGAATGGCGGTAAAGGGCGGGATGAGGGCCCGCTTCTCCCGGTCCACCCGGAAGAGGGTGGCGTGGGACTCGTAGAGGTCCACATGCCGGAAGGTGAAGCCCCGGAGATAGAACTCATAGACCACTTCCAGCGTGGTCATCATATCCTGCTCCACGGCGGTGGCCGCCTTCTCCTTGGCCGCGATCTCCTTCATCTTGGCCTGGGCGGTCTCCATGCCCCAGCACATACAGGTGGCGTCGAAGGCCTTGGCCCGGATGGAGAAATAGGCGGCATAGAAGGCCAGCGGCTCATGCACCTTGAACCAGGCGATGCGGTAGGCCATCATCACATAGGCCACCGCGTGGGCCTTGGGGAAGAGATACTTGATCTTCTTGCAGGAGCCGATGTACCAGTCGGGGACCCCCGCGGCCTGCATCTCCTCCTCCGCCCCCTCGGGCAGCCCTCTCCCCTTTCGCACCGACTCCATGATCTTGAAGGAGCGCTTTTCCGGCATACCGCAGGAGATGAGGAAGATCATGATGTCATCGCGGCACCCAATGGCCTGTCCGACCGGGATGCCCTGGTTGACGATCAGATCCTTGGCGTTGCCCAGCCACACGTCGGTTCCGTGGGAAAAGCCGGACAGACGCACCAGAATGTCAAACTGAGTGGGCTGGGTATCCACCAGCATCCCCCGGACAAAGGAGGTGCCGAACTCCGGGATGGCCACCGCCCCGGTGGGGCCCAGCACCTTGTCGTTGGCATAGCCCAGCACCTCGGAGGAGGTGAAGATGGACATGGTGTCCGGGTCGTCCAGGGGAATGGTCTTGGCGTCCATCCCCGTCAGGTCCTCCAGCATGCGGATCATGGACGGGTCATCGTGTCCCAGCATGTCCAGCTTGAGGATGTTGGACTCCATGGAGTGATATTCGAAGTGGGTAGTGATGATGTCGGTCCCCGTGTCGTCCGCCGGGTGCTGGACCGGGCAGAAATCATAGATCTCCCGGTCCTGGGGAATAACCACCATGCCGCCGGGGTGCTGGCCCGTGGTCCGCTTGACCCCGGTACAGCCCAGGGCCAGGCGGTTTTCCTCGGCCCGGGTCACATGGGCCGCCCGCTCGTCCAGGTATTTCTTCACATAGCCGAAGGCGGTCTTTTCGGCCACGGTGCCGATGGTGCCCGCCCGGAACACGTGGCTCTCTCCAAAGAGCTCAAAGGTGTGACGGTGGGCCTTGGCCTGATATTCTCCCGAGAAGTTCAGGTCGATATCGGGCACCTTGTCGCCGCCGAAGCCCAGGAAGGTCTCGAAGGGGATGTTGAAGCCGTCCTTCACATAGGGCGTCCCGCACACGGGACACACCGCGTCGGGCATATCCGCGCCGCAGCCGTATCCCTCCCGCACGCCGGTCTCAAAGTCGGAGTGCTTGCAGTTGGGACAGCGGTAGTGGGGCGGCAGGGAGTTTACCTCCGTGATGCCCGACATAAAGGCCACCAGGGAGGAGCCCACCGATCCTCGGGAGCCTACCAGATAGCCGTGGTCCAGCGAGTCCTGCACCAGCTTCTGGGCCGACATGTAGATCACGTCGTAGTGGCGGCCCAGGATGGCATCCAGCTCGATGTTGATGCGGTCCACCACCAGCTGGGGCGGCTCTTCCCCATAGAGTGCCTTGGCCTTGCCCCACACCAGGCGCTTGAGCTCGCCCTCCGAGTCCTCCAGATTGGGGGCGAAGAGTCCCTTGGGCAGGGGGACCACATCCTCGCACCAGTCGGCCACCAGATTGGTGTTGCGCACCACCACGTTGTAGGCCTCCTCCTCTCCCAGGTAGGAGAACTCCTCCAGCATCTCCGTGGTGGTCTTGAAGTAGATGGGAAGCGGAGAGTCGGCGTCCTCAAAGCCCTTGGTGGCCAGCAGGATGTGCCGGTAGACCTCGTCCTCCGGGTCCAGGAAGTGGACGTCCCCCGTAGCGCAGACCGGCTTGTCCAGCACCCGGCCCAGCTCCACGATGGTGCGGTTGAAGTCCCGGATCTCCTCTGCGCTCTGCACGATGCCCTTGCGGAGCATAAAGGCGTTGTTGCACACCGGTTGGATCTCCAGATAGTCATACCAGGAGGCAATGCGCTTGAGCTCCTGGAAGTCCTTGTGCTTGACCACCGCGTCATAGAGCTCGCCCGCCTCGCAGGCCGATCCCAGGATCAAGCCCTCCCGGTGCTGGTTGATGAGGCTCTTAGGCATGATGGGATAGCGCTTGTAGTGCTCCAGATGGGCCTTGGACACCAACTGATAGAGATTGCGCAGACCCAGCTGGTTTTTCGCCAGGACGATGAGGTGTTTGGGCTGGCGCTTGGCCTTACCCGCGCCCCGGAGCTTGGTCATGGCCGGGTTGATGGCCTGGAGGGTGTGGACCCCCCGGTCCTCCAGCATCCGGAAGAAGGGCACCAGCATATAGGCCACCGTGGCCGCGTCGTCGCTGGCCCGGTGGTGGTTGAAAGCCGGGAGATTCAGGTGCTCGGCCACGATGTCCAGTTTGTGCTTGGAGAGCTGGGGCAGCAGGTTCTGGGCCAGGATCAGGCTGTCCAGAGAGGTATTCTCAAAGGGCCGGCCCATCCGGCGGCATCCCTCGGCGATAAAGCCCATATCAAACTCCGCATTGTGGGCAGCCAGAGGCCGACCGGCGGCAAAGTCCAGGAAGGCGTTGATGGCCTCCTCCTGGGAGGGCGCGCCCTGGAGCATCTCGTCAGTGATGCCGGTGAGCTCCACGATGTTCCGGTCCAGAGGGCGACCCGGGTCGGCAAAGGTGTTGAAGGTCTCGGCCACTTCCCCGTTCCGCAGCACCACGGCGCCGATCTCGGTGATGAGGTCCCGCTTTTTATTGAGGCCGGTGGTCTCAATATCAAAGCAGACGATCTCCCCTGAAAAGTCCTGCTCGGTTTCCCCATGGACCACCACCCGGTCGTCCACGTCGTTGACAAAATAGGCCTCCACCCCGTAGAGGATCTTGATCTTCTTGGCCGAGTGCCAGGCGTCCGGGAAGGACTGGGCCACGCCGTGATCGGTGATGGCGATGGCCCGATGTCCCCACGACTCGGCCCGCTTGACCACGTTTTTGTCCGGTCCCAGCTTGGGGCCCACCTGGGTCAGGGCATCCATGGAGGACATGGTGGTATGCAGGTGGAGCTCCACCCGCTTCTCCGGGGCGTCATCCATCTTGACGGTCTTGCTCCCCTCCATGATGGCATAGGGCTCCAGCACCATGTCGTTGGTGAAGCGGTCAATGTTCAGGCGGCCCTGCACCACCAGGTGCTGTCCCTTCTTCACCCCGTCCACGATGGGCTTGCCCTCCTCGCCGGGGAAGAACTTGTTGATCCGCACCGATCCGGTATAGTCGGTCATATCGAAGGAGACCACCCAGGCGCCCCGCTTCTTGAGCTCCTTGTGGTCAACGGCGAACACGTCGCCCTCCACAATGACGGTCCCCATGTCCAGCTCCAGGGTGTTCATGGGCACCGCCTCCCCCTTCACCTCCCGCTTGCCGAAGAGAAGGCGGCTGCTCTTGGCGGCGGCCTTGGGCTTTGCCTTGGGCCGGGCCGTCTTGAGCTTGCGCAGGGCCTCCTGCCGGATGGCCTCGGTGCGGGCAAAGGCCTCGGCCGCATCGGCATCCACGCCGCTGGGGATGGGCGCTTCCACGGGGGCTGGGGCCGGTGCGGGAGCCGGTACCGGCTCCGGAGCTGGAATGGGCGGGTGCGTCTCAGGAGGCGCCGCCGCGGGCGCGCTCTGGAGCAGCTCCACCCGCTGGAGACGGTATGCCTCCCGCAGCTCCCCCTCCAGACGGGCGAGGAGCGCCCTCTCCAGGTGGGGAGGCTCCTCCAATTCCGCCTGCAGCGTGCGCTCCGCCGGGTCAATCACCGCCCGCTTCACCAGAAGGCCCCGGAGCCCATCCATCACTTCGGGCTCGGATCGCCAGGCGGAAAAAAGTTGTAAAAAGGGTATCTTCTGCTCAGACATGGACCTACGCTCCTAGCTATGTATCGGTATGCGGCTCAAATCTGGTCGATGAGCCGGAACAGCTCGTCCACCAGCTGGCTCTGGGGGACCTTCTTGACGATCTCGCCCCGCCGGAAGAGGAGGCCCTCGCCGTCCCCTCCGGCAATGCCCACATCGGCAGAGCGGGCCTCGCCGGGACCGTTGACCACACAGCCCATAACGGCCACGGTGATGGGCTTGTCCACCGTCTTGAGGCGCTCCTCCACCTCTTCGGCCAGGCCGATGAGGTCGATTTTGGTCCGCCCGCAGGTGGGACAGGAGACCAGCTCAGCCCCCTCCCGCCGCAGGCCCACCACCTTGAGGATATCCCGGGCCGCATAGACCTCCTCTACCGGGTCCGCCGAGAGAGAGACCCGGATGGTATCTCCGATCCCCAGGGCCAGGAGTCCCCCGATCCCCACCGCGGATTTCAGCACGCCCATGCGGGGCGTCCCCGCCTCGGTGAGGCCCACATGGAGGGGATAGTCGCTCTGGGCGGCCATCTGGCGGTAAGCCGCGATGGTGTTGGGCACGCTGGAGGTCTTGAGGGAGACGCAGATGTCGTCAAAATCATACCGGTTGAGCAGCCGGATATGCCCGAAGGCCGACTCCACCAGGGCCTCGGGCGTGGGGCCGCCGTATTTGGCCAGCAGCTCCTTTTCCAGAGAGCCGCCGTTGACCCCGATGCGGATGGGGATGTTCCGCGCCCGGCAGGCGGCGGCCACCGCCTTGACCCGGTCCTCTCCGCCAATGTTGCCCGGATTGATGCGCACCGCGTCGGCCCCAGCCGCCGCGGCCTCCAGGGCCAGCTTGTAGTCGAAATGGATGTCCACCACCAGCGGGATGTGAATGCGCTCCCGGATGGCCCCCACCGCTTTTGCGGCGGCCAGGTCCGGGACAGCGCACCGGATGATCTCACACCCGGCGGCCTCCAGACGGAGGATCTGCTCCACCGTGGCCGCTACGTCATCGGTGCGGGTATTGGTCATGGACTGGATGGTTACCGGGGCTCCGCCTCCCACAGGGACATTTCCCACGTGAATCTGTCTGCTCATACCTGCCGCTCCCTTCTTATTGGATGAGTTTGTACACGTCGTTGACGGCTACCACCGCCATCAGGGCCAGCAGGCAGAAAAAGCCCGCCACGTTGACCGCGTTTTCATACTTCGGGTCCAGCTTCTTATGGGTAAAGAGGGTCACCACCGTGTTGATCAGCAGGAAGAAGATCCGTCCGCCGTCCAGCGCCGGGATGGGCAAGAGGTTCATCACCGCCAGGTTGATGGCGATGAAGGCCACCAGGCTCATCACATTCTGCACGGCCTGCATAGGCGTGGCCGACTGGCTCCCCACCTCACCGATGGTATTGACAATGCCGATGGGGCCGGAGAGATCCTGGAAGCCCACCGCGCCCCGGATCAGATCGCCCAGGCTGAACCAGACCATACGCACATAGTCCAGGGACTGCTTGACCGACATCTCCACCTTCACCAGGAGCGTGGCCGGACGCTCCACCGCGCCCAGGTTGATCCCCCGCAGTCGGGTCATACCCTGCTCGGTCTGCCGCTCCTGATAGGGGATGTGGAGATCGTCCAGCACCACCCGGGCGCCGTCCCGCTCCACCACCACGTCCACCGTGTCCCCCGCCCGGTCCAGCAGGAGTTTGGCGTCCCCGAAGATCCAGACCGGATGACCGTCGATCTCCAAAAACCGGTCCCCGATCTGGAGGCCGCTGTCCTCCAGCCCGTACCCCTCCGAGAAGCTGGACACCACCGGCAGCAGATAGGCCCGGGCCGGGATGGACAGCAACAGGAGGATGACCACACCGGTCAGGAAATTCATGAAGGATCCCGCCACCAGGATGATGACCTTGCGCCAGGCCGCCTTGTTCTCAAAGGAGCGGGGATCGGAGGAGTCCCCCTCCTCCCCTTCCATGGCACAGAATCCGCCGATGGGCAGCAGGCGGAGGGAATACTGGGTCTCTCCCTTCTTGCGGGAGAACAGCTCCGGCCCCATGCCGATGGAGAACTCGTTCACCTTTACTCCAAGGAGCTTGGCGGTAAAGAAGTGGCCGAATTCGTGGACGGCAATGAGCAGGCCAAACATCAGGATCGCGATCAAAATATACAGCATGGGACCTCCAATCAAATGAAAAAGCAGGGGCGGCGCGTGACCGCGCCGCCCCGATGGGAACTCTCAGCGGACGCAGGCGCGGGCGGCCTCATCCGCTGCGAAAACATCGTCCAATGTGTCTGCCGGTCCGGCGGGGACCCGCTCCAGCGCCCGTTCCACCAGGCGAGGGATATCCAGGAACCCGATCTCTCCGGCCAGGAACCGGGCCACGGCCGCCTCATTGGCTCCGTTGAGGATGGCCGTCGCCGTTCCGCCCCGGCGGGCGGCCTCCTTGGCCAGCGGCAGGGACCGGAAGGTCTCCTCGTCCGGCTCAGCAAAAGTGAGGGCCCCGCACTTGACCAAGTCCAGCGGCTCGGTCACCGCACTTCCCCGGTTGGGCCAGGTGAGGGCGTATTCGATGGGCAGGCGCATATCGGGCACCCCCAGCTGGGCGAGCACCGCGTTATCAGTGTATTCCACCAGGGAGTGAACTATACTCTCCCGGTGGACCACCACCGCGATTTTTTCCGGCGGAAGGCGGTAAAGCCGCATGGCCTCGATAAATTCCAGGCCCTTGTTCATCAGCGTGGCCGAATCCACCGTGATCTTGGCACCCATGGACCAGTTGGGATGGCGCAGGGCATCTGCCAAGGTCACATGCTCCAGCTCCTCCCGGGTTTTTCCCCAGAAGGGACCGCCCGAGGCGGTGAGGATGAGGCGCTTGACCTCTCCCCGGTCCCGGCAGCCCTGGAGACACTGAAAAATAGCCGAGTGCTCCGAATCCACCGGGACGATCTCAGCGCCCCAGCGGTCAGCCTCGTCCATCACCAGTTCTCCGGCACAGACCAGGGTCTCCTTATTCGCAAGGCCGATCCGCTTGCCCGCCCGGATGGCGGCCAAAGTGGGGCGCAGGCCCACACTCCCCACCACAGCGGTGATCACGGTGTCCGCCTGGGGCAGCGTGGCCGCCTCCAGAAGGCCCTCCATGCCGGAGGCCACCCGAATGCCCGTGTCGGCCAGCCGGACCCGCAGGTCGTCAGCTGCCGCCGGGTCCATCAGAACAGCCAGCTGGGGCCGGAACTCCCGGCACTGGGCCTCCAGGCGCACCACGTCCCGGTTGGCCGTCAGGGCGGCCACGCCGATCTGACAGGCCCGGGCCACGTCCAATGTCTGCCGGCCGATGGAGCCGGTAGAGCCCAGGATCGAGATCATCTTCTGCATGCGCTCTCCTCCCTCCGTCAGACCCGGATGGCGGGCAGACACCGGACCAGCGCCTCCATCAGGGGGGCACAGAAAATCACGCTGTCAAACCGGTCCAGCACACCGCCGTGTCCGGGGAAGATCTTGCCATAGTCTTTGATGCCATACTCCCGCTTGATGTAGGAGAAGGACAGGTCCCCGATCTGGGAGACCGCGCTGCCCACCGCACCGTACAGGGCCAGGAGCGGATAGCTCACCTGGAACTGGAAGCCAAACTGGAGCACCGCTCCATAGAGCAGCAGCGTCAGAATGCTTCCCACAAAGCCGCCCACGGCCCCCTCCACCGTTTTCTTGGGGGAGAGCTCAGGGGCCAGCTTATGCTTTCCAAAGAGCATCCCGGCGAACAGGGCAAAGGCGTCGCTGAGGAAGGCCGCTAGGAAGGGCAGCAGGATCAGCACCTGCCAGTGCTCCATCCCACGGATGCGCACAAAGGAGGAGAGAAAAAAGGGAATAAAGACCGTAAAGAAGAAGGCCCCTCCCATTTTCTCCGTGGTGATCGTCTTGTGGCTGCGGATGGCCCGCAGGAACAGGAGCAGCACATACACAAAGAGGCCCGTCATGGCCCAGGCCTCATCGCCCCCCAGATAGACCCAGAAAGGGATGAGACCCGCCAGCACGATGGAGCCCCAGGTAAGGGCGGCATCCTTCAAAAAACCCGTGGACCAGAGCACCTCATGGACGGCGATCATGGACAAAATGGCCACCGCCGCCGGCAATACCACGGGAAACTGAGGCGCCAGGCCAAAGAGCACCAGAAAAATGACCGGGATAAAGACCACGGCCACCAGAATACGCTTCCCCATCAGACACCTCCGAACCGGCGGGAGCGGGTCTGATAGGCGTGAAGCGCCCGGTGGAGCTCCTCTTTCGAAAAGTCCGGCCACAGCACGTCGGTGAAATAGAACTCCGCATAGGCCGACTGCCAGGGCAGGAAATTGGACAGGCGCAGCTCCCCGCTGGGGCGGATGACCAGATCCGGGTCCGGGATACCGCCGGTGTAGAGATAGGAGGCAAACTGTGCCTCGTCCAGCGCCTGGGGGTCCTGCCGCCCGGCGGCGCAGTCCGCCGCAAAGGCCCGGGCCGCCCGGACGATCTCATCCCGGCCGCCGTAGTTGAGGCAGATATTGACCTGACAGCCATCGTAGTGGGTGGAGATCTCCTCTGTCCGGCGGCACAACGCCTGGAGCTCCTCGCTCAGCGGTGAGAGATCGCCCAGGAACTTCATCTTGACCCGGTCCTTCTCCATCTTGCCGATGGCCTCTTGCAGATACTTTCTGAGCAGTCCCATGATGGCCGAGACTTCCTCCTCCGGCCGCTTCCAGTTCTCGGTGGAAAAGGCATAGACCGTCAGATATTCCAGGCCGATCTCCTTGCAGTAGGTGGCGATGGTTCGGAAGGTCTCCGCCCCCGCCGCGTGACCTGCGGTGCGGGGCAGGCCCCTCCGCTTGGCCCAGCGGCCATTTCCATCCATGATGATCGCCACATGGCGGGGCAGCCGGGTAAAGTCCACCTGGACTCCCGGCGCTTGCTTCGGTTTAAAGATGGGCATAGTGTTACTTCCTACCAAATCAGAATTTGAGTGCGGGGCGCGCCGCGTCCCGCACTCAGACTGTCAAACAAGCGGGGCTTACACCGCCATGAGCTCGGCTTCCTTCTTGGCGGAGAGCTCGTCGATCTGCTTGCAGCGCTTCTCCGTCAGGTCCTGCATCTCCTTCTCGTACTCCTTCAGGTCGTCCTCGGTGATCTCAGCCTTCTTCTTCATGGCCTTGTAGGCGTCCACCGCGTCCCGGCGGATGTTGCGGATGGCCACCTTGCCGGCCTCGGCGTACTTCTTCACCTGCTTGGAGAGCTCCTTGCGGCGCTCCTCAGTCAGCTGGGGGAAGGCCAGGCGGATAAGACGGCCGTCATTCTGGGGATTGATGCCCAGGTCGGAGGTCTGAATGGCCTTCTCAATGGCCTTCAGGATGGTAGCATCCCAGGGCTGGATGGTCAGGGTGCGGGGATCGGGAGAGGAAATGGCGGCCACCTGGTTGATGGGGGTGGGGCTGCCGTAGTAGTCTACCGTCACCTTATCCAGCACGGCGGCGTTGGCGCGGCCGGCACGGACGCTGGCGAAATCACTGATGACCACGTCAATGGTCTTCTGCATCTTCTCGTCATAGGGCTTGTGGACTGCGTTCATCTCACTTTTCCTCCTTCACAATGGTGCCGATCTTCTCGCCTTCCAGGACCCGGATGATGTTCTGGGGGTCCTTCAGGGCAAAGAGGATGACGGGAATCTTATTGTCCATGGACAGGCTGGTGGCAGTGGAATCCATCACCTGGAGGTGCTGCGCCAGCACATCGTCATAGGTAATGGAGTCATACTTCACCGCGGTGGGGTCCTTGTTGGGATCAGCGCTGTACACGCCGTCGATGTTCTTGGCCAGCAGGATCACATCCGCATCGATCTCCGCGGCGCGGAGCACTGCGGCAGTATCCGTGGAGAAGAAGGGATTGCCGGTACCGCAGCCGAAGATGACCACTCTTCCCTTCTCCAGATGGCGGATAGCCTTGGAGCGGATATAGGGCTCGGCAAAGGCCCGCATCTCAATGGCGGTCTGCACGCGGACCTCCACCCCCATCTGCTCCAGCACATCGGCCAGTGCCAGACAGTTCAGGGTGGTGGCCAGCATCCCCATGTGGTCGGCCCGGGTGCGCTCCATCCGGCCGCCGCCGTCCTTGACGCCCCGCCAGAAATTGCCGCCGCCCACCACGATGCCCACCTGGACACCCATGGAAATGGCCTGTTTGACCGCCTGGCATACGCTGCCGATCACACCGAAATCCAGTCCGCGGCCGGCGTCACCTGCCAGAGCCTCTCCGCTGATCTTCAGAAGAACGCGTTTGTATTGCGGCTCACTCATACTGTCAACCCCTTTTATATCTATGGTAAGGCGGCACCGGGCGGATGCCGATAAACCGCCAGTTTCAGTCTTTTGTTATTTTAACTTATTTTCCCCTGTTTGCATAGGCCTTGAAGCAAAGTTTTTACAATTTGTTCGCAACCGGCATACGGTTCTGCCGGCGCAAAAAAGGGACCAAGTACAAAACGTACCTGGTCCCTCTCGCTCCCCGGTCGCAAAGAGCGGGGACACTTGCTTCAAATCTGGCCGGCAGGGGAAATTACTTGCCCAGCTGCTTGGCGATCTCCTCGGCGAAGTTCTCCTGCTTCTTCTCGATGCCCTCGCCCTTCTCGAAGCGGACGGCGTTCTTGAAGGTGATGGTGCCGCCCAGAGCCTTGGCGCTGGAAGCGATATACTGCTCCACGGTCATGGAGCCGTCCTTCACGAACTCCTGCTGCAGCAGGCAGTTCTCGGCATAGAACTTGTTCAGCTTGCCCATGACGATCTTCTCACGGACCTGCTCGGGCTTGGAGGCCATCTTGGGATCGTTGGACATCTGGACCATCATGATCTTCTTTTCCTCGTCCAGGACGTCCTGGGTCACCTGGCTCTTGTCCCAGAAACGGGGGTTCAGAGCGGCGATCTGCATGGCCACGTCCTTACCCACGGTCTCCACCTGCTCGGCGGAGAGGCTGGTCTCCAGGTTCACCAGCACGCCGATCTTGCCGCCCGCGTGGATGTAGGGCACGGACACGCCGTCGGTGAAGAAGGAGAAGCGGCGGACCTTGATGTTCTCGCCGATGACCAGGACCATCTCCTGCTGCTGCTGGGTGACGGTCAGGTCGGTGCCAACATACTTGCACTCCATCAGAGCGTCCATGTCGGCGGGCTTGTTGGCGGCCACAGTGGCGGCCACACCCTTGACGAAGTCCACGAACTTCTCGTTCTTGGCCACGAAGTCGGTCTCGGCGTTGACCTCGACCACAACGCCCATGCCGTCGATGACGGCGGCGTAAGCCATACCCTCGGCAGCGATGCGGCCAGCCTTCTTCTGGGAAGCGGCCAGGCCCTTCTCGCGCAGGATCTCAATGGCCTTGTCCATATTGCCCTCGGCCTCAGTCAGAGCCTTCTTGCAGTCCATCATGCCCACGCCGGTCATTTCGCGCAGCTTCTGTACGTCCTTAGCAGTGATTGCCATGATCACATACCTCCATTTTTTGTATAAAAGGAGCGCCCGCCCGCGCGGGCGGGCGCTCCCAATGTGTTTGTATCTCTGTAAAATTACTCGGCAGCCTCGGCGGTCTCCTCAGCGGGAGCGTCCTGGCCCTGCTTGCCCTCCTGGATGGCGTTGGCCATCACACCGGAGATCAGCTTGATGGCGCGGATGGCGTCATCGTTGCCGGGGATCACGTAGTCGATCTCGTCGGGATCGCAGTTGGTGTCGACGATGGCCACGATGGGGATGTGCAGCTTGCGGGCCTCGTTGATGGCGTTGCGCTCCTTGCGGGGATCCACGACGAACAGAGCGCCGGGGAGCTTCTTCATCTCAACGACGCCGCCCAGGTACTTCTCCAGCTTGGCGATCTCGCCCAGGTGCTTCATGACTTCCTTCTTGGGCAGCATGTCGAAGGTGCCGTCCTCCTGCATCTTCTTCAGCTGGTTCAGGCGCTCCACGCGGCCGCGCATGGTCTTGAAGTTGGTGAGCATGCCGCCCAGCCAGCGGGCGTTCACATAGTAACCGCCGCAACGGGTGGCCTCTTCCTTGATGGCCTCCTGGGCCTGCTTCTTGGTGCCGACGAAGAGCAGGGTCTGGCCGGACTCACCCAGAGAACGGACGAAGTTGTAGGCCTCCTCCAGCTTCTTCACGGTCTTCTGCAGGTCGATGATGTAGATACCGTTGCGCTCAGTGTAGATGTAGGTGGCCATCTTGGGGTTCCACCGACGGGTCTGGTGACCGAAGTGGACACCGGCCTCCAGAAGCTGCTTCATAGAAACGACTGCCATGATTATTTCCTCCTTTTTGTTGTTACCGCCATCCGCCTCATCTTCCCTGCCCACCCTTGCGGGCACCGGACACAGAATCAGCAGATGTGTGTAATCATGCTCTGGTATTATATAATAGCTTTTCCCAAGATGCAAGTATTATTTTCCGAAAATCTGTTTTTATCCTTAACCTTGCCTTTTTCTTTGCTCCTTTTTATAATGTGGGTGTGCCGTCCTTCGGGAGAAAGGCACCAGTTTCAAATGAAACGGAGGAGAACTCCATGACATACGCCGAGCGGATGGCAGCCTATGCCGCCCGGGCAGCCGAGCTGGCGGCCCAGGACCCCACACCCGCCCTGGAGCGGGCGGTCTCCCTGCTGGAAGGGGCCGGACATATCATCATCGGCGGTGCGGCCGGTCTCTCGGCCGCCGGCGGACTGGACTACCAGTCCGAGGAGGTCCTGCGCCGGGACTTTCCCGCTCTGCACGCCCTGGGCTACCACACCCTCTGGGAGGCCCTGTGGGACCCGTCGCGCACCTATCTGCAAAAGCAGGGCATGATCGCCGCCGAGGCTCTCTGGGCGCGGTACGATTTTCCGGTCATCCAGGCCTATCGGGACCTGCTGGCTCTGGTGGAGGGGCGCAATTATTTCGTCCTGAGCAGCAACATCGACGATCAGTTCCAGAAGGCCGGATTTGATCCGGACCGGATCTTCTGTCCTCAAAACAGCATTGCGGATTTTCAGTGCTCCATCCCCTGCTGTGACGCCCTGTGGGATGGTGAGGCCATCTACCGCACCATCGTGGCCCATATGGACCCGGTCACCTATGCCTGCCGGGAGGAGGATCTCCCCCGCTGTCCCCACTGCGGCGCGCCCGCCGTGCGGAACATGCGCGGAAGGGACGTCTTTGTCCCCTGGAAGGTCATGGCCAACCGTGCCCCCTTTGAGCGCTTCTGGGCGGAGGCCGCCCAGGACGATACTGTCTTTCTGGAGTTGGGGGTGGGCTTCAACTCCCCCGGGCTCATCCGCCACCCGTTTCAGCGCATGACCGCCCTGTGGCCCCGCGCCTCCCTCATTCGGATGAACCGGGACTATCCCTCGGTGCCCGAGAAGATCCGCTCCCGCTCGGTGGAGCTGGGCGGCGACATGGCCCTGCACCTGCACCGCATGCGCCTCCTCGCCTCCCGCTAATCTGTCCTCCCTTTCGACCGCTCCGGCTCTCTCCTGGGGCGGTCTTTTGGCGCAATCGGCCATCCCCTTTTGTCCAGCCGGACACTGGCATACCTGGCTCCACCCCACTCCCACACCCACATCAGACAGAACAGCGGCGTTAAGTGAAATCGGCCTCCCGCCGTGAAGGGCACGGCGATTTCCACGCCTTCTCCCACCGGGCGGATGAGCGCCCCTGCCACCCCCTCCGCCGCCCGGCGGAGAAGGGGGTCTCCCAGACGGGCGGGCAAATCAGAGAGGCGTGTCCACCCGGTCGGGACGGGCTCTCCCCCGCCCGGTTTGCCCCGGGAAAAGGCCAGTACCGCCTCCGCACCCGTCACCGGCCAGACCCCCAGCTCGTTCAGCGTCTCCCGGGACACCACGCGCCGGAGACACAGCTTCCTCCCCTCCGGGAGAAAAGTACCTGCCAGGTAGTTTCCTCCCCCGGCGCCCTGTATCCTCCCTTTATAGATTCCCTGTCCATCCTCCGGCAGTTCCCCATACAGGTGGATCTTGCCCCCCTCTTCCTGTACCCTTAAAAAACCCCGCCCACCGGCCAGTGCGAACTGCATCTCCACGCGCTTCCACCTCATTTCTCCTGCAATCTCATCCCTCCTATTATTCCTATGTGACGGCCGGTCAGACCATGCGCTGTCACACCCAGACCGCCTTTCCGCCCCTGTTGAGAAGGTTTTGGGAAAAAGGAAAAAATTTCTCTTTTTTCTGTCTAAAATATACGGTTACATACTTGCACCTTTTCGTCGGATTCTGTATAATAGCAACAGTTGTTGTAACTTTTTTGTCCCACCAAAAGGAGGACCTCAGACGATGGTTTTGGATACCGAGGCCTGGAAGGCGCTCGTCAATCAGCTCCCAGGTGTGCTGGGCGCCGCATTTCATGTGGAGGAAGAGACCGTGCGCGAGGTCCATATTCTCTCCGATCAGTCCCGCAGTCCCAAACAGGTGGTCCGGGACGTTCAGTCCGCCCTGCTGGCCAAGTTTCAGCTGGAGCTGGACCACCGGATCATCAGCGTGGCTCAGATCCCCGCCCCGCTGAAGGAGGGTCCCCGCCGTCTGGTCTTTGAGCGTCTGGATATGGCCAGCAGCCGGGACGGCGTCTCGGTCAAAGTCCATCTCCGTCTGGGCGACCGGCTCTATGAGGGGGAGTCCCGCTGCGCCCCTTCCTCGGGCACACGGACCCGCGCCATTGCTGCCGCCACGGTAGAGGCCATCAACTGTCTTTTGGCTCCCAACTGCCGGTTCTCGGTGGAGGCCGTGCGCACCACCGCTCTGGCAGAGCATCCGGTGGTGATGGTCGGTCTCTTCCTGAAACTGGATGGAAAGACCGAGTCCCTGCTGGGCGCCTGCTATGTGGGAGATGACGTCAATTTCTCCGTGATCCTGGCCACGCTGGATGCGGTCAACCGCCGTCTTTTGACCCTCCCCCCCTCTTCGGACTCTCTCCTGTAATTTTTCCCTTTTTCATATAGAGCGAAGCGAATACAGCCTGCCTATAGCGACACGGCAGAGTATCCGGTAAAGGAGCTGTATTCGATGAATAAGGCGAAAATCATGGTTGCTCTGACTTCCCTGGTTTCCCTGCTGGTCGCTGGCGGCGCTTACTTTAACTGGCGCTGAGCGATTCTTCGTGAGGCAGAAGCGGCTGGAATTTCTGGCCGCTTTTGCCTGTTCCCGCATATTCTGACGGTCCATACGGGTCTATTCGGAGGTTTTGACACTCATGCAGAAACACCAACCCTCTACCTGGTATATTGGCCTGGTCATCCTGCTGGGAATGGGCAGCGGAATCTATTCTGTCTGCCGCAGTCTCCAGGACGCCCCCTGGCAGGATCCCTATGTGCTGGGGGCACTGGTGATTCTGTGTGTGCTCTGCCGGTGTCTTCCGCTGTATATCCGTCCGGACTGCACCATTGATATGTCCTTTATCAGCATTCTGGCCACCGTTTTGCTCCTGGGGCCTGAGACCGCCACTGCCATCGTCTTTCTGACCAAACCGCTGGAGATCTATCCCCGGGAAAGCGGCGGCGGATACTGCCACATCTTCAATACCGCCCCTGTCAAAACCCTCTTCAATACCAGCAATCTCAACTTGTCCTTTACTCTGTCGGGGTTCCTCTATCACGCCGCGAATGGCGTGCCGGGAGATCTGTCTCTCCCCGGCGTGCTGCTCCCCTCCCTGCTCTTCGTGTTCTGTTCCATTGTGCTCAACAGCTTTATTCTGCTCTTCCTCTTCCTGCTGGAGGGCAAGGTCTCCTTTTATCCTACCATCCTTCAGATGTTTCTGGGGCTGCTGCCCAGTATCCTGTGTTCCGCTCCCATGGCCTATTTCCTGGCGATGCTGCTCCAGATGCCCGCAGGAGCCTGGCTGGCCTTCCTCTTCATGCTGCCGCTGCTGCTGGCCCGCTATTCCTTTAAGCTCTATCTGAGCAGTGTGCAGCAGCAGTACAGCATCCTGAAGGCGCTGACCGCCGCTCTGGACGCCAAGGACACCTATACAGAGGGTCACTCCTCCCGAGTCTCCCGCTTTGCCGTGCAGATCGCCGGGCGCATGGGGCTCTCCTCCAAGGCGATCCGGCAGCTTCAGACAGGGGCGGTGTTCCACGATATTGGAAAGATCGGCATCCCCGATTCCATTCTGCAAAAGCCGGGAAAACTGACCCCGGAGGAGCGGGCCGTCATTCAGCGGCATCCGGTCATCGGAGTGGACATTTTGAAGAACATCGACTCTTACCGGGAGATTCTGGACATGGTGCGCCATCATCACGAGCGCTATGACGGCGGCGGCTATCCGGACGGCACCCGGGGTGAGGAACTCTCTCTGGAGGTCTATATCCTGGCTGCGGCCGACGCCTATGACGCCATCACCAGCGACCGGCCCTATTGCAGCGGCCGCTCTCCCAAAGTAGCCGCCGAAATTCTGCGTGCCGAGGCAGGGCGGCAGTTTCACCCGGAGGTGGCCCGTGTGGCCGCCGACATGGCCGAGTCCGGTCTGCTCGATCCCCACTCAGAGGAAGAGGAGGGCCCGCCATGCTGACCGCCGCGGTGATCCTCAGCCTGCTGATCGGCTGGATGGGCGGCGGACGGCTCTCCCGCTGGGAGGAGGCCCGAATTCACTGGCTTCTTCTACCAATAGCAGCCCTTTTCATACAGCACATTGCCGTCTCCTGGGTCCCATGGCCCAAGACCGGTTCCGGCTTCTGGGGGCCGGCCCTGTTGCTCCTCTCCTATCTGATGCTGGGCCTGTTCCTGCTGCGCAACCGTCGGCGGACACGCACGGCCCTGTGTGCCGGCACCGGATTGCTGTGTAATCTGGTGGTCATTGCCGCCAACGGCTGGCGTATGCCGGTCAGTACCCAAGCCGCTCTCCGGCTCTCCTCCCAGGGACTGGAGGCCCTCTCCTCCGGTGCCATCCCTATGTACGCCCTGGCCGGTCCGGAGACCAAGCTTCTCTTTTTGGGCGATATTTTTTATCTTCCTATTCCCCTTCTGCGGGGCTTTGCCAGCGTAGGGGATTTTTGCCTGGCCGCAGGGGTCTTCTTCTGCTTTATGGCCATGATGAAGCCCACCCGTCTGCCCATATGGCTGCGAAATGGATAATCACAGAAAGAGGGACAGCCCCTAGGGGGCTGTCCCTCTTTTTCATCTTATCCGATGCTGTAATTCCCTCTCACCATCAGGGTAACTGCTCCGGAGGCCTTCACGCCCCGCCCCTCAATGGTGGCCAGGTAGAGGTGATTGGCAGTCAATGCTCCTCCCGGCGCCAGGGTGCTCCCGGCCGTCATATCCACCAGGCCGGGCGAGGAGTCGGATACACAGACCGCAGTGCCGCTGCGCAGCAGGATCTCGCAGGAAGTGCCCGCGACCAGCTGCTGCCCCTGCTTCAGGGTCACCACCTGATAGACCGAGGCGTTCCCCCCGCTTCCGCCGGAACCCTGTACCTCCTGGGCGTAACCGTCCGCCACCTGCTGCAGCTGGGTCTTGAGTGCGCTCTCCCGCTGGGTGAGTTTGCTGTCCACCTGGGACAGAATGGAGGGAGTCGCCTTCTCATTGAGATAGCTCAGTGTCACCAGGGGATCGCTCTGGCTGCCCTGTGCGGCAGCCAGAGCCACTCCCATCAGGGACAGCGTCACCAATCCTCCGGCCAACAGGCGCGGCATCCACTTTGTTGCTTTCATGGGTGTCCTCCTATGTACGATTCCAAAACGGACGCCAGGCCGGCAAATGCTGCATATTGCTATGTAGCCTTTCGCCGGCCCGCGTCCCGTGTGTTCTGTCTCTGCCGCCTCAGCGGTCAGACCAGCTGCTGGGGATGGAGGCCAAAGCTGACTGCAATGGCGGAATCCACCTGTTTCATCAGTGTACTGTCCAGCCTTCCCATATGCTCACGCAGCCGTTTCTTATCCAGAGTCCGGATCTGCTCCAGCAGGACCACCGAATCTTTTGGGAGCCCGTAGCTCCCGGCCGCAAACTCGATGTGGGTCGGCAGGCGCGCTTTGCCCGTCTGAGAGGTGATGGCCGCCGCGATGACAGTGGGACTGTGCTTGTTGCCCGTATCGTTCTGCACGATCAGAACCGGACGCACGCCCCCCTGCTCGCTGCCCACCACAGGACTCAGGTCGGCATAAAAAATGTCTCCACGTTTCACGCTGTTGTCCACAAAAGCTCACACTCCGCCGGAAGATAGTGGCCGGCGTCACCGGGGGTTTTCCCCCTTCGCCAAGCTACTATGATTCTCCCACGGCACGGCGGGATTTATACACGGCGCCGGGAAATCCCCCGGAAGCTGTGTGCCCTCCGTCGGCCCGGCGATACTCTCCCCGGGTCATTTTATGCTCCGGCACAGGCAGCGGTTCCTTGCTCACTCCAGGTAGATCCGGGGCACCCGGCGGGAGACGGCGCAGAGCAATTCATAGGAGATGGTGCCCAGCAGGTCTGCATGCTCCTCCACCGGGAGTTCCTTTCCAAAGACCTCGGCCACATCGCCGGGGTGGACATTCTCCCCCGCGGGGACCATGCACAGGTCCATGCATACCCGGCCCAAAATGGGACGCCGCTCGCCTCCCAAAGAGACCACGCCCCGGTTGGACAGGCCCCGGAACAGGCCGTCGGCATATCCGATGGGGAGCACCGCCAGGCGGGTATCCTCCTCCAGCCGAGCCGTCCGGCCATAGCTCACGCAGGCACCGGCGGGCCGCTCTTCCGCGGCGGCCACCCGTGTCTTGAGGGTCATCACCGGCTCCAGCGCACCGCCGTCCAGTCCCTCACACTCCGGCGCGGGATAGTGGCCATAGAGCGCGATCCCCGGCCGCACCATATCCAGATGGGTGCACGGAAAGCGCAGGGTGGCCGCGCTGGCGGCACAGTGCCGGATCGCAAAGGTGATCCCCATGTCCTTCAGCTTGTCGATCAGGTCCAGGAATCGGGTAAACTGGAGCATGGTAAACTCCTCGCTCCCATCGGCGTCCGAAAAATGGGTAAAGATGCCCTCATGGTTCAGCCCCGGGAGGGCACAGATAGCCGCCATGGTCTCTGCCGTCTGCTCCAAATGGGATGCATCGCAGCACAGACCCAGCCGGGACATTCCGGTATCCGCCTTGAGGTGGATCTTCACCTCTCTGCCCTCGGCCTGGGCCGCCGCAGAGAGGGCCTTGGCGCTCTCCAGATCCCATACGGTCTGGGTCAGACGCAGCCGCACCACATCAGCCGCGAACTCCGTCGGAGTCTGCCCCAGAACCAGGATGGGGGCCGTGATCCCCGCTACCCGGAGCTCCGCGCCCTCATCCAGCGAGGCGACCGCCAGGTAGTCCGCGCCCAGCTGTTCCAGACGCCGGGCAACCGGGATGGCGCCGTGGCCGTATGCGTTGGCCTTGACTACCCCCAAAAAGCGGCAGCCAGGGGACAGCATCCCCCGCAGCGCCCGGTAATTATGCTCCAGAGCGCCCAGGTCGATCTCGGCCCAGGTGCGCTTCTGCCTGCTCTCCATGTAACCTGCCTTCTTTCCCGTTCACCATAGACACCATTGATTTTCATGCGTGCAGACATTATCATAGCACAAACCGTACCTTCTCACAAGGGAAGCCGGGCAACTTCCGGGAATTTCCCCACGAACTGGCGTTTCCTGCGGGTTCTGGACTCTTTGCCGGTTCTTTCATCCGTTTTTAATCTTCCCTTTAAAGAAACTCAAAGACATTTTGCCCGGGTTCGGGTATAATATAGAGCATCGGAGGGAGAACATCTCCCGTCGTGACATCCAAACCAATCGCACATCCCAGGATCAATCTAATTCAGGAGGTGTCTCTCTATGTGGGATAAACTGACCGATACGCTGACCAATGTGGCCTATGCCGGTGTGGGCGCCGCCGCCATCGCAGCGGAAAAAGCCGGTGAACTGGGCAAAGTTCTGGTCGAAAAGGGCGAGATCGCCGCGGAACAGGGACGGCAGATCAGTGAAGAGCTCCAGGAAAAGGGCAGACAGGCCGCCAAAGAGCGCCGGGAGCAGCAGTTCCAGGAGATGCTCGAGGCCATGACCGCCCAGGAGCGGGACGCGCTGCGCCGCCGTCTGGACGAGCTGGATGAGCTGGAGCGTCAGGCCGAGGAGGCCGCCCGGGAAGCGGCAGAAGCCGCTCCGGCCGACAATGTGACCGAGATTCCCTGTCCTCACTGCGACTGCTGTGAAGACGAACAGGACCAGTAATACCAAAAAGGAGCTGCCATCCGGCAGCTCCTTTTCTTATTCTGAATTTACGTCATGGAGAATCCCGAAAGGACACATTGGACCACGGTAAAGCCGTCCTGGCTGATCTCTCCCCGCAGCATGGCATGGGTCACAAGGTCAAACCAGATCTGAAGCTCTGTTCCGCTGCCCGCCTCTGCCTCCGGGTCCCGGATGGTGATGTGGAGGGTCTCCGGCTCTTCTCCGCCTCCCTCCAGCACACTCTCGGCCAAAAAGCCCTCCTGTATGCCGGTCAGCAAAACCGGAAGGGCGTTCATAGGACTCAGCCCCGCCTCGTTCAGGGGCCCGGTCTCCACCCGCACACCCTCATATTCCAGCGTGGTCTCCCCCTCCCGGATATGGGCCATAATCCCCGCGATATGCTCCGGTTCGGTGATGGTGAGGGTCATTTCCTCCTCCCGCGCATAGGAGAGGTCCAGCCCGTAGGTATACACCCGCTGGCCATAATCTGCGGTCAGTTCCACGTGGGCGGCACAGCTCTGCATGGCCAGATATTCCGTCCGGATATCAAGCGCCAGCTGTTCGGCCTCATTACCTGTCTCCCCGCCGCAGGACGGCAGCAGCAGACACAGGGCTATCATCGGTGCACACATCCAGCGATGGCGCACACCCGTCCCTCCTTCTTTATTGGGGTCCCAGTTCCCGGATCTTTCCCTCGCACTCCCGCAGGACACGGGGGAGCCGTTCGATCAGATCTCCGGGAGTCATGCCGTATTCGCCGATCTCTTCGGCGCACAGGTCCCCCGCCCGGCCGTGAAGCCACACGGCCATGGGCACTGCCTCCCGGCAGGACATCCCCTGCCCCAGCAGGGCCAGAATGATGCCGCCCAGGACATCTCCGCTGCCGCCCTTGGCCATGCCCGGATTTCCGGTGGTATTGACATAGGCCGAGCCGTCGGGGAACGCCGTGATCGTGCGGTGTCCCTTGAGTACCAGACAGCAGCCGTGCTCCTGTGCAAAGGAGCGGGCGGCGGCCAGCCGGTCCCCGCTGCTCAGATCTCCGCCCAGGCGGAGGAATTCCCCGTCATGGGGGGTCAGGATGGTGACCACGCCCCGCCGGGCCTCCAACACATCTATATGCCCTTCCAGCGCATTTATGCCGTCCGCATCCAGGATCACAGCAGTATGAGCCGAGCGCAGCAGATGCCGCACCACCGACGCCACGCCGTTCCCCCGGCCCAGCCCGGGCCCGATCAGGCAGACGTCGCTGGAATTCATCCGGGCCAGGATCTGCTCCGTGGCCTCCAGCGAGAGCATTCCCGTTTTACCCGCAGGCAGCGGGCTGGGCATGGCCTCATCCAGCTTCATGGCCACCACGGGCCAGATGGGCTCCGGCACACCCACCGACACCAGGCCCGCGCCCGCGCGGACGGCGGCCCGGGCCGCCAGGACAGGGGCTCCGGTATAGCCCACCGATCCGCCCAGGATATAGTCCCGCCCGAAATTCCCCTTGTAGGCGTCCCGCTCCCGGCGGGGCAGGTAGACATCATTTTCACACACGGAGTAAAAATTGCTCTCCGTCCACAGCACCAGATCCAGCGGGATGCCGATCTCGGCCACCGTCAGCCGTCCGGTACGCAGCCCGCCCTCTCCCAGGAAATGTCCGACCTTGGGCAGAGAGAAGGTCACCGTCACATCGGCCTGGACAGCATCCCCCAGGACCCGTCCGGTATCGGCCTCCACGCCGCTGGCGATGTCTGCGGACACCACCGGGATGTCGCAGGTGTTCATCATCTGCACCGCCATCAGGGGATCCCCCCGCAGGGGGGTATTCAGCCCGATCCCAAACAGGGCGTCCACCATCACGTCGGCCTCCAGGCACCAGCAGGCAAAGTCCGGGGCATCGGGGGTGAAATCCTCCAGAGAGCCCCCCTTGGCCTCCAGACGGCGTTCCATCTCCCGGCAGTCAGAGGTCATCTTCTCCCGCCGGCCCACCAGGACCGCCCGAACCTCCATCCCCGCCTCCATCAGGAAGCGGGCCGCGGCCACGCCGTCCCCGCCATTGTTGCCCGCGCCGCAGAAGCAAACTGCCCGGCGGGGTCTTCCCGGACGCTCCGGCCGCGCCTCCGCCACGCTGACAGCGGCACGCGCCACTGCCCGGGCCGCATTTTCCATGAGCAAGGTGGACGCGATCCCCCGCTCCTGAATGGCCGCGCGGTCCATCTCCCGCATCTGTTGGGCTGTTGCGATCTTCATATACTCTCTTCCTCCGCTGAAACGGCTGCACGGCCGGCCTTCTCCGCTGTCCGCCCCCTCTCTCGACAGACGAGACAGCCCGGTCCGATCCATGCGCTGTGTGATTCAGCCCCTATTCTAGCACGTCCCCTGTCCTTTGTCTAAGCCTATTTTTTCGCTCCGGGACAGTAAAGAGCGGGAGCACCCCGCCGCTCCATATGGAGTGCGCGCGCTCCCGCTTTCCCAGGCGGCTTTTCCGCCCTTAAATACAGGTAAATCCTCCGTCCACCAGCACGGTACTCCCCGCCATAAAGCTGGCCGCGTCGCTGGCCAGGAATACGATCATGGCGGCGATCTCCTCCGGCTGGGCCAGGCGCTTGATGGGGAAGAGACTGGCGAAGTCGTCCAGGCTGCCGTTGGCCTCGATCCCGCACATCAGGGGCGTAAGGGTCCCTCCGGGGCAAACCGCGTTGACCAAAATCCCCTCCGCGGCATAATCCGCCGCCATGCTGCGGGTGAGCTGGATGACCGCTCCCTTGGTGGAGGCATAGGCGTCCAGCCCAGGGGCTCCCACCGTGCCCGCGGTGGAGGCGATATTGATGATGCGTCCCCCGCCCCGCTTGCGGATGGCCGGAATCAGATACTTGCTCATCAGGTAAACGCTGGTCACATTGACGGCAAAGATCTGGTTCCACTCCTCCAGAGACAGTGTCTCTACCGTTCCGTCAATGGACATGCCCGCATTGTTGACCAGAATGTCGATCTCCGGATAGTCCCGCAGGATAGCATCGCAGGTCTTTGCGATCTCCTCCGGGCAGGCCATATCACAGGGGTAGAAATGGCAATTCCCAAGCTGCTCCATTTCCGCGCCCCGCTCCCGGCTGCGGCCCAGGACTAGGACAGTGGCCCCCCGCTCCAGCAGCTTTTCTGCGGTGCTCCTTCCGATTCCAGAGGTTCCGCCGGTGATTACCGCGACCTTTCCGCTCATTTCCATGGCGTCCTTCTCCTTTCTGCTCTTCTATCAGCCCAGCTCGTACTCATTGGGAACGTGGATGGTGCCGTCCGCAATGGCCTGAATGGTCTCGTCCACCTTGTCCAGCACTTCCTGGGGGATCTCCTTTTTGAGCTCCTCGTTCCACTCGAAAGAAACCGACTCGTTGGACATATCGAGATACATGATCTCCGGCTCGCCCACCTCATCATTCAGGATGGCCTCGGTGGCGTTGATAAAGGCTTTGGACCAGTCACCCATGGTATTGCCTACCACAGATTCCGGCGCAAGGGGAATGAAATCGCCCAGGGAGCCAAAGGCCCGGACCCCTTCATGCTCGCTGACCGCCTTGATGGCACCACCCTGGCCCTCATTGGTATTGCTGTAAATAAAGTCGGCCCCCATCTGGATCTGATTGGTGGTGGTCTCATACGCTTCAGTGGTATCGGTAGAACTCAGGACCGCAAAGAGCACCTCCACATCAGGATTTACACTCTCCGCACCCAGCTTGAAGCCGTTGGTCGTTTTGGTATAGGCGGGGAAATCGCCGCCCACGGAACAGCCGATCACATTGCTCTCGGTCATCAGGCCCGCGATGACACCGGCCACATAGGTGCTCTGCTCCAGGCAGAGGCAGGCGGGGAACTGATTCTCCCGGATCTCGGTTCCGCCGGTGGTGACGAACCAGGTGTCCGGGTAGTCTTTGCTGATCTCAGCCAGGGGTGTGGAGCACTGTCCCCCATGACCGAATACGATCTTGTAGCCCTCGGCGGCCATGGTCTCTCCTTCGCTCTTGATCGCGTCTGCTGTGGCCGCTTCGACCACGGCCACATGGCAGTTAAACTGCTCCTCCAGCAGCGCGCCGGCCTCAGCCGCCTGCTGGGAGAAGCCGCCATCCGTGGGGGAACCGGGAATAAGGATGCCGATCTTGATCTCACTTTCTCCCTCCGGTGTTCCGGAAGAATCGGCGGGGGCGCCCTCTCCTCCCCCGCCGCACGCGGCCAGGCCGCCCATCAAAAGGGCGGAAGCGGTCCATAGGGAAATCTGCTTTCTGAGACATTCCTTCATATCTGTTTCCTCCTATCTCAAAATGGAGCCCCCGGCTCCAGGGATAACGGAAAACATATGGGTGTTTCGTATGGATGCAGTCTATGGCGCTGTGAAATCGTTGTATCTTATCTTCTGCGGACCAGGCGCAGCGGCAGGATGTCCTTGCAGAAGTAGGCGGTGCCGCGCAGGAGCTCCAGGCTGCCCACACCGTATCGGACATCGTCCATCCGGAGCAGCGGGGTCCCCTCTGCCACCTCTAGTTTGGAGGCCAGGGCGGCATCCGCCGTCTCTACCGTCTGCTCTGCCAGTGTGACCACCGGCTGCCGGATACAGAAGAGCTCCAGAAATTCGTTCAGGGTAAGCTCGGCAAAATTCTTCCAGCTCTGATAGTCAAACTCCAGGTTGCTGCCCCGGAAATAGACCTTGCTGTGGATCATGGGAACGCCGTCCCCCAGGAACACGCGCTCCAGCATCAAAAGCCGCTCCTCCCCCTGGCCGATCTCCGCTCCAAGGGGCAGCTCCGCCTCTTCAGGAGAGATCCAGCGGTCCTCCAGAAGGCGCACCGCGGGTGTCATTCCCCGGGCGGCAAAGAGCTCCTGAAAGCTGAATTCCTCATCGATGCGGGGCTGTGCGGTGCAGATCGGCGCATTGATGAGGGTGCCCCGGCCCCGCCAGCGGGTGAGATACCCCCTGGACTCCAGTTCACTCAGCACATCCCGGATCACCACCCGGCTCACTCCGGCCAGCTTTGCCAGCTCTTCCTCGGACGGCAGCTTCTCCGTTCCCTCTTTGACCGACTGGGAGATGAGACGCAGAAGCATCACCTTCCCCTGGGCATAGGGCTCATCCGGCGTCCGCATCGGTCGTGTCATCTTATCTCCCTCTCTTTCTGCACCACTATTTGTGATACATACATTCAATTAGTATTACTATTTGAAGTATAGTATGACAAATCGGTTCTGTCAACCCCTTTTCGACACTGCACTGCCGGGTATGGCAAAATGCGCCGTTCTCCCCCCCGCTCCCCTTGTATAAGCATACAAAAATCCACCTCTGCACTTGCAAAGCGACAGAAGAGCCGATATAGTATAAGTATTCTTTCTTTGATAAGGGGGAACGGACGTGGATCGGATGCTGAACTGGAAGATTACTGCACATAAGCGCCTGTCTCAGGGTCCCAATGCGTCCAAAATAGCGGTTTGATTAGGAAGGGTATCCGTATAACGGATACCCTGATTTATTTTGTACCGACCTAACTTTTTGTTTGGTTCCGTCTCCCTTCCCAAGATGAACGAGGAGGTCATTCCTGTGAAGAAAGTTGCCATCATCATGGGCTCCGACAGCGACTGGCCGGTGGTCAAGGCCGCCTGCACCCAGCTGGACGAGTTCCACATCCCCTACGAGGCCCATATCCTCAGCGCTCACCGTACCCCCGTCCAGGCGGCCGAGTTTGCCCGGGATGCCCGGAAGAACGGCTTCGGCGTGCTTATCTGTGCCGCCGGTATGGCCGCACATCTGGCGGGCGCCTTTGCCGGCAACTCCACCCTGCCCGTCATCGGCATCCCCATGAAGGGGGGCGCCATGGACGGTCTGGACGCCCTGCTGGCTACCGTCCAGATGCCCAGCGGCATCCCCGTCGCCACGGTAGCCATCAACGGCGCCAAAAATGCCGCCGTCCTGGCCGCTCAGATCCTGGCTGTCAGCGATGACGATCTGGCTGCCCGGCTGGATGAGGCCCGGGTCAAGATGGCCCGGCAGATTGCCGAGAAGGAAGCCAAGCTTCAGGCAGAGCTGGCCCAGTAAGCGTACCCGCTGCCCGATAAACTGATCTACTAATCTTTGTTCTGGAGGATGATCCACATGGAAAAGAAACTGGTTTACACCGGAAAGACCAAAGACGTGTTTGCCCTGGACAACGGCAACTACCTGCTGAAGTTCAAAGACGACTGCACCGGCAAGGACGGTGTGTTCGATCCCGGTGAAAACTCCGTGGGCCTGACCATCGACGGTGTGGGCGACGTGAACCTGCGCATGTCCATCTATTTCTTTGAGAAGATCAACGCCGCCGGGATCAAGACTCACTATGTCAGCGCCGACCTGGAGAACACCACCATGGAGGTCCTTCCCGCCAAGGTGTTCGGCCATGGTCTGGAGGTCATCTGCCGCCACAAGGCCGTGGGCAGCTTCCTGCGCCGGTACGGCGAGTACATCGAGGAGGGCGCTGATCTGCCCGCCTATGTGGAGACCACCTTCAAGAACGACGAGAAGGGCGACCCCCTGGTCACCAAGGACGGCCTGGTGGTGCTGGGCGTCATGACCGAGAAGCAGTACGACGACATGAAGGCCCAGACCCAGCAGATCACCCAGATCGTGGCGGACGAGCTCAAGGCCCGCGGTCTGGTCCTGTACGACATCAAGTTTGAGTTCGGTTACGATGCCGACGGCAACGTCATGCTCATCGACGAGGTGGCCTCCGGCAACATGCGGGTGTACAAGGACGGCAAGTATGTGGATCCCATGACTCTCTCCAAGCTTTTCTTCGCCCAGTAATCATCTCTGCTATCAATTGCTATCAATATCCTAATGTGTGCAAGGGGAATGTGAACTATGGAAAAAACAACGCAGCTCTATGAGGGCAAGGCCAAGAAGGTCTATGCCACCGAGGACCCCAATCTGGTCATCGTGTCCTACAAGGATGACGCCACCGCTTTCAACGGCCTCAAGAAGGGCACCATCACCGGCAAGGGCGCCATCAACAACCGCATGACCAACAACCTCATGCGCCGCCTGGAGGCCAAGGGGGTCCCCACCCACTTTGTGGAGGAGCTCAGCGACCGGGAGACCGTGGTCAAGAAGGTCTCCATTGTGCCCCTGGAGGTCATTGTCCGCAACATCTCCGCCGGCTCTTTCGCCAAGCGCTACGGCGTGGAGGAGGGCATCGTCTTTGACGAGCCCACCATCGAGTTCTCCTACAAGAACGACGACCTGGGTGATCCCCTGCTCAACTCCTACCACGCCCTGGCCCTGAAGCTGGCCACCCGGGAGGAGATCGAGCTCATCAAGAAGTACGCCTTCATGGTTAACGACCTGCTCAAGGGCTTCATGAAGGAGATCGGCATCGATCTGGTGGACTTCAAGCTGGAGTTCGGCAAGACCGCCGACGGCCAGATCGTTCTGGCCGACGAGATCTCCCCCGACACCTGCCGTCTGTGGGACGAGAAGACCCATGAGAAGCTGGACAAGGACCGCTTCCGCCGGGATCTGGGCGGCGCGGAGGAGGCCTATGAGGAGGTCATGCGCCGCCTCATGGGAGAGTAAACCTCTCCCGGTTTCCGTTATCATCTGACTTGGCGGACCGGCCCCGCGCCGGCCCGCCCCCACATTTCTATTGGAGGAAAGACTTTGGGCGGTTTCTTTGGTGCGGTCTCCAAGCGGGACTGCGTACTTGACATCTTTTTCGGCGTGGACTATCACTCCCACCTGGGCACCAGCCGGGGCGGCATGGTCATCTATGACCGGGACAAGGGGTTCCAGCGCCAGATCCACAACATCAAAAACACTCCCTTCCGGACCAAGTTCGAGAAGGACCTGTCCGATTTTGCCGGACACAGCGGCATCGGCTGCATCAGCGACACAGACCCCCAGCCCCTGCTGGTGCGCTCCCATCTGGGCCTCTTTGCCATCACCACCGTGGGCATCATCAACAACGCCGAGGAGCTGGTGAAGCAGTACTTTGACGCCGGTGTGGGCACCCAGTTCATGGCCATGAGCTCCGGCAAGGTCAACTCCACCGAGCTCATCGCCGCCCTCATCAACCAGAAGGACAACCTGGTGGACGGCATCCGCCACGCCCAGGATGTGGTGGACGGCTCGGCTACCATCCTCATCCTCACCCCCGACAACGAGATCATCGCTGCCCGGGACAAGGTGGGCCGTCTCCCCGTTCTGGTGGGCCGGGACGAGGACGGCTGCTGCATCTCCTTCGAGTCCTTCGCCTACCACAAGCTGGGCTATCACGACTATTACGAACTGGGCCCCCGGGAGATCGTCCGGGTCACCACCGATGGGGTGGAGCAGCTCTCTGCCCCCGGCACCGAGATGAAGATCTGCGCCTTCCTGTGGACCTATTACGGCTACCCCAACTCCAACTATGAGGGCGTCAACGTGGAGGTCATGCGCTACCACAACGGCGAGATCATGGCCGACGCCGACCGGGAGCGCGGCATCGCCCAGGACGTGGATTATGTGGCGGGCGTTCCCGACTCGGGCATCCCCCATGCCATCGGTTACGCCAACCGCAGCGGCAAGCCCTTTGCCCGTCCCTTCGTCAAGTACACCCCCACCTGGCCCCGCTCCTTCATGCCTGACAACCAGAAGGTCCGCAACCAGGTGGCCAAGATGAAGCAGATCCCCGTGCCTGAGCTCATCCAGGGCAAGAAGCTGCTGATGATCGACGACTCCATCGTCCGCGGCACCCAGATGCGGGAGACCGTGGATTTCCTCTATGAGTCGGGTGCCAAAGAGGTCCACATCCGCTCGGCCTGTCCCCCCATCATGTACGGCTGCAAGTACCTGAACTTCTCCTCCAGCAAATCGGAGATGGAGCTCATCACCCGCCGCACCGTCCAGGAGCTGGAGGGCGAGGAGGGCGAGGCCCATCTGGACGAGTATGCCGATCCCACCACCGAGCGCGGCCAGTGCATGCTGGAGGCCATCTGCAAAAAGCTCCACTTCACTTCTCTGGGTTATCAGTCCCTGGAGGGCCTCATGAAGGCCATCGGACTGGAGCCCTGCAAGGTATGTACCTACTGCTGGACCGGCAAAGAGTAAGGCCGTTCCCCCACTATTTTTTTGGAGGTTCGTATGGAAAACTCTCATTCCGCTTCCTACGCCGCTGCCGGCGTGGACGTGACCGCCGGCTATGAGGCGGTCAAGCGTATCAAGCCCATGGTGGAATCCACCTACATCCCCGGCGTGCTGGGCACCCTGGGCGGCTTCGGCGGCATGTTCGCCCCCGACCTGGCCGGGATGAAGCGCCCTGTGCTGGTCTCCGGCACCGACGGCGTGGGCACCAAGCTCCGCCTGGCCCTGCTGCTGAACAAGCACGACACCATCGGCATCGACTGCGTGGCCATGTGCGTCAACGATATCATCTGCGGCGGCGCATCCCCCCTCTTCTTCCTGGACTACATCGCCTGCGGCAAGAATGATCCCGTGCGCATCGCCGAGATCGTCGCCGGCATCACCGAGGGCTGCCGCCAGTCCGAGTGCGCTCTGGTGGGCGGCGAGACCGCCGAGCATCCCGGCGTCATGCCCGACGAGGACTATGACGTGGCCGGTTTCTCGGTGGGTATCGTGGACGAGGAGAAGATCATCGACGGCAAGCGCCTGAGCGAGGGCGACGCCCTCATCGGCCTGGCCTCCACCGGCGTTCACTCCAACGGCTTTTCCCTGGTGCGCAAGGTCTTTGACGTGGAGCACGCCGACCTGAACGCCCCCGTGGACGAGCTGGGCGGCAAGAGCCTGGGTGAGACTCTCCTCACCCCCACCCGCATCTATGTCAAAGCGGTCAAGGCTCTCCTGAAGGCCGGTGTGGACATCCACGCCATCAGCCACATCACCGGCGGCGGCTTCTATGAGAACGTCCCCCGCATGATGACTGAGGGTCTCACCGCCCGCATCGAGCTCTCCTCCTTCCCCCGCCTGCCCATCTTCGACCTGATCCAGAAGAAGGGCAACATCCCCGAGCGGGACATGTACAACACCTTCAACATGGGTCTGGGCATGCTCCTGGCCGTCCCCGCCGGGGAGGCCGAGAAGGCTCTGGAGATCCTCCGCGCCGCCGGAGAGAGCGCCTACGCCGTGGGCTCCGTGGTCCGGGGCGACGCCGGCGTGGAGCTGGTGTAAGGCCATGGCGGAAAAACGCATCGCCGTTCTGGTCTCAGGCGGCGGAACCAATCTTCAGGCCCTCATCGACGCCCAGGGCCGGGGAGAGCTGGGGGGCGGCGTGCTGGCCGCCGTCCTCTCCTCCCGGGCAGACGCCTATGCCCTGGAGCGGGCCGAAAAAGCCGGTATCCCCGGCTATGTGGTGGCCCGGAAGGATTACCCCTCCCCTCAGGCCATGACCATCGCTCTGGTGGAGAAGCTCAAGGCCCTCTCCATCGACCTGGTGGTGCTGGCCGGCTTTATGCACATTCTCACCGAAGAGATGGTGGAGGCCTTCCCCAACGCCATCCTGAACGTCCATCCGGCCCTCATCCCCTCCTTCTGCGGCAAGGGGGCCTACGGGCTCCACGTCCATGAGATGGCCCTCTCCTACGGCGTGAAGGTCACGGGCGCTACCGTCCACTTCGTCAATGAGGAGGCCGACGGCGGCCCCATCGTGCTCCAGAAGGCGGTGGAGATCCGGGAGGGCGACACCCCGGAGATCCTCCAGCGCCGGGTCATGGAGGAGGCCGAGTGGAAGCTCCTCCCCCAGGCCGTTTCGCTCTTCTGCCAGGATAAGCTGGCGGTGGAGGGCCGGCACGTGCACATTCTCCCCTAAATTCCCCGCCCTTCCGACAGGCGTCTTGACAAGGCCGCTGGGGATATGCTATCCTAAAAAAGCTGTATGACTGACGGAACCGTGGGCTTACCACATGGAGTACAGCTTTTGTTATGCCGACCGTCTGGGCGCACCTGTTTTTGGTGCGCCCATTTTCTTTTTTCATCCACTTCATTGTCAGGAGGAATCTTTCATGAACACCTTGAATCTCTGTGAGCTGCTCCAGTCCCATCCCTACCCCGGCCGGGGCATCCTGCTGGGCAAGTCTGCCGACGGCAGACACAGCGTCATCGCCTATTTCATCATGGGCCGCAGCGAGAACAGCCGCAACCGCATCTTCGAGGTCACCGAGGACGGCATCCGCACCAAGGCCTTTGACGAGAGCAAGATGACCGATCCCTCCCTCATCATCTACCATCCCGTCCGGGTGGTGGGCGACGACACCGTGGTCACCAACGGTGATCAGACCGACACCGTCCGGGACGGCCTGCTGGAGGGCAAGGTCTTTGCCCAGTCCCTGCGCACCCGGGAGTTTGAGCCAGATGGCCCCAACTACACCCCCCGGATCTCCGGCCTGCTCCACAAGGACGGCAGCTATGCCCTCTCTATCCTGAAGAGCGCCGACGGCGATCCCTCCTCCTGCCGCCGCTACTTCTTTGGCTATGAGCACCCCCTGGCCGGACAGGGCCACTTCATCCACACCTATCAGGAGAACCGGGACCCCCTGCCCTCCTTTGAGGGAGAGCCCCGTCAGGTCGCCATCACCGCCCCCGACGCCCAGACCCTGGCCCGGGAGCTGTGGGAGAGCCTCAACGAGGACAACAAGGTCTCCCTCTTCGTCCGCTACACCGACCTGGAGAGCGGAAAGAGCGACACCGTCATTCTGAACAAGCATCAGTAATTTCACCACTACATACCAACAAACGGAGGCTCTCACATGACTGAACTGGAACTGAAATACGGCTGCAACCCCAACCAGAAGCCCGCCCGCATCTATATGGAGGAGGGAGAGCTCCCCCTCCAGGTCCTCAACGGCCGCCCCGGCTACATCAATTTCATGGACGCTCTCAACTCCTGGCAGCTGGTCAAGGCCCTGAAGAAGGCCACCGGCCTGCCCGCCGCCGCCTCCTTCAAGCACGTCTCCCCCGCCGGAGCTGCTCTGGGTCTCCCCCTCACTGAGGTGGAGCGGAAGATCTACTTCGCCCCCGAGGGAGAGCTCTCCCCCATCGCCTGCGCCTACATCCGGGCCCGGGGCGCGGACCGTCTGTGCTCCTTCGGCGACTGGGCCGCCCTCTCCGACGTGTGTGACGCTGACACCGCCCGCTTCCTGGCCGGCGAGGTCTCCGATGGCGTCATCGCCCCCGGCTATACCGACGAGGCTCTGGAGATCCTCAAGACCAAGCGCAAGGGCGGCTACAACGTGGTGGCCATCGATCCCGACTACACCCCCGCCCCCATCGAGCGGCGCAACATCTTCGGCATCACCTTTGAGCAGGGCTATAACGATCTGGACATCTCGGAGGAGATGCTCCAGAACATCGTTACCGCCAACAAAGAGCTCCCCCAGCAGGCCAAGCACGATATGCTCCTCTCCCTCATCACCCTCAAGTACACCCAGTCCAACTCGGTCTGCTATGTGAAAAATGGCATGACCATCGGCGTGGGCGCCGGACAGCAGAGCCGCATCCACTGCACCCGTCTGGCCGGCAACAAGGCAGACATCTGGTGGCTGCGCCAGCATCCCAAGGTCCTGGGTCTCCAGTTCGTGGAGGGCATTCGCCGCCCCGACCGGGACAATGCCATTGACCTGTACATCTCCGAGGAGCACGACGACGTGCTGGCCGAGGGCGTGTGGCAGACCATCTTCCAGGTCAAGCCTGAGGTTCTCACCGCCCAGGAGAAGCAGGAGTGGATCGCCCAGCTCTCCGACGTGACTGTGGGCTCCGACGCCTTCTTCCCCTTCGGGGACAACGTGGAGCGCGCCCATAAGTCCGGTGTGCATTACATTGTCCAGCCCGGCGGCTCCATCCGGGACGACCAGGTCATCGCCACTGCCGACAAGCACGGCATGGTCATGGCCTTCACCGGCGTGCGCCTGTTCCACCACTAAGCGGTGTCCGCCCTGGAACGGAGCGGCGGTCTCAGCGGGACTCAGCTCAAATATCTGGCCGCCCTCTTCATGGTCATCGACCATGTGGGGATGTTCTTTGAGCCCATGGCCCCCTTCTTCCCGCCCGACTCCCTGTGGTTTTATCTCTTTCGGTATGTGGGGCGGCTGGCCTTTCCCATCTTTGCCTTCTTCGTGGCGGAGGGCTGCCGGAAAACCAGGCACTATGCCGCTTATCTGCGGCGGCTCTTCTGCTTCGCCGCCCTCACCCAGATCCCCCTCTATTTTGTCATGCCGGAGGATGGGCGCAGCGTCATCACCACCTTTTTCCTCGCCTCTCTGGCCATCGGTCTCTACCGGCACTTTCAGGAAAAGGGCTATCCTGTTCTGGGAATCCTGCTGGGCGGTGTGTGCGTCTTTCTGGCCCAGCCCCTCCATGGAGATTACGGCTGGATCGGCTGCCTCACCGTGGTCATCCTCTATTTCTGCGGAGAGGACCGCGCCCGCCAGCTCCGGATGCTCGCCCTGTGCCTGCTGTGCTACTATCTGGCCGGCAGCCTCTGGGCCTACTGGGGCGTGCCCACTCTCTCCATCCTCCCCACCGAGGGTTGGGCACGGTTCCTGGTGGACATGGGAGGACGGCTCCCCTATTTCCAGCGCTTCTATCTGCCCTACTCCCTGCTGATGACGGCCTTTGCCTGTCTCTCTCTGGTGCCCCTCTCCCGCTACAATGGGAAGCGGGGCAACGGGAGCCGCTGGTTCTTCTACTGGTTCTATCCGGGGCACCTGGTCCTGCTGGCCGGACTGAGTGCCCTGCTCTCCTGACTTTATTGTGATTTGGAGGTCATCTCTATGCATGTTTTAGTGGTTGGCGGCGGCGGCCGCGAGCACGCCATTGTCTGGGCCCTGTCCAAGAGCCCCAAGGTAACGAAACTCTCCTGCGCCCCCGGCAACGCCGGGATCGCTGCCCTGGCCCAGTGCGTCCCGGTGAAGGCCACTGACGTGGAGGGCATGGTGGACTGGGCCCGGGAAAACGCTGTGGACTTCGTCATGGTCGCCCCCGATGATCCCCTGGCCCTGGGCATGGTGGATGCCCTGGAGGCCGCTGGCATCCCCGCCTTCGGTCCCCGGGCCAACGCCGCCGTCATCGAGGCCAGCAAGGCCTTCTCCAAGGATCTGATGGCCAAGTATCACATCCCCACCGCCCGCTATCAGACCTTCACCGAGCTGGAGTCCGCCCTTGCCTATGTCCGGGAGCAGGGCGCCCCCATCGTAGTCAAGGCCGACGGCCTGGCCCTGGGCAAAGGCGTCATCGTGGCCCAGAGCGTGGAGGAGGCCGAGGAGGCCGTCCGCGCCATGATGGCCGACAAAAAGTTCGGCGAGGCGGGCACCAAGGTGGTCATCGAGGAGTGCATGACCGGTCCCGAGGTCACCGTGCTGGCCTTCTGCGACGGGAAGCACCTGGTTCCCATGCCCGCCTCCCAGGACCACAAGCGGGCCTTTGACGGCAACCAGGGTCCCAACACCGGCGGCATGGGCTCCATCGCCCCGGTGGCCTGCTACACCCCCGATCTGGCCCAGGTGTGCATGGAGACCATCTTCCAGCCCACGGTGGATGCCATGGCCGCCGAGGGCCGTCCCTTCCAGGGCGTGCTCTACTTCGGCCTCATGCTCACCCCCCAGGGCCCCAAGGTGGTGGAGTACAACTCCCGCTTCGGCGACCCCGAGTGCCAGTCTGTCCTCTCCCTGCTGGAGAGCGACCTGATGGACATTCTCCTGGCCTGCCGCAACGGCACCCTGGATCAGACCGAGATCCGCTGGAAAGCGGGCGCTGCCTGCTGTCTGGTGCTGGCCTCCGGGGGTTATCCCGGCTCCTACCGGAAGGGACTGCCCATCACCGGCCTGGAGGAGGCCGGCAAGACCGCCGTGGTCTTCCATGCGGGCACGGCCCGGAACGACTCCGGCGAGCTGGTCACCGGCGGCGGCCGCGTACTGGGTGTCACCGCCGTGGGCGGGGACCTGGACGAGGCCATCCGGGGCGCATATGCCTCGGCCGAGCACATCCATTTTGAGGGGATGCAGTTCCGCACCGACATCGGCCGGGCCTTCTAACTAAAATCTGTCACGGACACAGAAAGGCCGTCCGGAGCAAATTTGCTCCGGACGGCCTTTTTTCATACCTCTTTGACCAGCACCAGCTCGGTGATGCCCTTCTTGGCCGCGTCGGGAAGGCTTCCCAGCGTCCAATAGCCCCGCCCGGCGTAGAATTTCTGGGCGCCGGTGTTGAAGTCGCTGACCATCAGCGTCACGCGGGAGGCCCCAGATGCCCGGGCCATCTCCTCCAGCTGCTCCATGAGCCAGCTTCCCACCTGCTGCCCCCGGAAGGAGGCCTTGACGCCCAGCAGGCTCAGATAGGGATACAGCCCACAGAAGCCACGCAGGACCACCCGCATGGCTCCGGCGATCTCTCCCTGCTCGGTGACCGCCAGATAGAGCTCTCCCCGTCCGGCCGCCCCCCGCAGGGAGCGCTCCAGCCGGTCGTCTCCCCGGAAATAGCGCTCATAGATGGCACTGTCCAGAAAGACCGGAAGACAGGCCTCCACGTCCTGCTCTGTCCCTTTGCGCAATTCCAGCTTCATCGATGCTCCCCCTTTTCCGATCCACGGGGCGGAAGGGAGATTTTTCCCATGACCGCGGCCCGCTCCGCCCCGGTGACGCCGGGCAGGCTGTTGGCCTCTCCCATGGCGCACCGGTCGGCCAGTACCGCAAAGGCCACTGCCTCCTTGGCATCGCTGCTCCATCCCAGATCCTCCTGGGTCTGCACCGCGACACCATACTCCCCCAGACGACGGGAGAGGAAAGCCAGCAGAGTGGGGTTATAGCTCCCACCGCCGCCCACCACCAGGCGGGAGGCCTGATAACGGGGCTGGACATACCGCCCGTAGGCGTCGGCAATGCTCCAGGCGGTCAGGTCAGTCACCGTGGCCACGATGTCCTGGGGCGAGAGGCCCAGCTCCCTGCCCCGCTCCAGCACACGAGCGGTGTACTGGGTGCCGAACTCCTCCCGTCCGGTGGTCTTGGGCAGGGGACGGCTGTAATAGGGCTCCTGCTGGAGCCAGGCCAACAGGTCCGCATTGACCCGGCCCGCCGCCGCCATGGCCCCGTCCACGTCATAGGTCTGCTCCCCTCCGGTCAGGGCGGAGACCGCCGCGTCAATGATCATATTACCCGGCCCGGTATCAAAGGCATAGACTTCCTCCGGTCCCGCTCCGGCGGGCAGGACGGTCATATTCCCGATCCCGCCGATGTTCTGGAGGAGGATGGTCTCCTCTTCCCTCCGGTAGAGGAGGTACTCGGTGAAGGGCACCAGGGGCGCGCCCTGTCCGCCCACCGCCATATCCGCCACCCGGAAGTCCGACACCGTGGGCACACCGGTGCGGGCAGCGATCACGGCTCCCTCTCCGATCTGCACGGTGTAATGGATGGGAAAGCCCTCCTCCCACACGGTCTGGGGGCTGTGCCAAATGGTCTGTCCGTGGGAACCGATGAGGTCCACATCCTCCAGACGCAGTCCGGCCCCCTCCACCACCGAGCGGGCGCTGCGGGCATAGAGCTCTCCCAGCAAAACATTCATCCGTCCCACCCGGTCCACCGTGGCCTGCTCCGGCTGAAAGAGGGTAAAGATCTCCTCCCGCACCGTCTCCGGATAGGGCCGGTTCTCAAAGGCCAGCAGCTTCACCTGACAGCGGTCGCCCGTGCCCCGGACCTCCACCAAAGCGGCGTCCACCCCGTCCACCGAGGTGCCCGACATCATGCCCACGATCCGGCGCACCGGTTTGTCCGTTCCGCTCCAGAGCATTACGCCCCGCCTCCTTCTTCCCTGGCCTGGCAAATGGCCCGGCCCAGATGGTCCTCACAGCGCGTCAGCAGCGCCTTGGCTTCCTCCCGGTCCAGACCGCTCTCCAGCATCAGGATGGCCAGCTTGGCGTGGCCGTCCGCCCGGGTCAGATATTCCGCCGCCGTATCCGGATCGGTCCCGGTGGCATGGACGATCAGGCGCTTGGCCCGGTCCTCCAGCTTGCGGTTGCTCACCTTCAGATCCACCATCAGATTGCCGTAGACCTTGCCCAGCTTGATCATGGAACAGGTGGTGAGCATATTGAGCACCATTTTCTGGGCCGTTCCCGACTTCATACGGGTGGACCCGGAGATCACCTCGGGCCCCACCTGAGGGGCGATGCACACCTGACAGACCCGCTCCAGCTTGGAGTTTGCATTGGTACAAAGCCCGATCACCGCGGCGCCCAGCTCTCCCGCCCGGCGGACCGCCGCCAGTACGTAGGGGGCGCTGCCGCTGGCGGTGATGCCCACCACCGCGTCTTTGGGGCCTACCTTCAGCTCCTCCACCAGGCGGATGCCGTCCTCTTCCCGGTCCTCACAGCCCTCCACCGGGTGACGCAGCGCGGTGTCGCCTCCCGCGATGTAGCCCTGCACCATGTCCGGGTCCACGCCGAAGGTGGGCACGCACTCCGACGCGTCCAGCACTCCTAAACGCCCCGATGTCCCCGCGCCCAGATAGATGAGTCTCCCTCCTGCACGGAACCGCTCATAAATCAGATCCACCGCCGCGGCGATCTTGTCTGTCTCCTTGGCCACTGCCGCCGCCACCCGTGCGTCCTGTTGGTTGATGAGCCGCACCATCTCCTCCGTGGAACAGGTGTCGATCCGCCGGGTCTCCTCGTTGATCCCCTCTGTGCTCAGGCCTGCCAGATAGTCGTCCATGCGCACACCTCCTGTCTGTTTGCTTCTAGCCTACCGCATCCCTCTCACTCTGTCAACACAATATTATTTCATCTTTTTTGCAAGATTCATGAAATTATATTTCAAACCCTCTGGACTTGCCTCTCACGCTTTGCTATAATATCTACAAAAAGAGAGGAGGTTGTCGCCGTGGGATGCACACTTTTGATCAAAGAAGGCCTCGCCTCGCTGACAGAGACCGAACGGCGTCTTGCCGACTACCTTCTGTCCCACAGCGGGGAGGTCACCCGCATGAACGCCAAGGAGTTTGCCGCCGCCTGCGGCTCCTCCCCGGCGGCGGTGGTGCGCTTCTCCCAGAAGCTCGGTTTCAAAGGCTTTACCGAACTAAAGCTGGACCTGGCCAAAGAATCTGGTGCCGAGGCACTGGACGAGTTTCAGACCGTCATCCAGGAGCACGACGACCTGGACACCATTCTCCAGAAGGCGGAGCTCATCCATCTCAAGAACACCTCCCTGACCTATCGCATGGTCAATGTATCCGTCCTCAACCAGGCGGTGGAGGAGATCTGTGCCGGACGGCGCATCCATCTCTTCGGTATCGGGGCCTCCGGCCTGCTGGCGATGGATTTCCTCTACAAATCCTCCCGCATCGGTATCCCCGCTTTCTATCACGCCGACGCCCACACCAACCTGGCCACCGCCGCTCTGCTGGATGAGAGCGACATCGTCATTGCCATCAGCTACAGCGGCGAGACCCGGGAGACTGTCCTGGCCGCCCGGGCCGCCAAGGAGCGGGGATGCAGAGTCATCGCCATCACCCAGGCCAACCACAACTCGCTCTCCCGCCTGGCCGACTATCCCCTCTACATCCCCAGCGAGGAGGGGGAGTTCCGCATGGGGGCCATGACCTCCCGGATCTCCGGCCTGCTCCTGCTGGACCTGCTCTATCTTGGGATCGCCAAGCACGACTTCGACCATACCCGGAAGAGCCTCTCCCAGACCAGGGAGCTCATACGCTCCCTCCAGCAGGACTGAGCGCTCTTCCTGCGTGAACCATATCATTTTTCCAATGGAGGTGCGGCAGATGGAACTGTCACAGCTTGACACCATATTGGAGACCTACCGGCAGGAAGGGTACTACCCTTCCGCGGTCTGCCAGGTATTCAACGAGAAAGAGATCCTGTACCGCCGGGCCGTGGGCGGGGTGGAGCTCAGCGCCTGGTTTGACCTGGCCTCGGTCAGCAAACTGGTGTGTACCACGATGCTCCTCTCGCTCATGGAGGAGGGGCGCTTCACCCCGGAGACACCTGTGCTCTCCCTCCTGCCCGCCCATGCCCCCGGCCCGGTCACCCGGCGGCGGTTGGAGAAGGTGACCGTGGGACAGCTCATGACCCACACCTCCGGTATCGTACCGTGGTATCCCTTCTACGCCGATGGGCGGGACTTCTACACGGTGCTGGAACACGTTCTGGCCACCACGGAGCCCGAGACCGGCATGGCATACAGCGATCTGAACTTCATGCTCCTGGGCCTGGTGGTGGAGGCGGTCTCCGGCCTTCCCCTCCGGCAGGCGCTGGAGCGCTATGTCAAAGCTCCCCTTGGTATCTCGGATATGGCCTATGGTCCCATCGATCCCGCTCTGGCCGTGCCCACCTGCTACGGAAATCAGATCGAACAGCGCATGTGCGCCCAGCGGGGCCTCTCCTTCGACGGCTGGCGGCCCAACGGCGTGGAGGTACGGGGCACCTGCAACGACGGGAACGCCTTCTATTACTGGAACGGCGCCAGCGGACACGCCGGGATCTTCGCTACGGCGGACGCCCTCTCCGCTCTGGGGCAGTTCTATCTCTCCACCGACCGCCCCTGGTTCCTCCGGGCCATGGAGACCTGTGTGGAAGAGCGTGGTCTGGGCTTTGACCGGTGTGACGTCTTCCCGGATGGTTGCGGACACAACGGTTTTACCGGCACCAGTCTGTGGATCAGCCGCACCCATCACATAGGCGCGGTCATCCTTACCAACAAATTCTACCGTATGGAGGGGGAGCCGCCCGGATCCTCCAACGATTTCCGCCGGGCAGTCCACTATGCTCTGCTGGGACGGACACCCCCCGTTCCCGTCTGACCGGTATCCGCAGGCGCTGGCCTGTGACATACGAAATCTGAATGGAAAAGAGGTACTTACTGTGAAGAACGCAAAAAAGTGGCTATCCCTCTCCCTGGCCGGCGTCCTGCTGACGGGTCTGCTGGCCGGATGCGGCGGCGGGAATACGCCCCCCGCATCCTCCGCCCCCAGCGCTCCGGTCTCCACCACCCCGGTGGAGGGCGGCATCCTCAAGTACGGTACGGACTCCGAGCCCACCGGCTTTGATCCCCACACCGTCTCCGAGGAGGCCTCCCTCCGGATCATCAACCAGCTCTATGAGACTCTGGTGGCTACCAACGCCGACATGACCTACTATGGTCAGCTGGCCGAGAGCTGGGAGATCCCCGACGACGTGACCTACATCTTCTATCTCCGCAAGGGCGTGAAGTTCCACTCCGGCCGGGAGATGACCGCGGACGACGTGGTCTACTCCTTTGACCGTGTCCTGGGCAAGACTGAGGCCGGCGACATCGGCGCCCTGGGCAGCAAGGACAGCTACTATGGCGGCATCGAGAGCGTGGAGGCGGTGGACGATTACACCGTCAAGTTCACCCTCAAGGAGCCCAACGCCGCCTTCCTGGGCAACCTCACCAGCAACTACGGCGCCATCGTGGACAAGGATGTCATCGCGGAGAACGGCGACCTGATGCGCGCCGACGGCGGCACCGGTCCCTTCATGCTGGGCGAGTGGCTCCCCGACAACTACGTGGAGCTGCCCAAGTTTGAGGAGTACTGGGAGGCCGACCGGGTCAAGCTGGGCGGCATCACCTACTACCTCATCGGCGACGAGGCCGCCCGTCTGGCCGCCCTGCGCACCGGCGAGATCAACATCGCCAACCTCTCCTCCACCAACGTGACCGCCGCCGAGAAGGAGAGCAACCTGAGCGTTCTGGGTTACCAGACCAACGACTACATCGCCATGGGCTGCAACCTCTCCACCCCCGCGCTCCAGGATCAGAACGTCCGTCAGGCCATGAGCTACGCCCTGGACCGCCAGACCCTCATCAACGTGGTCTTTAACGGCCAGGCCCAGGTCAGCACCATGATGCCCCCCGCCATGGGTCACTGGTCTCTGGGCGCCGATTCCTTTGACCTCTACCAGTTCAACCTGGACAAGGCCAAGGAGCTGATGGAGGCCGCCGGGTACAGCGACAGCAACCGTCTGAGCCTGAAACTGGCCGCCGGTCTGATGGACTCCCTCCGCCAGGCCGCCGTGGTCATCCAGCAGCAGCTCTCCGAGATCTACATCGACGTGGAGATCACCAACCTGGAGTCCGGCGAGTACGTGGACATCTGGGGCAAGATGAGCACCCCCGAGGCCGGCTTTGACCTGATGGTGGTCAGCGACGGTGCCGGCACCGATCCCAACCGTGCCATCTCCTTCTTCTTCGGCACCGGTTCCAGCGCCAACGTCTTTGGCTTCTCCAATGAGCGTGTGGACGAGCTGTGCGCCCTGGGCATCGCCACCACCGACGAGGCCAAGCGGGAGGAGTACTACAACGAGGCCCAGGAGATCTGCGTGGAGGACTCCACCAAGATCTGCATCGCAAGCCCCATGAAGTACTTCGTCTCCAGCACCAGCGTGCAGGGCTTCGCCCCCTCCGCTGCTGACGCCAGCGACTTCCGGGACACCTATCTGACCCAGTAAAATCGATCTTCCGCGGGGAGACGGGGGCAAAATTGCCCCCGCTCCCCCCGCGCTTCTCCTGATTGAGGACTGACCGCTCTCCGCCCCTTTTCCGGGCGGGTGGCGGTCAATCCTCAATCCAAGGCACCGTTCGAAAGGGAGTGTGACACGATGAAACAATACACCATTCGCCGCATCCTTCAGCTCATTCCGGTCTTGCTGGGCATCAGTATTCTGATCTTCGCCGTCATGAAGATGATCCCCGGCGACGTGATCTCGGGTATCCTGGGCGTGGAGGCCACGCCTGAGCTGCGGGCTCAGCTGGCCGCCAAATACGGCTTGGACCGCCCCTATATCGTACAGTACCTGGACTGGATCGGCGGCGTGCTCCGGGGCGATTTCGGGGAATCCATCCGCACGGCGGAGCCCATCCTGCCTCAGATCCTCACCCGCTTTCAGGTGACCGCTGAGCTCACCATCCTGGCCGCCATTATCTCCTGGTTCGTGGCCATCCCTCTGGGCATCCTCGCCGCAGTAAAGCGCAACTCCATGGCCGACCGGCTGATCCGGGTCTTTGCCCTGCTGGGCGTCTCGGTCCCCGGCTTTGCCCTGTCCATCCTGCTGATCCTCTTCCTCTCCCTGGCCTTCGGTTACTTCTCCCCTCTGGGCTATGTAGGATTTTTTGAGGACCCCCTGCGCAACCTTCAGATCATGATCCTCCCGGCCTCGATCCTGGGCATCTCCATCTCGGGCTCCGTCATGCGTATGACCCGCTCGTCGGTGCTGGAGGTCCTGCGGCAGGACTTTGTCCGCACCGTCCGGGCCAAGGGCGCCAGTGAGCGGGTGGCCATCTTCAAGCACGTCCTGCGCAGCGCCCTCATCCCCATCGTCACACTGGTGGGCATGCAGATCGGCTCCCTGCTGGGAGGCGCGGTCATCGTGGAGCAGATCTTCTCCCTCCCCGGCCTGGGCCAGATGACTCTGACCGGCATCAACCAGCGGGATTACCCCGTGGTGCAGGGCTGCGTGCTCTTTATCGCCTTTGTGTACGTACTGGTCAATGTGGTGACCGACCTGCTGTACGCCTACATTGACCCCCGTATCTCTTACGACTGACGGCAGGAGGATTACCATGAAACGACTTGGACAGACGATCCGGGATCTGTGGAAGGATCCCATGGGGCGCATCGGCATGATCGGCATCCTGCTGGTCATCCTGGTGGCCATCTTTGCCCCCCTGGCGACTCCCTTTGAGCCGGACAAGATGGTGGCCATGCCCAAATCCGCCCCCAGCGCCGACTATTGGTTCGGCACCGACAACTACGGCCGGGACATCTTCAGCCGCATCCTCTACGGCGCCCGGGTCTCTCTGGAGGTGGGCATCATCGCCGTGGGTATCGGCGCGGTGGCCGGCTACATCCTGGGCCTGCTGGCGGGCTATTTTGAGGGCTGGGTGGACCGGGTCATCATGTGTGTGATGGACATCCTCTTTGCCTTCCCCTCCATCCTGCTGGCCATCTTCATCTCGGCGGTGCTGGGACGGGGCCTGGTCAACACCATGATCGCCATCGGCATCGTCAACATTCCCGTCTTTGCCCGGACCGTGCGGGCGGCGGTCATCTCGGCCAAGGGCCTGGAGTATGTCTCCAACGCCCGGAGCGTGGGCGTCCGGACGGGCGCCATCCTGGTGCGGCACATCTCCCCCAACGTGGTGGCGCCCTTTACGGTACAGGCTACCCTGGCCCTCTCCAGCGCCATTCTCACCGAGGCCTCCATGAGCTTCCTGGGCCTGGGCATCCAGCCCCCCGATCCCTCCTGGGGCTCCATGCTCTCCGAGGCCCGCACCTTTATGGAGCAGGCCCCCTGGATGGCCATCTTCCCCGCACTCTTCATCATTGTGACCATCCTGCTCTTCAACATCCTGGGCGACAGCCTCCGCGACGTGCTGGACCCCAAGCTCAAAACCTGATGGGAGGACTGCCGACATGGATCATCTCTTGGAAATGCGCAATCTCTCCATCGACCTGTACCGGGGACGGCGGACGCCTCCGGTCAAGCTGGTGGAGGGAATTGACCTCAACATCGATAAAAAACAGAATTTCGGCATCGTGGGCGAGTCCGGCTGCGGGAAGAGCATCACCTGTTCCTCCATCATGGGACTGCTCTCCTTCCCTCTTTCCGTAGGTGCAGGGAGCAGCATCCGCTTCCAGCGGGAGAATGGGACCGATACCGAGTTGCTCTCCCTTCCGAAAAAGCAGATGCAGCAGCTGCGGGGCAAGGAGATCTCCATGATCTTTCAGGAGCCCATGACCGCCCTGGACCCCATGTATACCATCGAAGACCAGATTGTGGAGTCCCTCTGCTTCCACACCGATCTCAGCCGCTCCGCCATGCGGGAGGCCGCCCTGGAGATGCTCCGCAAGGTCAAGATCCCCCGGGCAGAGGAGATCCTGAAGGAGTATCCCCACCACCTCTCCGGCGGTATGCTCCAGCGGGTCATGATCGCCATTGCCCTCATCAACAATCCCCGGCTCCTCATCGCCGATGAGCCCACCACCGCCCTGGACGTGACCATCCAGGCCCAGATTTTGGACCTGATGAACGAACTGCGGGAGAGCTATGACACCTCGGTCATCATGATCACCCACGACCTGGGCGTCATCGCCGAGACCTGTGAACAGGTAGCGGTCTTTTATGCCGGCCAGGTAGTGGAGCAGGCCAGCGTGGACGACATCTTCCACCACACAGCCCACCCCTATACCAGCGGACTGCTGCGCTCGGTGACCTCTCTGGGCGGAGAGCAGAAGGAGCTCTATACCATCCGGGGCACCGTGCCCACCGCCGGGCAGTTCTCTTCCGGCTGCCGCTTTGCCGACCGGTGCGAACACTGCACGGCCCGCTGCCGGGAGGCGGTTCCGCCGCTGACCGAGGTGGCCCCCGGGCACCAGTGCCGCTGCTGGCTCCACGCCGGCGGCGCAGAGAAGGAGGCGGCACGATGAGTCAGGAAAACATTCTGCTGGACGTCCAGCATCTGAAAACCTACTTTCCCATCCGGGGCGGCGTGATGCGCAAGGCCGTAGGCCATGTCCACGCGGTGGAGGATGTCTCCTTCCAGATCCGGGAGCAGGAGACCTTCGGCCTGGTGGGCGAGTCTGGCTGCGGCAAGTCCACCACCGGCCGGAGCATCCTCCGCCTCATCGAGCCCACCGGCGGACAGGTCCTCTTTGACGGCACCGACCTGTGTACCCTGAGCCGGGAGCAGCTGCGGCTGAAGCGGCGGGACATGCAGCTCATCTTCCAGGACCCCTATGCCTCCCTCAACCCCCGCATGACGGTACATAAGCTGTTGGAGGAGCCGCTGCTCACCCATTTCCATCTCTCCCCCAAGGAGCGGGAGGAGCAGATCCAGTGGATCGCTCAGGCTGTGGGCATCACGGCGGAGCATCTGGAGCGCTATCCCCATCAGTTCTCCGGCGGACAGCGCCAGCGCATCGCCATCGCCCGGGCCCTCATCTGCAAGCCCCGCTTCGTAGTGGCTGACGAGCCGGTCTCCGCACTGGACGTGTCCATCCAGTCCCAGATCCTCAACCTGCTCATGGGACTTCAGCAGGATCTGAAGCTCTCCTATCTCTTCATCTCTCACGATCTGAACGTGGTGCGCCACATCAGCAACCGGGTGGGTGTGATGTATCTGGGTCGTCTGGTGGAGACGGGCAGCACCGAGGATGTCTACCGCAATCCTCTCCATCCCTACACCAAGGCCCTTCTCTCCGCCATTCCCAAGCGGGATCCGTCGGAGGAAAAGGAGCGCATCCATCTGGAGGGCGATGTGCCCAGCCCGGCCGATCCCCCCAGCGGCTGTGCCTTCCACGACCGCTGCCCCCACTGCATGGGAATCTGCAAGGAGCAGCCGCCCCAGACCCGGGAGCTGGAGCCCGGCCACCGGGTGGCCTGCCATCTCTACAATCCATAGCACAGCCAAACACTTACGTATATATGAAAAGAGCGGACCGGAACAATTCCGGTCCGCTTTTCGTATTCAGATGATCTTATTTCGCGGCGTATTCGGCCCGGCCGCTGCGGAAGAGATTTCCGCCCGTGCTGTCGATGGCGACCGTCAGGGGGAAGTCCTCCACGGTCATCTTCTTCACCGACTCACAGCCCAGCTCATCAAAGGCGATGACCTCGGCGGCCTTGATGCAGCGGGCGATCAGCGCCCCCGCGCCTCCCACCGCCGCGAAATAGCACGCCCCGTTGCGGACGATGGCGTCCACCACCTCCTGGCTGCGCTCTCCCTTGCCGATCATGGCACCCAGGCCCAGGTCCAGCAACCGGGGGGCAAAGGCGTCCATCCGGCTGGCCGTGGTGGGGCCGCAGGCTCCCACCGCCATGCCCTGCTGTCCCGGGGTGGGGCCGGCATAGTAGATCACCGCGTCCCGCAGCGGGAAGGGCAGTTCCTCTCCCCGGTCCAGAAGCTCAAAAAAGCGCTTGTGAGCCGCGTCCCGGGCGGTGTAGATGGTCCCGCTCAGGATCACCCGGTCTCCCGCCTTCAGCGCAGGAATGTGGCTGCGCAGGTCCTGTGTATGCAGACGGTATTCCATCTCTCCTCACTCCTCATCCAGCGGCAGAGGCTCGGGCATCCGGGGCCCGATGGCCTCCTCATAGGTCTCCAGCAGCAGCTTGAGCTCGGCGTCATGGTCACCGAACTCGGCGGTGAGTCCCTCCATGCTCTTGCGCACCCGGTCCAGCTCCCCGGCTGTGTGGGCGATGGTGGCCTCAATATCCGTGCGCATCCGGTCATAGCCGGCCTGCACTTTGTAGATCCACTGTTCCAGCTCCTGGCGGGCCTTCTCCACCTGCTCCCGGGCGGCCGCCTCGATCCCCTGGGCACGGCAGTGGGCCTCCAGCTCGATGCCGGCCGTGCGGTCCTTGATGGCCTCGTAAGCTCTGGCCCCCTGCTCGCTTTTCTCCAGGCGCTCCTTCAGGTCGGAGAGCTGGTTCTGGAGGGCGCTTTGCTCCTCTGCCTGGAGCTCCCGCTCGCCCCGGCTCTGCTCCAGAGCGGCACCCCGCTCGGCCAGCTCGCCGGTGAGCTTCTGTACCTGGGCCGACAGCTCCACCAGACGCCCCTCGGCCTCTTCCACCCGCGCTTTGAGTTTGTCCCGCTCCTCCGTCATGGCGGAGAGCTCTTTCTGAAGTCCCTCCACCTTGGCGGCGTGGTCCTGATTGGCCTTCTCGATATAGTCCAGTACGTCCTGCTTACTGAACCCGCCCAATGCGGCGGTACGGAACTGAATGTCCGCTGCCTCCATCTACGTACACGCTCCTTCTCTCAGGGTATTGCTCGAATCAGAGGTATTTTATCACAATTTTGCGGGCAATACAATCCTATTCTATTTGACGCTGGCCGGGGCCAGGTGATATAATAACCTGATTGTACCATTTCCATCGCCCTGCGATGGATGAGATTGATAGATGGAGCGAATGCACTATGTGGATTTCCGACGCCTGGAAAGACTATGAACTGATTGACTGCGGCCGTGGGGAAAAACTGGAACGCTGGGGGAAGCATCTCCTGGTCCGCCCCGACCCCCAGGCCATCTGGAATACGCCCCGGAGACATCCCGGCTGGAAGAAGCACGAGGCCCGCTATGCCCGCTCCTCCACCGGCGGGGGTGCCTGGGAGAAGAAGGATCTGCCCGAACGCTGGACGGTGGACTACCGGGACCTCACCTTTAATATTAAACCCATGAATTTCAAGCACACCGGCCTCTTCCCTGAGCAGGCCGCCAACTGGGACTGGGCCCGGGAGCAGATCCGCCGAGCCAACCGTCCCATCCAGGTGCTCAACCTCTTTGCCTATACCGGCGGAGCTACCGTGGCCTGTGCCGCGGCGGGGGCTTCGGTCTGCCACGTGGACGCGGCCAAGGGCATGGTGAGCTGGGCCAGAGAGAATGCCCGCTCCTCCGGGCTGGAGGATGCCCCCATCCGCTGGATCATTGACGACTGCGGCAAGTTCGTGGAGCGGGAGATCCGCCGGGGCCGGCGGTATGACGCCATTATCATGGACCCTCCCTCCTATGGCCGGGGCCCCTCCGGTGAGATCTGGAAGCTGGAGGAGAATCTCTATCCCTTTGTGGAGCTGGTCTCGGGCGTCCTCTCGGACAACCCCCTCTTTGTCATCATCAACTCCTACACCACCGGCCTTGCCCCCTCGGTGCTCACTTACATCCTGGAGACCATCGTCTCCTCCAAACACGGAGGCCACACCGACAGCCAGGAGCTGGGCCTGCGGGTCCGTGAGACCGGGCTGGCCCTCCCCTGCGGCGCCACCGGACGCTGGCTGGCCGACCGCTGAGGGACCCACCCTTCTGAGATTTGAGGATATCGACTATGAGCAACGCCATCATTGAAATCAGAGATCTGCACTTTTCCTACACCGGGGCGGAGGGTGCCTCCCCCTCGGTGCTCAACGGAGTGAACCTCTCCATTGAGGAGGGCTCCTTCGTGGCGGTCCTGGGGCACAACGGTTCGGGCAAATCCACCCTGGCCAAGCACCTCAACGCCATCCTCCTCCCCAGCGGCGGGGCGGTCTATGTGGCGGGTATGGACACCGCTGACGAGTCCCTCCTGCTGGACATCCGCCGCACTGTGGGCATGGTCTTCCAGAATCCGGACAACCAGATTGTCGCCAATGTGGTGGAAGAAGACGTGGCCTTCGCCCCGGAAAACCTGGGGGTCCCCCCTGCTGAGATCCGCCGCCGGGTGGACGAGGCCCTCAAGGCCGTGGGTATGTATGAGTTCCGGGAGCACGCCCCCCACCTTCTCTCGGGCGGACAGAAGCAGCGAGTGGCCATCGCCGGCGTCATCGCCATGGCTCCCCGCTGCATCGTGCTGGACGAGCCCACCGCCATGCTGGACCCGGTGGGCCGCCGGGAGGTCCTGGAGACCATACAGAAGCTCAACCGCCTCTCCGGGGTCACTGTAGTCCTCATCACCCACCACATGGACGAGGCCGCCCTGGCCGACCGTCTGGTGGTCATGTCCAAGGGCCAGGTGGTGGCTGACGGCGCTCCCCGGGAGGTCTTTCAGCGGGTGGAGGAGCTCAAGGCCCTGGGCCTCACCGTCCCCGAGACCACCGAGCTGCTCTGGCAGCTCCGGCAGGACGGGCTGGACGTGCCCCTGGACGCCCTGAGCGACGAGGAGTGCGCTCAGGCCCTCTACCAACTCTTCCGCTGAGGCGCGAGAGCCTCCGCCACTTCTTCGGGCGTCATCCCTTCGGGGAGATGCACCACTTTCGCAAAGGAATGAAGTTATTTGGAACCCATTCTTCAGACACATCAGCTCTCTCACGTCTACTCCCAGGGCACGCCCTTTGAGCGGGCTGCCCTGCTGGACGTGGAGTTTGCCGCCTACCCCGGGGAGTACCTGGGGATCATCGGCCACACCGGCTCGGGCAAATCCACCCTCATCCAGCACCTCAACGGTCTGCTCAAGCCCACCGGCGGGCAGGTCCTCTTTGAGGGAAAGGACATCTGGGAGACCAAGGAGCGCACCCGTCAGACCCGCTTCCAGGTGGGTCTGGTGTTCCAGTATCCCGAGTACCAGCTCTTTGAGGAGACCATCTACAAGGACATCTCCTTCGGCCCCCGGAACATGGGACTGCCCGAGGAGGAGATCGACCGCCGGGTCCGGGAGGCCGCCCATTTCGTTGGTCTGCGGGATGAACTGCTGGAGCGCTCCCCCTTTGAACTCTCCGGAGGACAGAAGCGCCGGGTGGCCATCGCCGGCGTCATCGCCATGGAGCCCAAGGTCCTCATTCTGGACGAGCCCACCGCCGGGCTGGACCCGGTGGGTGTGGAGCAGATCCTCCAGAACATCCGAGATTACCACGAGGCCAACAACGCCACCATCATTCTGGTCTCCCACTCTATGGAGGAGGTAGCCCGGACAGTGGACCGCCTGGTGGTGGTCAACGACGGGACCATTCCCTTTGAGGGTCCCCCCCGGGAGGTCTTCCGCCATGGGGAGGAGCTGGAGGCCATGGGTCTGGGCGTGCCCCAGATGACCCGGGTCTTCCACCGCCTGCGCTCCATGGGCGTGGACATCGACCCCTCGGTCTACACCATCGCCCAGGCACGCCAGGTCCTGCTGGATGCGCTCAAGAGAAAGGGGGCGGTCTGATATGGCTCTGAAAGACATCACCCTGGGACAGTACTTTCCCGGTCACACCATCCTCCACCGGATGGACCCCCGCACCAAGATCCTGCTGACCACCCTCTACATCGTGGCCCTCTTCCTGTGCAAGCAGGTGGTCTCCTATGCCCTGGTCATCGCCGTACTGGCAGGGGCCGTGGCCATCTCCCACGTGGGCCTCAAATCCATCGTCCGCGGGATGCGTCCGGTGCTCATCATCGTCATCCTGACGGCGGTGCTCAACCTCTTCTACACCCCCGGGCAGGAGCTGTGGCGCTGGGGCTTCCTCCGGATCACCGTCGAGGGCATCTGGGCGGCCGTCTTTATGGTGCTGCGCATCACCCTGCTCATCACCTGTACCTTCCTGCTCACCTATACCACCTCCCCCATCCTGCTCACCGACGGACTGGAAAAGCTGCTCTCCCCCCTCAAACACCTGCGCTTCCCCGTCCATGAGCTGGCCATGATGATGTCCATTGCCCTGCGCTTCATCCCCACCCTCATCGAGGAGACCGACAAAATCATGTCGGCCCAGCGGGCCAGAGGCGCCGACTTTGACTCGGGCAATCTGATCCAGAAGGCCCAGGCCCTGGTGCCTCTGCTGGTGCCCCTGTTCATCTCCGCCTTCCGGCGGGCCGATGAGCTGGCGGTGGCCATGGAGTGCCGCTGCTACCATGGCGGAGAGGGCCGCACCCGGATGCGTCAGCTCCATTTCCAGCGCGCCGACTGCGCCGCTCTGGTCCTGGGCGTCGCCCTGGTGGCCGCCGTGTCCGTCCTGCGGCACTTCGGCCTGTAATATTCCCAGGCCGGAGAATCCCATTCTCCGGCCTTATCAACTTTCAAGGTGAATGAGATCTGCTATGAGAAATATCGCGCTGCAACTGATGTATGTGGGCACCGCCTATCACGGCTGGCAGGTGCAGAAGACGGTCACCACCGTGGCTGAAACCCTGGAAAAGGCCCTGTCCACCGTGGTCTGCCACCCAGTCAAGTGTACCGGCGCCGGACGCACCGATGCCGGGGTCCACGCCGAGACCTATGTGGCCAATTTCCACACCACCTCTTCCATCCCCTGTGAGCGGCTCCCCCTGGCGGTGAACACCCGCCTGCCAGACGACATCGTGGTGGTCCGGGCCGCCGAGGTGCCCGACTCCTTCAACGCCATCGGCTCCTGTCTGAAAAAGGAGTACACCTACCGCATCTACAACTCCCGCATCCGCAACGCCTTCTTCGTGGACCGGGCCTGGTTCTATCCCAAGCCCCTGGACGAGAAGGTGATGCAGGCGGCGGCCAGCCAGTTTGTGGGTACCCACGACTTTGCCGCCGTCCAGTCGGTGGGCACCGAGGTCCAGTCCACGGTGCGCACCATCCACTACTTTGACATCACCCGGGCGGGGGACCTCATCACCTGCCGGGTCTGCGCCAACGGTTTTCTCTACAATATGGTGCGGGCTCTGGTGGGCACCTGCGTCTATGCCGCCGAGGGAAAGCTCTCCCCCGACGATATCCCCCGTCTGTTGGAGTCCCGCAACCGCACGGCGGCGGGTCCCACTGTCCCGCCGGGCGGACTCTACATGACCCGTCTCTGGTATCCGGAGGACACCCTGGGACAGGTCGTCCCCTTCCGCTGAGCCTAACAGGAGGCAATCTATGGAACTGCTGCAACCAAAGCCAACCCCACCCAAAAAACGCCCCAGCCGCCTGCTGCGTCTGCTGGCCTTTTTGGTGACTCTGGCCCTGATGGCCGGGGCGGTGGCCCTGGTGGCCAATCGGGATAAGCTGAATCTGGACGGGGTGCGCCGCTGGTTCAACTACCGCTCTCTGGAGCGCAGCGACAGCGGCCAGGCCGAGTCCTTTTCCTACGACGGCGGAAGCGCCAGCAGCTTTGCCACCCTGGACGACGGGCTGCTGGTGTGCTCCACCGCCTCCATCCGTCTCTATTCCGGCAGCGGAACCCTCTATGTGGACCAGACGATCTCCATGGAGCACCCGGTCATCCACAGCACCGAGCACAGCGCCGTGGTCTACGACGCGGGCGGACAGGATCTCTTTGTCTTTTCCGGAAAGGAGCAGGTCTTTTCCCTCTCCCTCAAGGAAGACGAGTCTCTTCTCTCGGCCCGCCTCAACCAGGAGGGTTCCCTGGTGGTAGTCGCCCAGGAGAGCGGATACAAGGGCACCGTGACGGTCTATGGGCAGGATTTTCAGCCCATCATGCGTATCAAGCTCTCCAGCCGCTTCGTGAGTGACGCGGCCCTCTCTCCGGACGGCAAGTCGGTGGCTCTGGTCACCCTGGGCGTGAACGGGAGCACCTTTGAGAGCACGCTGGAGCTCTACCAGCTCTCCCGGACCGAAGAGGACGTCTCTCCCGATCACACCTGCTCTCTGGGCAATGACGTTCCCCTGGATCTGGCCTGGAAATCGGACGGAATCTGGGTCCTGGGACAGTCTTCCTTCACCCTGGTATCTCCCAGTGGCGAGAATAAGGGGAGCTACGACTATTCCGGCCAGTACCTCAAGGGCTTTTCCCTGAACGGGGAAGGCTATGCCGTTCTCCTGCTGGGCAAGTACCGGGCCGGAAGCGCCGCCGACCTCATCGTGCTGGACCACACCGGCCAGGTCAAGGCATCCTCTTCCCTCCATGACCAGGTCTTTTCTCTCTCGGCCGCCGGCAATTACATCGCGGTGCTCTCGGCGGGACGGCTGGATCTGTACACCCCGGATCTCACCCTCTACCGGTCTCTGGAGACCACCCAGGGCGCCCGGCGGGTCATCCAGCGCTCCGACGGCTCTACCATGCTTATGAACGCCGACACGGCCCATCTCTATGTTCCCAACTGAGGAGGTTTTTTCCATGCCCTATCTGCTTGATCTGATCGTGGCAGCCGTCGCTGCCCTGTTTATCTGGAAGGGATGGCGCAAGGGTCTGGTCCTCTCCCTGTGCGGGCTGCTGGCCGTGCTGGTAGCCTTCGCCGGAGCGGGGATCGCTGCCCGCACCCTCTCTCCCGCCGTAGGCCAGGCTCTCGAGCCTAAGATCTCCCAGCTCATCGAAGAGCGGCTGGAGGAGGGGCTCTCCGCTCCCCTGCCGGCAGAGGAGGTATCCGCCGGCGAGGACCCCCTCTCCGACGTGCTCTCCGTCCTCAAGGATCTGGGGCTCTATGAGAATCTGGTGGACTCCCTCCAGCACACCGTGGAGGAGGGTATGAACGGGGCGGTCTCGGCCGCCGCCAGCGCAGGGGCCGCCATGGCCCAGTCCATCGCCTATCGCATCATCTTCCTGGTGTCCTTCACTCTGATCCTGGCCCTCTGGGGCTGGCTGAGCCGGGCACTCAATCTGGTGGCCCGCCTGCCGGGACTGCACTTTCTCAACAAGACCGGCGGCGCCGCCATCGGGCTGGTCAAGGCCCTGCTGGTGCTCTTTCTGGTCACCTGGCTGCTCCAGTCTCTTGGCCATTTCGTTCCGGAGGAGACGGTGGCCCAGACCACCCTCCTGCGCGCTCTGGTGGAGCACAATCCCCTTACTGCCCTGACGGATCTGGCGGTATGAGGCGCTTCACACCCATTGGGAGGTAAATCCGTATGAATGTACCAAATCTGCTCTCACTGCTCCGTCTGGCCATGGTGCCGGTCTTTGCGGCGGTCTTTTTCCTGCCCGACCCGTCCGCCCGCAGCTGGGCCGCCGGAGTGTACGCCCTGGCCTTTGTCACCGATATCGCCGACGGCTGGATCGCCCGCCATTTCCACCAGGTCACCCGTCTGGGCCGCATCCTGGACCCTCTGGCGGACAAGCTGATGACCTTTACGGTCATTGTCTGTATCACCGCCGCGGGCATCATCCCCCTCTGGGCTGTGGTGGTCTTCTTCCTGAAGGAGGCCGCCATGGGCGTGGGAGCCCTGTCCATGTACCATAAGACAGAGGACGTGATCCCCTCCAACTGGCTGGGAAAGGTCTCCACCGGCGTGTTCTTTGTGGTGTGTGCTGCACTGGTCCTCTTCCCCGGCATTCCCTCCTCCTGGGCCACCGGCCTGATCACCCTGGCCCTGGTCCTGACCATCCTGGCCTTCGTGAGCTATCTCCTGCAATACCTCTCCCTCACCGGCCGGCGGAAGAGCTGATGCCCGGAGCGGGACTTGTTTCTCCTACATTCATACGCAGTTCATAATTTCGGGCTAGAATCAATAAACTGGAGGGCGGCATTCTGTCCGCCCACCCGCGCGCGGTCCAGCCGCGCCGGAAAAGGAGTTGAAATCATCCATGCAGCCGACACTCTGTTCCAGATGTCATAAAAATGTGGCCGTCGTCTTCATCCAGAAGATGGAGAACGGCGTGGCCAAGACAGAGGGCCTCTGTCTGAAATGCGCCAAGGAAATCGGCATTCAGCCGCTTCAGGATATGATGCAGAAAATGGGGATCACCGACGAGGATCTGGAGAGCCTCTCCAACGACATGATGACCGCCATGGGCTCCCCCGAGAGTCTGGCCGGTCTCATCCCGTCGGAATCCGAGGAGGACGACGAGGAGGACGGCAAGACCGCCACCTTCCCCTTCCTCAATAAGCTCTTTGGCGCGGGCTCCAATCCCCGCTCGGAGGAGGAGCCGGGCGGTCCCTCCATGGACGGCCCCCGCCCCAACCGGGAGGAAAAGGGCAAGGGAGAGCGTCCCCCCAAGCGGAAGTTTTTGGAGAACTACTGCATCTCTCTGACCCAGAAGGCCGCCGAGGGCAAACTGGACAATATCATTGGCCGGGAGGAAGAGATCCAGCGCACCATCCAGATCCTCAACCGCCGGCAGAAGAACAACCCCTGCCTGATCGGTGAGCCCGGCGTGGGCAAGACCGCCATCGCCGAGGGCCTGGCCCAGCGCATCTACAACCGGCAGGTCCCCTATAAGCTCCTGGATAAGGAGGTCTATCTCCTGGATCTGACCGCCCTGGTGGCGGGCACCCAGTTCCGCGGCCAGTTCGAGAGCCGCATGAAGGGACTCATTGAGGAGATCAAGAAGCTGGGCAACATCATCCTGGTCATCGACGAGGTCCATAACATCGTGGGCGCGGGCGATGCCGAGGGCTCCATGAACGCCGCCAACATCCTCAAGCCCGCCCTCTCCCGGGGCGAGATCCAGGTCATCGGCGCCACCACGCTCACCGAGTACCGCAAGCACATTGAGAAGGACACCGCGCTGGAGCGCCGCTTCCAGCCCGTCATCGTGGAGGAGCCCTCCATTGACGACGCGGTGAAGATCATCGAAGGCATCGCCCCCTACTATGAGAACTACCACTTTGTCTCCATCTCTCCCCAGATGTGCCGCCTGGCCGTGACCATGAGTGAGCGGTACATTACCGACCGCTTCCTCCCCGACAAGGCCATCGACCTCATTGACGAGGCCTGCTCCGACGTGAACCTTCACAACACCAACCTGGCCCGGGAGGCCCAGGTCCGCAAGGAGCTGGATGAGCTCTCCAAGGAGCGGGACCGGATGGTCAGCGAGTCCAACGACCGGGAGTACAAGCGCCAGAACAGCCTCAAGGCCAACGAGCAGAAGCAGGCCGAGCTCCGCCGCCAGCTGGGCAAGCTCAATGAGGAGCACGCCGCTCTTTCGGCCGCTCCCGACCAGGAGGCGGGCCTGCGGGACAACGAGCGGGAGGCCGCCCGCCTCCAGCGGGAGCTCTCCGCCCTCAACAAGGACCACATCTCCCTCTCCACCGAGACCGACGGCAATCAGTATGAGCGCCTGGCCGAGATGAAGAGCCGCCAGCTCCAGCTGGAGGAGGAGCTCCACAAGCTGGAAGCCCAGAGCGCCCCGCCCCTCACGGTGGAGCATCTGGCCCGGGTCATCGAGCTGTGGACCAAGATCCCGGCCAGCCAGATCCAGGAGGCCGAGTATGAGCGTCTGGCCAAGCTGGAGGACCGCCTCAAGGAGCACATCATCGGCCAGGACGAGGCGGTAAAGGCTGTGGCCGCCGCCGTGCGCCGGGGCCGCGTGGGCATCGCCTCCAAGCGCAAGCCGGTCTCCTTCCTCTTCGTGGGCTCCACCGGTGTGGGCAAGACCGAACTGGTCAAGCGCCTGGCTATGGACATGTTCCACTCTCCTGAGTCTCTCATCCGCCTGGATATGTCCGAGTTCATGGAGAAGTTCGCGGTCAGCCGCATCATCGGCTCTCCCCCGGGCTATGTGGGCTACGACGAGGCCGGACAGCTCACTGAGAAAGTACGCCGCAAGCCCTACTGTGTGGTCCTCTTCGACGAGATCGAGAAGGCCCACCCCGACGTGCTCAACATCCTGCTCCAGATCCTGGACGACGGCCACATCACCGACGCCCAGGGCCGGAACGTGAACTTTGAGAACACCGTCATCGTCATGACCTCCAACGCGGGCAGCGACACCAAGTCGTCCGGCAGCGTGGGCTTTGGCCGCACCGCCAACGAGCAGGGCCGGGAGCGGGTCATGAAGGCGCTGGAGTCCTTCCTCCGCCCCGAGTTCATCAACCGAGTGGACGAGATCGTCTACTTCAACAAGCTCTCCGAGGAGAACTTCAAGGCCATTGCCAGCATCATGCTCACCGAGCTCCAAACCAACCTGCGGGAGAAGGGCATCACCTTCTCCTGGGACGAGTCCCTGCTGGATTACCTGGTGGAGAAGTCCTACTCCCTCACCTACGGTGCCCGCAACCTCCGCCGCCAGATCCAGCGGGATCTGGAGGACGGCATTGCCACCAAGCTCATCGAGAGCTATCTGCATCCTCTCTACGAGATCCGCGCCACCGCCCAGGACGGACAGATCCGCCTGGAAACTCAGTAAACGGTATCGCAGGGCCCCGTGCCGCCAGTGGCGGCGCGGGGCCTTTCTCTCTTGACAATCCACACGGAAAGGGTCATAATAAACATGTATTATGTCTGAATTTGGTTTGTCTTTTTATATTGGAAATACATTCCGTATGTCGGAATCAACGGCAGTTTGACCAGATCGGTTTGTCCCTGTAAGGTCCTTTCCGCCGGATTCGGTCAGACATTGTAATGACTAAGGAGGAATCGTCCATGGAAACCATTACCGACCTCATCAAAAATGTCCCCATTCCCAAGATGGTCAAGATCCGCGAGCGCTATGACGAGAGCCATATCCCCGCCGACAAGATCGCTGAGACCGTGACCGAGCAGCTCTCCCGGGATGTCATCGCCAGCCGCATCCAGCCCGGTATGCGCATCGCCATCACCTGCGGCAGCCGCGGCATCAACCACTATGCCGTCATGGCCCGGGCCATGGTGGACTTTGTCAAGTCCAAGGGCGCCGAGCCCTTCATCGTGGCCGCCATGGGCAGCCACGGCGGCGCCACCGCCGAGGGTCAGCGCCAGATCCTGGCCGACTACGGCATCACCGAAGAGAACATGGGCTGCCCCATCGTCAGCTGCATGGACACCGTGGAGATCGGTCTGTCCGGCGTGCGTCATCTGCCCGTGCGCATCGACAAGCACGCTGCCGCCGCCGACGGTATCCTTCTCTTCAACCGCATCAAGCCCCACACCTCCTTCCGCGGTAAGTACGAGAGCGGCCTGATGAAGATGATGGCCATCGGTCTGGGCAAGCAGCACGGCGCCGAGAACATCCACCACCAGAGCCCCGCCATCATGCACGAGCTGGTGGAGGAGTACGGCCTGACCATCCTGAAAAACTGCAACATCCTGGGCGGTATCGCCATCATCGAGAACGCCTATGACGAGACCTACCTCATCCAGGGCCTGAGCCCCGAGGAGATCATCACCGAGGAGCCCAAGCTCAAGGAGATCTCCTATCAGACCATCGCCCACCTCCTCTTTGACAAGTGCGACGTGCTGGTGGTGGACAAGATCGGCAAGAACATCTCCGGCGACGGCATGGATCCCAACGTCTCCGGCCGTTTCGTCCAGCCCAAGTACTGCTCCGGCGGCATCGAGGCCGAGAAGGTGGTCATCCTGGACCTGACCGACGAGACCCACGGCAACGCCCAGGGCATCGGTCTGGCTGAGGTCACCACCCGCCGTCTCTACAACAAGATGAAGCTGGAGATGACCTATCCCACCGGCGTGACCAACACCTTCCTCCACCTGATGAAGATCCCCATGATCATGGACAACGACCGGGAGGCCCTCCAGCTGGCCCTGTGCTGCTGCCCGGATGCGGAGGATCAGAACAACATGAAGATGATCCGCATTCCCAACACCGCCCACATCGAGTATATCGAGATCTCCGAGGGCCTGCTGCCCCAGGCCAAGGCCAACCCCAACATCGAGATTCTCTCCGAGCCCTATGATCTGGAGTTCGATGAGAACGGCAACCTGTTCTAATCTGTTTCGGGTCGCTCCGGGACTTGTCCCAAACGGAACTCCCGAAAAAACGTGAAAAACCCGGCGTCTTTTGAGCCCAATTGGACCCAAAAGACGCCGGGTCTATCTTTTCTTCTCTTTCTTTCCCAGAGGCTACTTTCCGCTCCGGGGCAGGCTTGCTATCCTTCCGGCTCCTCCGGGTCCAGCAGGACCACTTTAAGCCCCTGCTTCATGGCGTAGGAAACGGTATACATGGTCCCCCCCAGCAACCCGTCGTACACGGCGATGAGGCGGGAGGAGCGGTCCACCATGTAGCGGTTGCGCCGGAGCATGCATCCCTTGTCATAGTGCCGCTGCACCATGGTCTCCTTGTCGCAGTGCCCCACCAGGTCGAAATAGCGGTTTCTGGCCCCCTCGCTCCAGCGGGCGCACTGCTCTTCGCAGGGGATGGCGGCCTCTACCGTAACCCCTGCCCGCCGGTCCCGCAGGGCAAGGGCCGCCTCGCAGAAATAGAAGTCCGCTCCCTGGGCCATTCCGCAGATAAAGTGGCGATATCCGTCCCGATACGCCTCCTCCAGTTCCCGGTCGATCCGGGCCTTGAGGGCGAGACAGCGGGGGTCCTCCTCCCGATTGCGCCAGGGCAGCTTCTCGGGCCGGTGCCCGGTAAAACAACACGTGGTGTCACGGTCCATTCTTCTTCTCCCTTCTGCCGGACATCGGATGGATCGTCTCTTCTTCCTATCTCCATGCCTGTTATTTTAGTATATCCCCCTGCGGAAGTCAATTATTTATCGAACATTAGTTTCTTTTTCTTTCTCTCATTTTGGGGGTTGCATTTTCAAGATGTCCTGCTATAATAAAAACAGAACAACTGAATGTGATGTCTTCAGGGCAGGGTGAAATTCCCGATCGGCGGTATAGTCCGCGAGCGCGCTTGCGCAGACCCGGTGTAACTCCGGGACCGACAGTGACGTATCCTTTTGGATGCGAAGTCTGGATGAGAGAAGATGTGTCCGCTGGGAAGTGGTTCCCCACTTCCAAACACGCACCTCCTGTTTTGTGTTTGATACCTGAAAGACATGGGCTTTCAGGTGTTACTAGCAAAAAGGAGTGTTTTTTTATGTCCAACCCCCAGAACACCACCGCCGGCGTCTTTCCCCGCCGCAGCCTGACCCGCGTCCGTGCCCTCACCGTGACCGCTATGCTCTCGGCCATCGCCTTTGTGCTGATGTTCCTGGACTTCTCGGTCCCCCTGATCCCCAGCTTTGTCAAGATGGATATTTCTGAGCTGCCCGCTCTGCTGGCCGCTTTCGCCCTTGGCCCGGTCTACGGCACGGTGGTCTGCCTGGTGAAGAACCTGATCCACCTGATGATCACCTCCACAGCCGGTGCCGGTGAGCTGTGCAACTTCCTGCTGGGCGCCAGCTTCGTGATCCCCGCCGGACTCCTCTACCGCCGGATGAAGTCCCGCAAGGGCGCGCTCATCGGCGTGCTGATCGGCTCGGTCATCATGGCCCTCTTTTCCATCCCCCTCAACTACTATGTGACCTATCCCATCTACTCCAACTTCATGCCCATCGACGTCATCCTGGGGATGTACCAGGCCATCCGTCCCTCGGTCAACAGCCTGCTGGAGTGCCTGATCGTGTTCAACGCCCCCTTCACCCTGGTCAAGGGCCTCATCGACGCCGCCCTGTGCTTCCTGATCTACAAGTCCCTCTCCCCCATCCTGCACAAGGGTATGTAAGTTTCCATCCCGCCGTACCGCTGGTGCGGCGGGATTTTTTCGCCTTTTTTCGGAAAAGCGGGAAGTTCTCCTTGCAATTGAGCCAAAAACGTGCTATATATTATCTTACATGCAAAGAAGGGGAAAATAACGGTTTTCGACCCATCAGAGAGCGTCCGTCACCGGCTGAAAGCGGACGTTGGCGTCCCACCGTTTGGTTCGCCCCGGAGCGGCCCTGGAGACAGGGACGGTTTCCCTCCGTTACCGGGGTCAGAGTGCCCGCGCAGTGCGCGGGAATGCGGGTGGTACCGCGGAAGGTTGGCCTTTCGTCCCATAACTTGGGGCGGAGGGCTTTTTTGCTGCCCTTCCCCTCACAGTCTACAAATGCTTAAAGGAGCGTACGATATGAAAGAGAAGCTGGAACAGATCCGCCAGGAGGCGCTCTCCGCCTTTGCCCAGGCCAGCAGCGCCCAGGACCTGGATGCCCTGCGGGTCAAGTACCTGGGAAAAAAGGGTGAGCTCACCAACGTGCTCAAGATGATGGGATCTCTCTCTGCGGAGGAGCGTCCTGTGGTGGGCCAGATGGCCAACGAGGTCCGTGAGGCCCTCACCGCCGCCCTGGAGGAGCGTCAGGCCGCCCTGGAGGAGGAGGCTCTCAACCAGCGTCTGGCCGCCGAGGCCCTGGATGTGACCATTCCCGGCAAGGCCCCCCATCTGGGCCACCGCCACCCCATGTATATCGCCCTGGACGAGCTCAAGGATATCTTTGTGGGCATGGGCTTCACCGTGCTGGACGGCCCCGAGGTGGAGCTGGCCGAGTACAACTTTGACAAGCTCAACGCCGAGGAGGGCCATCCCTCCCGCGACTGGTCGGACACCTTCTATTTTGACCAGGACAGCCGGGTGATGCTCCGCTCTCAGACCTCCCCCATGCAGGTCCGCGCCATGGAGACCATGGAGCTGCCCATCCGCATCATTGCCCCCGGCCGGGTGTACCGCAAGGACGAGGTGGACGCCACCCACTCCCCCATGTTCCACCAGGTGGAGGGCATGGTCATCGACAAGGGCGTTACCATGGCCGACCTGAAGGGCACCCTCAACACGGTGGTGGAGCAGCTCTACGGCAAGGGCACCAAGACCCGCTTCCGTCCCCACCACTTCCCCTTCACCGAGCCCTCCTGTGAGATGGACGTGCAGTGCCACAAGTGCGGCGGCGTAGGCTGCCCCACCTGTAAGGGCGAGGGCTGGATCGAGATGCTGGGCGCCGGTATGATCCACCCCAAGGTCCTGAAGATGGCCGGCATCGACCCGGAGGTCTACTCCGGCTGGGCCTTCGGCATCGGGCTGGAGCGCACCGCCATGCGCCGCTTCAAGATCGCCGACCTGCGCCTCATCTTCGAAAACGACGTGCGGTTCCTGGAGCAGTTCTAAGGCGGCCCTCCGCAGCCGCAGGGGCGGTCAGAGGCCGTCCCCACGATGAAAAGCCTGATGTGATAAGGGAGTTTTAAGATATGAATCTATCTCGTAAATGGCTCGGCGAGTTTGTCACCGTCGACGCCTCCGATCATGATTTTGCAGAGGCCATGACCCTGTCCGGCTCCAAGGTGGAGACCACCGAGAACCTGGGCGCAGAGATCTCCAATGTGATGGTGGGCAAAGTGCTGTCCATGGCCCGCCACGAAAACAGCGACCATATGTGGGTCTGCCAGATCGACGTGGGCGAGGCCGAGCCCGTTCAGATCGTCACCGGTGCCTGGAACGTCCATGTGGGCGACCTGGTCCCTGTGGCCCGGCACAAGTCCACCCTGCCCGGCGGCGTGAAGATCGAGAAGGGCAAGCTGCGCGGCGTGGTCTCCAACGGCATGCTCTGCGGACTGTCTGAGCTGGGTCTGGAGGAGCGGGACTTCCCCTATGCCGCCATCACCCCCGCTGCCCTCCTGAACGACTACCATCCCCTGGATGCGGACAAGCCCTCCATCTCGGCGGACATCCAGGCCGGCCATAAGGTCTTTGGCCCGGTGATCTGCGCCAAGGTGCAGGCGTGCGAGACCCAGCCGGACGGCAGCTTCCGCGTCTCTCTGGATCTGGGCGAGGGTACCGCCGACACCACGACGGCCTGCCCCAACCTCCACGAGGCGGATCTGGTGGCCTACAACACCAAGTCCGGCTCCATCTGCACGCTGGAGGATCTCCACGCGCAGCAGGCGGAGTTCCCCCACTGCATCCCCGACGGCATCTTCATCCTCCGGGAGGAGTGCAAGCCGGGCGACGATATCAAGGGTATCATCGGTCTGGACGACTCGGTGGTGGAGTTTGAGATCACCCCCAACCGCCCCGACTGCCTCAGCGTCATCGGCCTGGCCCGGGAGGTTGCCGCCACTTACGGCGCGCCCCTGCGCCTCCACACCCCCGTGGTGAAGGGCGGCGGCCCCGGCAATCTGATCGAGCTGCTGGATGTGGAGACCCCCGATCCCGACCTGTGCCCCCGCTACACCGCCCGGATGGTCCGCAACGTGAAGATCGGTCCCTCCCCCAAGTGGATGCGGGAGCGGCTGCGCGCCATGGGCGTGCGTCCCATCAACAACATCGTGGATATCACCAACTATGTGATGCTGGAGTACGGCCAGCCCATGCACGCTTTTGACTACCGCTATGTGAAGGGCGGCAAGATCATTGTCCGCCGGGCCAGCGAGGGTGAGGAGCTCACCACTCTGGACGGACAGGTCCGCAAGCTCAACGCCAATCACCTGGTCATCGCCGACGAGCATCGCGCCGTGGGCCTGGCCGGCATCATGGGCGGTGAGAACAGCGAGATCGTCTCCGACACGGTGGACGTGGTCTTCGAGTCGGCCAATTTCGACGGCACCTGCATCCGCAAGGGCGCTCTGGCCCTGGGCATGCGCACCGAGGCCAGCGCCAAGTTCGAAAAGGGCCTGGACCCCATGAACACCCTCCCCGCCGTGGACCGTGCCTGTGAGCTGGTGGAGCTGCTGGGGGCCGGCGAAGTGCTGGACGGGGTCATCGACATCCTCAACTATGTGCCCCACCCCCGTGTTCTCCCCCTGGAGCCCGACAAGATCAACGCCCTGCTGGGCACCGAGATCTCCGGCGAGGAGATGGTCTCCATCCTGAAGAAGCTGGACTTTGGAGTGGAGGACGGCATGGTCACTGTCCCCTCCTGGCGCGGCGATGTGGAGGCTATGGCCGATCTGGCCGAAGAGGTGGCCCGCTTCCACGGCTACAACAACATCCCCACCACCCTCATGCGGGGTCAGACCACCCGGGGCGGCTACTCTCCCGAGCAGGAGCTAGAGCGCTCTCTGGGCCAGACCTGCCGCAGCCTGGGCTATGACGAGATCATCACCTACTCCTTCATCAGCCCCACCTACTATGACAAGATCCGCTGGGCGCCCGACGATCCCCGCCGTGCCTCCATGCGCATCTGCAACCCCCTGGGCGAGGATACCTCCATCATGCGCACCACCATTCTCCCCTCCATGCTGGAGATCCTGACCCGCAACTACAACTACCGCAACAAGTCCGCCCGCCTGTATGAGCTGGGCCGGGTCTACTTCCAGCGGGAGGATGGCATGGCCGACGAGCCCAAGGTCCTCTCCCTGGGCGCCTACGGCGGCGGAATGGACTTCTACACCCTCAAGGGTGCGGTGGATTCCCTCCTCTCCTCGATCCGGGCCGAGCATGTGACCTATGAGGCCGTGTCGGATAACCCCTCCTACCATCCCGGACGCTGTGCCCGGGTCCTGGTGGACGGCCGAGAGGTGGGCGTGCTGGGTCAGATCCATCCCCTCACCGCCCGGAACTACGGGGTGGACGCCGAGCTCTACTGTGCGGAGCTCTCCTTCCCCGCTCTCTTTGCCGCCAAGGGGGCCGATCCCCAGTATGTGCCCCTGCCCAAGTTCCCCGCCGTCACCCGTGACATCGCCGTGGTGTGCGACGAGGCCGTTACCGTAGGCGCGCTGGAAGATTCTATCCGTCGGGGCGCCAAGGGTCTGCTCAAGGAGGTCACCCTCTTTGATATCTACCGCGGCAAGGGCGTAGACGAGGGCAAGAAATCGGTGGCCTTCAGCCTGGTCCTCCGTGCCGATGACCGCTCCCTCACCGCCGAGGAGGCCGACGCCGATGTGGCCGCCATCCTGAAAGCCCTGGAAACCGAGCTGGGCGCCGTGCTCCGCTGAACAGAATAAACCGCCTTCTATTCCACAAACTACTTCTTAATGTTTCGTGAATTTTGGTCTGGCCCCTTTACACTCCGCGTTTTTTCAGTTAAAATAGGGGACAGAAGCATAAGGAGGTGTGATTGTCATGCATACGGATTATACACGCAGATTCAGTCTCAATTATGAGAAGGATCAGGAGATCAAGGACATTCTGACCTCTGTCTATAATTCTCTGCAGGAAAAAGGATATAACCCCATCAATCAGATCGTGGGTTACATCCTCTCGGAAGATCCCACTTATATCACCAACTATAACAACGCCCGTGCGCTGATCCGCAAGGTGGATCGGGACGAGCTTCTTCAGGAGCTGGTGAAGCAGTATCTCAATAGCTAAGCAGACGGAGGGTCCGGTTTTACCGGGCCCTCCGAGATTTTTATTTGCATTTTGCAGAAAAAAGGTATAAAATGGATGTATCCAAATGCGGCACTGCCGCTTCTGTCATGAGGTGATTGTATGGAATTCTTTGAAACTGTTGCCAAGCGTTACAGCCACCGGACGCCCTTTTTGGACCAGCCCGTGCCAGACGCCGATGTCCGCAAGATCGTAGAGGCCGGTATCCAGGCCCCCTCCGGTCAGAATTGCCAGACCACGTCCTTTGTGGTGGTCACCGATCCCGACCTGCGCAAGCGCATCTCCGAGGTCCTCTCCACCCCCGCCACCCAGACGGCTCCCGTCATCCTGGTGGTGCTGAGTGAGCACGTGGTGGCCCCCTGCGGTATGGCCTTTGAGGTGGAGGATTATGCCGCCTCCGTGGAGAATATGCTCCTGGCTGCCACCGCCCTGGGCTATGCCACTGTCTGGATGGACGGCATGACCAAGGCCCCCGCCGCCTGTGCGGCCATCGCTTCCCTCCTCCACGTTCCCGAGGGAAAAACGGTGCGCACCATTCTCCCCCTGGGCGTTCCCGCCGAGGTGGGCGAGCCCAAGCCCCGCAAGTCCTTTGAGGAGCGGGCCCACTACAACCAGTTCTAAAATCCCGACGCCGGTCCCCCCAAAAAGGGACCGGCATCTCTTTTTTTGTTATAGAACATTCGTTTGACATGGGACACGGAATCTCTTATAATAGAATCCAGAACAACAAGGGGGGAGCGCCATGGACCGGGTCATTCTGCACTGTGATCTCAATAGCTTCTACGCCTCGGTGGAACTTCTGGACCACCCGGAGCTCCGGGAAAAACCGGTGGCCGTCTGCGGCGATCCGGAGAGCCGCCACGGAATCATCCTGGCCAAAAATGAGCCCGCCAAGCGCTTCCAGGTCCGGACCGCCGAGACCATCTGGCAGGCCAGGCGCAAATGTCCCCAGCTCATCCTCCTCCCTGCCCACCGGGAGAAATACCGGCACTTTTCCCGGGCCGTCAACGCCATCTATGAGCGCTATACCGATCTGGTGGAACCCTTCAGCATTGACGAGAGCTGGCTGGACATGACGGGCTCCCTCCACCTCTTTGGCGGCGACGGAAAGGCGGTGGCCGATGAGATCCGCTCCGTAGTCCGCCGGGAGACCGGGCTCACCCTCTCGGCAGGGGTCTCCTTCAACAAGATCTTTGCCAAAATGGGGAGCGACTACCGGAAGCCGGACGCCACCACCGTCATCTCCCCCGAAAATTTCCGCACGCTGCTCTGGCCCCTCCCAGTCACCGATCTCATCTTTGTGGGCCGGGCCGCCGCCCGGACCCTGGAGCAGTACGGCGTACACACCATCGGGGATCTGGCCCAATTTGACCGGGAGGCTCTGGTGCGGGTCCTGGGCCGTCAGGGCGTGACCCTTCACGCCTATGCCAGCGGCCGGGAGCACAGTCCCGTGGTCCCGCTGCGGGATATGCCGCCCCCCAAGTCGGTGGGCAACGGCATCACCTTCCCCCACAATCTGGTGGGCTGGGAGGAACTCCGCTCCGGACTGGCCCTCCTGTGCGACAGTGTGGCCGGGCGGCTGCGAGAGGTGGGTCTCAAGTGTACCACCGTCCAGATCACGATCCGGGACCCCTCCTTCCGGGACATCTGCCGCCAGAGCCGGCTGAACGCCCCCACCTTTGTCACCCGGGAGCTGCTGGACGCCTCCTTTGCCCTGCTCCGGGGTGTCTGGCGGGCGGAGGCCCCGGTGCGGGCCCTCACGGTCACGGCCCAGCACCTGATCCCGGAGGACGAGGCCGCCGAACAGCTGGATTTTTTCTCCGCCGACTCCCTCCCCCGCCGGGACCGGCTGGAGCGGCTGGAGCGGGCAGTGGATCAGGTCCGCCGAAAATATGGACACGACGCCCTCTCCCTGGCCTCCTCCGTAACAGGAGAAACCCCACCCTCGGATCCCCAGGTTCCACTATGACAAAAACGCTTCCGGACTTTTGTCCGGAAGCGTTTTTCAATCGATTACAGTCCGCGGCCGTATTCGCTACGCAGCAGCTCCTGGTCCTCCAGGGCCAGATCGATGGCCGAGAGCATGGCCTGCCGGTCCTCGGGCAGACCACCCTTGAGGGGCAGATAGTTGGAAGCGTGGTCGCAGGTAAAGTGCAGCGGGTCCACGTCCAGGTGCTCCAGCAGGAGACGGGTCTCCTCCAGGGCCTGGGGCCCGGTGATGAGCTGGAACTCTCCCCGCTCCACCTGCTCCCCCATCTCGGTGCCCGGCTCAGGCATATAGGTGAGGGCCGAGAGATGGCGGGGCTTCATCTGGTTCATCATCTCCGCCGTGGCCAGGATGTGCCGGCGGGAGGGCTCCCCGGGACCGGCCAGTCCCAGCAGGACCATGACCCACAGGTCCAGGCCTGCCTCCCGCAGGCGGATGCCGGCCTCCAGCATCTCCTGCGCGCCCACACCCTTCTTGATGGTGTGAAGCAGCTCATCCGAGCCGGTCTCCACCCCCAGATAGACCCGGTACAGTCCGGCCTCCCGCAGAGCACGCAGCTCTTCCGGGGTCTTGGTCAGGGCCGAGCGGGGACCGGCGTAGGCGGTGACCCGCTCCAGCTCCGGGAAGGTATCATAGAGCTTTTTCAGGATGGCCAGCAGCTGTTCAGTCCGCATAATGACGGCGTCGCCGTCGCACAGAAAGACCCGCTTGACCGGCCGGCCCATCCGATTATAGTAGGCCCGGGCCATCTCGATGTCCTCAAAGATATCGGCCATGGGGCGGATGTGGAACTGCTTGTCCTTGTACATGCTGCAAAAGGTACACTTATTATGGGAGCACCCCACGGTGACCTGGAGCAGATAGCTCCGCCACTCTCCGGGGGGACGGTAGATATTTCCTTCGTAACGCAAGGGATTTCCTCCTTATTTCTGTGCTTTGTCACGGCCGAGTGTCTGACGCAGGACCTGGATCAGCTGCTCCATCTCCTCTTCGGTGCCGATGGTAATCCGCAGATAGTCTTCAATGCGGGGCTTACCCCACCAGCGGACCAGGATGCCCTGTGCCCGCAGGGTGTCCAACAGCTCCTTCCCTCCCCGCTCCGGATGGGAGACAAAGAGAAAGTTGGCCTGGGAGGGACAGACCCGGAAGCCCAGCTCCTCCAGAGCGGCGGCCGTCTTTTCCCGGGTGTCCATGATGCGGCGGCGGTTTTCCTGGAAATACGCCTCGTCCTCCACCGAGCCCTGGGCCGCCGCTAGGGCGATCCGGTCCAGGGTGTAGGAGTTAAAGGAGTTTTTCACGCAGTTGAGGGCAGCGATGAGATTGGGGCTGCCCACCGCATATCCCACCCGCATTCCTGCCAGAGAGCGGGATTTGGACATGGTGCGCACCACCAGCAGATTGGGATACCGGCCCAGCAGGGAGAGGGCTGACTCTGTCCCGAAGTCCACGTAGGCCTCGTCCACCACCACCGCGGCGGTGGGATTGCCTGCGGCCAGCCGCTCCACCTCCGCCAGAGGCAGAGCAATGCCGGTAGGGGCGTTGGGATTGGGCAGGATCACGCCGCCGTTGTTCCCCAAAAATTCCTCTACCGGGATGGTGAAGTCCTCCCGCAGGGGGATCTCCCGGTAAGGGATTCCAAAGAGTCCGGCGTAGACCGGGTAAAAGCTGTACGAGATATCCGGAAAGCAAATGGCCCGCGCCGGATCGAAGAGCCCCTGGAAGCAGAAGGCCAGCACCTCATCCGAGCCGTTGCCCACAAAAATCTGCTCCGCCTTCACCCCGTGATAGGCCGCCAGTGCGGCGCGCAGCTGCCCGGCCTCCGGATCGGGGTACAGGCGCAGCCCCTCCCCCACGGCCTGTTTTGCCGCCTCCAGCGCCCGCGGCGCGGGCGGATAGGGATTTTCATTCGTGTTGAGCTTGATGAACGTCCGGTCCTTGGGCTGCTCCCCCGGCGTGTAGGGGACCATGTCCCGAATGCGGCTGCTCCAAAATTCTTTCATGTCTCCGGCCCCTCATTCCGCTTGATTTTTTTGATATTCTTCTCCACCTTGCTGCGGGGGAGCATCAGTTCATGTCCGCAGCCGGCGCAGCGCAGCTTGAAATCCATGCCAACCCGCAGGACGAGCCATTCCCGGCTTCCACAGGGGTGCTGCTTCTTCAGCTCCAGCACATCGCCCACCCGTACATCCATGGCAGTTCATCCTCTCCATTTATTACTTTACTTCGCTACATTATTATATCCCATGAGGCGGGCGGACGCAAGCCCCATTCTCGTGGCCTCCCGGCCACACAGCCGTAGGTATTATTATAAATTCCCCGTTCTTTTCTGTCAATTCCGGGTTGCGGGGCGCATATAGTGCTCTATAGACCCCTATTGGATATTGAAAGGATCTGGTCGTTTTGACACGCTTTTTCCTGCCTGAGGGCCATCGCCTGCACACGCCAGAGAACCGTGCCGCCTGTTCCTCGCCGGAGGGACTGCGCCGTGCCATGGAAACAAAGACCGTACTGGAAGGGACCGCACTGCTCTGTGACGCCGAACACAACCTGACGGTCTCCCTGGGAAACGGCCGCCTGGCCACCATCCCCCGGACCGAGGCCGCCCTGGGCATCGCGGAGGGGACCACCCGGGACATCGCCATCCTCTCCCGGGTCGGGCGGCCGGTGTCCTTCCTGGTGGATTCCATACCGGAGGCGGGCGGGCGGCCCATCCTCTCCCGGCGCAGAGCCCAGCGCATGGCTCTGGACCTGCTGCTCACCCAGGCCCGGCCGGGCATGGTACTCCCCGCCGTGGTCACCCACCTGGAGCCCTTCGGGGCCTTCGTGGACCTGGGCTGCGGGGTCACCTCCATGATCGGCATCGAAAATATCTCAGTCTCCCGCATCTCCCATCCGGGACAGCGCTTTACCATCGGACAGTCCATCTATGCGGTGGTGCTGGACATAGACCCCCAGCGGGAGCGCATCTACCTCACCCACAAGGAGCTGCTGGGCACCTGGGCGGAAAATGTACGCCCCTTTCACCCGGGCATGACGGTACCAGGTATCGTGCGGGGGATCAAGGAGTACGGTGCCTTTATTGAGCTCACCCCCAACCTCTCCGGGCTGGCCGAGGCGCGGACCGACCTCACGGAGGGGGAGCGGGTGTCGGTCTTTCTCAAGTCCATTGCCCCCGACCGCATGAAGATCAAGCTTCTCATCATCGACCATCTGCCTCCGGAGCCACCTGCCCCCCTCCCCTATTTCATCACAGAGGGACGCATGGCCTACTGGCGCTATGCCCCGGCGGGCTGTACCCGTGTGGCGGCTGAGACGGTCTTTCTGGATTAAACCAAAATGTAAAAAGGACCCTGGCCCAGTGGGCCAGGGTCCTCATTTCTCAACACACAGTCACTTTTGAAAGACGCGCAGTCCGCCCGCCTCTATTACTCCAGAGCCAGCAGGTTGGCCTCGGTCTCGGGGTTGAAGAGGTGCAGCAGGTCATTGCGGAAGGTGAAGTGGACCTGGGTACCATAGTTGATACCGCCGCGATGCTCCTCGGGCAGGTCGGTGGTGGGAACACGCAGCACCACGTCCTTGCCGCTGGCATTGACGTGCAGGTGCACCTCGGAGCCCATCATCTCGGACACGTCCACCACGCCCTTGACGCTGGTCTCGGAGGGCTCGGATACGAAGGAGATGTGCTCAGGACGCACGCCCAGCGTGATGTCCATGGGAGCCACGTTCCGGGCCTTCAGGCCGGCCTGGATCTTCTCACCGGGGGTGATCACAGCGCCCTGGCAGCGGACCACATACTGGTCGCCATTCTTCTCCAGCTTGGCGTCGAAGAAGTTCATCTGAGGCATGCCGATGAAGCCGGCCACAAAGATGTTGGCGGGATGATCAAAGACCTCCTGAGGCGTGCCGATCTGCTGGATGAAGCCGTCCTTCATGATGACGATACGGTCGCCCAGAGTCATGGCCTCGGTCTGGTCATGGGTCACGTAGATAAAGGTGGTGTTGATGCGCTGACGGAGCTTGATGATCTCGGCACGCATCTGGTTACGGAGCTTGGCGTCCAGGTTGGACAGCGGCTCGTCCATCAGGAAGACCTGGGGCTCACGCACGATGGCGCGGCCGATGGCCACGCGCTGGCGCTGGCCGCCGGAGAGGGCCTTGGGCTTGCGCTGGAGGTACTGGGTGATATCCAGGATCTCGGCCGCCTCTTTCACCCGCTTGTCGATCTCAGCCTTGGGCAGCTTGCGCAGCTTCAGGGAGAAGGCCATGTTCTCATACACGGTCATGTGCGGATACAGGGCGTAGCTCTGGAAGACCATGGCGATATCGCGGTCCTTGGGCTCCACATCGTTCATGCGCTTGTCGCCGATGAGGAGATCGCCCTCGGAGATATCCTCCAGGCCGGCGATCATCCGCAGGGTGGTGGACTTACCGCAGCCGGAGGGGCCGACCAGGACGATAAACTCCTTGTCCGCAATCTCCAGGTTGAAGTCGTGCACCGCGGTGACCTTGTTGTCGTAGATCTTCTTGACATTCTTCAGGCTGACAGTTGCCATAGGTTGAGGACCGTAGGAGCGATGCCTCCGCAAGCACTCCCTCGTCCATGGAGAGCAAAACTCCAGGGACGTTACGGCAGGTCTCCACACTGCCGCACCGCCGGTCCGGCGGATTTCCTCCTTTTTTACCGCTCACCCTCCCCTATGGAAATGGAGTAGGAGAGGGTGGCTGGAATGGTGGCGCAGCCGCGCCGCTGTCTCTATTATGCCAGAGAATCAAGCCTTTTGCAAGGATATTTTTGTGCTTTTATACAGTTCCGTGGACCAGTTCACCCTTGAGGAAGACGGCCTTGAGCTCCAGATTTTCATCCAGCACGGCCAGGTTGGCCAGCTTGCCGTTCTCAATGCTGCCCACGCGGCTGTAGATGCCGATGGCCTTGGCGGGGTTCACCGCGGCGGCCCGGACCGCGTCCTCCAGGGGGATCCCGAAGGAGACGGCGGTCTTCATGCAGTTCATCAGGTCGGTGACCGAGCCGGCCAGGGTGCCGTCCTCCAGCGTGGCGTACTTGCCCTTGACCTGGACCGGCTGACCGCCCAGGGTATAGTCCCCATCGGGCATACCGGCGGCCCGCATGGTGTCGCTGATGAGGATGACCCGCTTGGTCCCAAAGAGCTGGAACACGGCCCGCACCACGCTGGCGTGGATGTGGACGCCGTCGCAGATCAGCTCAGCCATACACTCGGGGGTGTCGAAAGCCGCGCCCACCACGCCGGGTGCCCGGTGGGTAAAGGGCGGCATAGCGTTGAAGAGATGGGTGGCCTGCCGGGCGCCGGCGGCATAGGCCGCCATGGCGGTATCATAGTCGGCGGTGGTGTGGGCGATGGAGACCGTCACCTCGTCGGCGACTTCCTTGATGAACTCCAGCGCGCCGGGCTCCTCCGGGGCGACCGAGACCAGCTTCACCAGACCCTCGGAGGCCTCCTCCAGGCGGCGGAGCATGGCCACATCGGGCTCATGGAGCCAATCGCCGTTCTGGGCGCCCTTCTTGGCCCGGGAGAGGAAGGGCCCCTCCAGGTTGACGCCGCACAGCAGAGCGCCGCTCTTGCTGTTCTTCCGATGCTGGGCCGCGTTCTTGCAGACCTTGATGAGCTGCTCCTCCAGCAGGGTCATGCCGGCGGGGCAGATCTGAGTGACACCCCGGGAGAGCTCATAGTCGGCCATGACCTGGAGGCCCTCGGGATCCGCATCGCTGAAATCATGGCCCTTGGCGCCGTGGAAATGCACGTCGGTGAGACCGGGGATCAGATAGTACCCGGACAGGTCGGCGCTCTTCCCGTCGGAGCTGTGGTCGGCCAGCAGTTCTCCCTCAATGCACACATCCCGGGAAACAAAGCCGTTCTGGACGTCAAATACCTTTGCTCCGGTCAGCCGCATACGGGAACACCTGCCTCTACCAGTTTGCTCAGCGCTTCCTTATCGCCCACCAGGGTCACATCGGGGTGGAGCTGGAGGATGGAGGCGGGCACTTCCTTGGTGACCGGGCCGCAGAAGGCCTTGTACACGATGTCGGCCTTGGCCGCACCGCTGACCACGATCAGGATCCGGCGGGCCTGCATAATGTTCTTGATGCCCATGCTCAGCGCCTGACGGGGCACATCGTCCTTGCTCTCAAAGAAGCGCTTGTTGGCCTCGATGGTGCTCTCGGTCAGATTGACCAGATGGGTCTCCAGACCGAAGTCGTCGCCGGGCTCGTTGAAGGCGATGTGGCCGTTGTGGCCCATGCCCAGCAGCTGCAGGTCGATGCCGCCCAGATCCCGGATGAGCTTATTGTACTCGGCGCACTCCACCGTGGGGCTCTTGGCCAGGCCGTTGAGCACATGAGTGTTCTCGTACTTGATGTCGATATGGTCAAAGAGGTTGCTCTGCATGAAGTAACGGTAGCTCTGCTCATGACGGGGAGAGAGGCCGTAGTACTCGTCCAGGTTGACCGACTTGACTTCCGCAAAGCTCAGGTCGCCCTTCTTGTACCACTCCACCAGCTGCTGGTAGGCACCCACGGGGGTCCCGCCGGTGGCCAGGCCCAGCACGCTGTCGGGCTTGGTGATGACCTGGGCCGAGATGATGTTGGCGGCCCGACGGCTCATGGACTTATAATCTTCTGCCAGATAAATTCTCATGATAATCTCTTCCTTCCTGTTGTGCCCTCAGGCATCCCATCAGCAGTATTTGGCAATCGCCGCGTCGATCCGGGCCGCGCAGGCGTCCACAATGGCCAGATCGCTCTCCACCAGAGCGGGCAGAGGCTTGCGGACGGAGCCGCACTCCACGCCCTTCTTGGCCAGGATGGCCTTCATGGTGGCATAGAGGTTGCCGTGGGCGGAGCACATCTGATAGATGATGCGGCAGATCTCGTTCTGGATCTCACGGGCGGGCTCCATCTCGCCCTTCTGGAAGTGCTCACGCACCTTCAGGAAGAGCTCGGGCATGACCGCATAGGTGCCGCCGATGCCGGCGCAGGCGCCCATGGCCAGGCCGGAGATGAACTGCTCGTCGGGACCGTTGAAGACGATAACGCCCTCGTCACGCCACATCTGGATGTCCTGGGTGGGCATGGAGGAGTTCTTCACGCCGATCACGCGGGGATTCTTCTTCATCTCCTTCAGGAGGGAGGGAGTCAGAGCCACACCAGCCAGCTGGGGGATGTTATAGATGATGAAGTCAGTGTTGGGGGCGGCGGCGGAGATATCGTTCCAGTACTGGGCGATGCCGTACTCGGGCAGGTGGAAGTAGATGGGCGGGATGGAGGCGATGGCGTCCACGCCCAGACTCTCGGCATGGGCAGCCAGCTCCTGGCTGTCGGCGGTGTTGTTGCAGGCCACGTGGGCGATGACCACGACCTTGCCCTTGGCCTCAGCCATGACGTTCTCCAGCACCACCTTGCGCTCGGCCACGCTCTGGTAGATGCACTCACCGGAGGAGCCGCCCACATACAGGCCGTTGACGCCCTTGCTGATCAGGTGGCGGGTCAGGCCGCGCACACGCTCGGGAGAGATATTGCCCTCGTCGTCATAGCAGGCGTAGAAAGCGGGGATAACACCCTGGTACTTGTTCAGATCGCTCATTTTGATTCACTCCAATAAATTATGTGAGCCGGCAGGAAACAGGGCCCGCCCCGCTTTGCAGGGCGGGCCCTCCTGTCAGTTCCAGCACGTTGCGGATAACCGGATCAGACATCGTCTGAAAGGGACTCCAAACACAGTAATCTTAACCCTTTACCGCGCCCATGGCAATACCCTGTGTGAAGTATTTCTGGAACGCGATGAAGATTGCCACGATGGGGATAGCCGCCAGAGCAGCACCGGCCATGATGAGGCCGAAGTCGCTGGCCATCTCGCCCTGGAGTCTGGCGATACCGAGGGAGATGGTCCACTGGGTGCGGCTGTTGAGCATGATCAACTGCAGGAAGTAGTCGTTCCAGGAGTTGACGAAGGTAAAGATGGCCAGCGCACCCACGCCGGGCTTGATCATGGGGAATACCACGCTGAAGAAGGTACGCAGCTCGCCGGCGCCGTCCACCCGGGCAGCCTCCAGCATCTCGGTGGGGATGGTCTCGGAGAACTGCTTCATCAGGAACACACCGAAGGGCCAGCCTACGGTGGGCAGGATGACGGCCCAGAGGGTGTCATGCAGGTGCAGGAAGTTCATCTCCTGCAGCAGGGGGATGACGATGACCTGCTTAGGCAGAGCCATGGCGCACACCAGCAGGCTGAAGAGGATCTTGCGCCCATAGAAGCGCTTCTTAGCCAGGGCATAGCCGGCCAGAGCGGCAGTCAGGCAGGTCAGCACCATGGCGCCCACGGCCATGATCACCGTGTTGGCCAGCCACCGGAAGGCCGGCTGGCTGAAGAGCTTGGTGTAGTTCATCAGGGTGGGCTCCAGCGGGAACCACTGGGGCTGCTGGGCATTGATGGCCGCAGCGGTCTTGAAGGAACCGGTGATGATCCAGTACAGCGGGAAAATGAAGAAGACAGCCAGGAGGAAGAGGATGACAAAGGCGAATGCCCGATATCCCTTGGACTGTTTCATGGCAAGACTGTTGTTCATCTCTTCACCCCCTTAACCGTTGTCGGTCTTCGTGACCTTGAACTGCACGGCGGAGAACACCGCGATGATCAGGGCCAGAACGACACCCATGGCGTTGGCATAGCCGAAGCGCTGATACTTATACGCCATATCAAAGATATAGTACATGATGGTATCGGTGGCGTGGTTGGGTCCGCCCGAAGTCAGCAGCTGGATGAGCGCGAAGCACTGGAAGCTGTTGATGGTGGTGATGACCAGGATGTACAGGGTGGTGGGCATGATCTGGGGCCACTTGATCTTCCAGAACACCTGGAGCTTGGTGGCGCCGTCCACCTGGGCCGCCTCGATGAGGGACTGGTCCACGTTGCCCAGGGCCGCCACGTAGAGCACGATGGGCTGGCCGATGGAGGTGGTAAACAGGATCATGATGATACACCAGATCGCGGTCTTGGGATTGCCCAGCCAGTTGAAACCGGTGGTCCCCAGGATCTGATTGAGCAGACCGGTGTAGGGGTTGAACATCCACTTCCACACCACGGTGACCGCCACGGTACCAGTGACCACGGGCAGATAGAACACGCAGCGGAAGAAAGAACGGGTGACCGCCTTCATGGGGCAGATGGCGGAGCTCACCCACAGCGAAAACGCGGTGACCGTAGGCACGGCTACGACCACGATGAGTACCGTATTCCAGAAGGCCCGGATAAAGACCTTATCCTGGAACATCTCGATGTAGTTGTTCAGACCGGCGAACCCTTCAAAGCCCGCCAGGCCGTAGTCCAGAAAGCTGTATACCACACAGATGATCATGGGGATCACAACGAACCCCACAAAGAAAATCAGGCTGGGCAGCAGAAAGAGGTAGGCGGAAATCGTTTCCCGGCGTACCAGAGCCTTGCTCATGCCGGAGAACTCAGAGCGCCGTTCCTTTTTGGGCTTTTTTGCCGCAGCCGGCACGGATTTTTGCTCCATAACGTATCGTTCCCCTTTGTCGTAAAATACGCTTCCTCTCCCCCGCTCTCCGCGGGTCAAAGCGAATGCGCCCGCCCCCTCTCAAATAGGGAGCGGGCGCATGATTGCGTGTAAAGAGGTCTTACTTGATGGCGGCGTTGCTGGCCTCCACGAAGTTGTCGGCCGCAGTCTGCACGTCCTCGCCGCTGACGAAGATCTGCTGCAGCATGTTGAACCAGTTGGTGCGCTGCTCGGTCCAACCGCCGATGACGTTGTAGTAGTCGCCCAGGTAAGGCATCATGACCTGGAACTCAGCCATACGGGCCTCGTCCTCAGTGCCGGCATAGACGTCGCCCTGAGAGGCACGCACGGGGAAGAAGCCGGAGAGGCGGACGCTCTCGGGACCCTGCTCGGCGTCGTCACAGACGAACTTGATGAAGGTCTTGGCAGCCTCGATCTTGGCCTCATCGCCGTTGTCGAAGATACCGAAGCCCCAGATGCCGCCGCACAGAGCGGGAGTCTCCTGATCGGTGGGGAAGGCCACCGCGTAGGGAGTGAAGGAGACCTGAGAGGCATACTGAGCCTGGTTGGAGGCGTTCCAGCAGAAGGTCATAGCAGCGGTGCCGTTGGCAAAGGCCTGCAGCTCGTCGGCAGCCTGGAAGCTGGCGTCGGCAGTCAGGTTGCCGGCCTTGACCTGCTCAGACAGAGTCTGGAGGGCCTTGACGTTCTCAGCGGAGTTGGCGGTGTACTCGGTGTGGTCGGCATTGGTGTAGGTGCCGCCGTACAGGTTGTTCACCAGCGCGCGGGTACCCTGGTCGCCGCCCTGGCCGCCGCAGTAGATGATACCGGGGGTGGCCACCTGACCGGAGGCCTTCACAGCAGCGATGGCCTTGAGGAAGTCCTCGGTGCTGTTCCAAGTGCGGGTCTCGTCGTTGATGTACTGCATAGCGTCGGCGGCCTCAAAGACCTCCTTGTTGATGGCCATGCAGTGGGTGGTCATGCACAGGGGGTACTCATAGTAAGTACCGTCGTTGCTCTTACAGGCGTTGACCACGGACTCGCTCACAGCGGCGATGTCGGCGGTAGCCTCCTCGGTCCACAGATCGCTCAGATCCACCATCTTACCGGCAGCGCCCCAGTTGGAGACCAGGCGCTCAGGACCCTCCATGATGATGTCGGGGGTATTGCCGGCGGTGATCGCGGAGGTGACCTGGGTGTCGCCGTTGGTGTAGTCCAGGAACTCCACGTTCACCTTGATGTCAGGATACTCGGCGTTGAAGGCGGCGATGATCTCGTCCACCTTGGCCTCGGTGCCGCCCCACTTACCGATGGGGTAGGTCCACATGGTGATCTCGGTGCCGGTAGCGGCACCGGAGCCGCTGGCCGCGGGAGCGGGCGTCCCGCTGGTCTTGGCGTCCCCGCCGCCACAGGCGGCCAGGCTCAGGGTCATGCCGGTTGCCAGTGCAAGAGCAACTGCTTTTTTCAGATTCATTGCTGATCTCCTCCTCATGATTTGAATAATTTCTCTCGAGTGCCAGAGATACCCGTTGTGTAGATTGTACAATCACAAACCCTTTTTGTCAATAGTTAACTGAAAATATTTTTCTTTTCAATTCAAACTGAAATTTTTTTCAAAACTTCTTCCCGTTTCGATCAGAGGTGTTTCTCCGAAAGAGCGTCGGCGATGCGCTCCCGACTCTCCTCCGCGCCCTTGGGGTCCCGCTGGTACATCTCATGGAAGAGCACGTCCAGCAGATAGAGCTGAGCCATCCGCGCCGCCACCGTTCCCAGCTGGAGGGGGCCCTCCTTGGAACCGCACTGGAGCACCAGATCAGCATACTGCGAGCCGGGCGACTTGGGAAAGCGGCTGATTAGGATGCACCTGGCCCCTCTCCCCTTTGCCTGGGCCAGCACCTCCACCAGATCCCGGGTGGCGCCGGAGTAGGAGAAGTAGAGCACCACATCTCCCGGCGCCAGCTGGGCCGTCCAGATGGCCTGCATGTGGGCGTCGCAGATGGGGTAGAAATTGGGCCGCACCGTGGAGAAGAGATGGGCCGCCTCCTGGGCCATGATCATGGAGCCGCCCTGTCCCATGCACAGGACCTTCCCCGCCCCCATCATCAGGTCCACCGCCCGGGCGATCTCCTCCGGGCGAATGAGCTTGCGTGTCTGGGCGATGGCGGCCACATCCGCGTTGTAAAGCCGCTGGCAGGGACTGATCTCCCCCTCCTCCAGATCCATCTCCTGGATGGGAGAGACCCGCTCCGGAATCACCGTAGAGTTGGCCACAGCCAGTTTGAAGGCGCTGTACCCCTTATACCCCATCCGGCGGCAGAAGCGGGAAATGGTGGCCTCGGCCACGCCGCACTCCTCGGCCAGCTCTGAGATGGACATATACTGGGTCTGTTTTTCGTGGCTGACCACATAGTCGGCCACCTTTTTTTCCGCACCGGTCAGCTGATAATACTCATTATCCAGCCGGGCGAACACATTGACCTGCGGCATGGGTCCTCACCTCCCTGCGCTTGCCGCGGGCAGAATCAGTCCCGGGCCAGAATCTGTCCCAGCATGTTGTCCACCATGGAGAGCATACGGGGCAGATGGAAGGGGCCCTTGAAGGTGGAACCCTTGGTGGAGGGCATGGTGGGAAGGCCGTCACGGCGTAGATAGCCGTACCACTCGCCATACTCCCGGTCGGAGAAGTGCTTCTTGCAGTAGTCCAGGGTCTGCTCGAACTTCTCCAGGTAGGACACGTCCCCGGTATCCCGGAAGATCATCATGGACGCGATCAGGATCTCGTCGTGGGGCCACCAGAGCTTCATATCGTGCTCGTAGGCCTCGGTGGGCTTGCCCAGGCAGTCGATGAAGTAGAGCAGTCCGCCGTACTCCTTGTCCCAGCCAGCCTCAAAGGCCTGGTCAAAGATCTTGACGGCGGTGGCGTGGGTCTCAGCGTCGTGGGCGTAGTTGGCCGCCTCCATCAGGAACCAGGAGCACTCGATGTCGTGGCCGGGGTTGACCACGCGGCCCTCGGTGACATCCAGACGGGGGGTTCCGTCGGGCGCCACAGACTCCAGGGTGCACTTGAGCTCAGGCTTGTAGTGGTACTGGAAGATGGTCTCCACACACTCCTGGGCCCGGGCGGCGTAGAGCTTCTGCCGCTCCGGATCCGTGTCCACCCGGCGAAGCACGGAGGTGATGTTCAGGTAGATCATGGGATCGGCCAGAGCGCGGCCGGTACGGGTGGTGGGGATAGTCTTGGGACCCATGCCGGTGGGATCCTGGATGAGGCCGTTGTTGAGCTGGTAGATCAGCTCATAGGCAGCCCGGGCGCGCTCCAGGCAGGCGGCGTCGCCGGTGACGCCGTAGTACTCGGCGTTGGCAATGGCGTAGAAGCCCTCGGAGAAGCAGTAGCGGCGCTGGCGCAGGGGCTTGCCCTCCGCGGTAACGGTGAAGTACATCCGGTTGCCGGCCTCTCGGTTGATGCAGTGGGCCTCCATAAAGTCCAGGCAGCTCTTGCTGGCCTGGAGCCACTCCTCCTTCACCCCGTACTGGTGGCACAGGTAGGCGAACATCCAGGCGCAGCGGCCCTGCATCCAGACGCTCTTATCAGTGGAATAGATCTCGCCCTTGCGGTCCAGGCAGGTGTATACGCCGCCGTTGACGTGGTCCATACCGTTTTTCAGCCAGAAGTTGACGCAGATGTCCAGCTCCTCCTTGATCCACTTCTGATGGGCCTCAAGGCGCTCTCTCATAGCAGTATCCATAACTTCGTTCCGCCTTCCTTTTGATACAAATTGCATAATGGACGGGGGCTTGAAACAGGCTTCCCTTTCCTTATCGCCTATATCATACCGTTGAAAGTAACTTTCAGTCAATAGCTTCTTTGAAAGTTTTTTCGATTTTTCTCGGAAATCCCTTGACAGATTGAAAAAAACTGATAGCCTATAAGTGGATAAATTTGATGGGCGGTACAAAAAATACCCCCAAATGATACATTCAAGGAGGAGGATACCGATGAAACACCTCGGCATTGACGTTTCCGTTCGTAATCTCCCTGAGCTGGACCCCAACTACATTCCGCTCTTCCCCTTCTATGAGTCCTTTCTGAAGGGCGCTTCCAAGCCCCTGGACATCGCGGTGGAGCGCTCTGCCGGTCAGGTCGCTGTCTACAAGACCTTCATTCACGGTACTCCCGAGATGGCTGAGGCCGACCTCTACTATGTGGACCGCATCATCAAGACCCTGCTGTGGCTCAAGGGCGGCTTCAAGGTCTATATCGCGGGCGACAAGGCCATCTATGAGGCCATTCACAAGGCCTACTCCAAGGAAGGCACCCGCGCCTTTGACGAGGACTTCATGGCCGGCGTCTATGAGCATCCCTTCGAGGTGGTCTACTGCGACGCCGTTCCCGCTGAGGTGAGCAAGTCCGAGGCCATCGGCCGCCACATGAACGGCTGCCGCATCGGCTTTGACGCCGGCGGAAGCGACCGCAAGGTCTCCGCTGTCATCGACGGTGAGCCCGTCTTCTCCGAAGAGGTGGTGTGGTTCCCCAAGACCAACTCCGACCCCGACTATCACTACCAGGGCATCGTGGACGCCATGAAGTCCGCCGCTGCCCATATGCCCCGCGTGGACGCCATCGGCGTGTCCTCCGCCGGCATCTACATCGACAACCGCACCATGGTGGCCTCCCTGTTCCTGAAGGTGGGCAAGGAAGACTTTGACGCCAAGGTCAAGGACATCTACATCCGCGCCGCCAAGGAGTTTGGCGATGTGCCCATCGTGGTGGCCAACGACGGCGACGTGTCCGCTCTGGCCGGCGCCATGAGCCTGGAGGAGAACAACGTCCTGGGTATCGCCATGGGCACCAGCGAGGCTGTTGGCTTCGTGGATGACAAGGGCAACATCACCGGCTGGCTCAACGAGCTGGCTTTCGTCCCCGTGGACGCCGCCCCCACCGCCATGGTGGACGAGTGGTCCGGCGACATCGGCTGCGGCGTGAAGTACTTCTCCCAGGATTCCGTCATCAAGCTGGCCCCCGCTGCCGGCATTGAGCTGGACGAGTCCCTCTCCCCCGCCGAGAAGCTCAAGGTGGTGCAGGGCCTCATGGAGAAGGACGACGACCGTGCCGCCGCCATCTACCGCTCCATCGGCGTGTATCTGGGCCATGCCCTGCGCCTGTACTATCACTTCTACGGCTTCAAGCACATCCTGCTGCTGGGCCGCGTGATGTCCGGCAAGGGCGGCGACATCGTGCTGGCCGAGGCCAAGCGTGTGCTGGCTGAGGAGTATGCCGACATCGCCTCCAAGATCAATCCCACCCTGCCCGACGAGAAGGCCCGCCGCGTGGGTCAGTCTGTGGCTGCCGCTTCCCTGCCCGAGTTTTAATCCGGTCACAGCATAGCAAAACAAAAAACGTCCGGCTCTCCCTGTGGAGAGCCGGACGTTTTCCTATGTGCACAACGAGTCAGCGCAGATACCAGGGCCGCTCCGCCGGATCTTCCGGCAGCCCCTCCTCCGGAATGGTATAGGGGCGGAAGATCCGCTCCAGCAGCAGGGAGGCCGCCAGTCCAGCCAGGGCGGGCAGGATCATCAGCGGCACCAGATACCGCACCGACACCAGTCCCGCCGCCAGCAGCACTACCCCCAGTCCCAGGGTCGAGGGAAGATGCCCCAGCGCCAGCCGGAGAGCCAGGCCCAGAGCCCCCCAAACCCCCTGGCTGAATCGGGAGATCACCGGGAATACATAGCCCAGCACCCCCAGCAGTACCAGCGTCACCAGTGCATAGACCAGCAGCAGGGACATGGCCGCACGGTTGCCCGCCAGGGCCATCTGGTAGACCACATACAGTCCCCCCAGCACCAGCTGTCCCGCCACCAGGCACACCAGCCCGGTCAGAAAGCTCACCTTGAAATTGCTCTTCAGGCACTCCAGAAAATTCCGGAAGGGATAGGGCTCCCCCTTCCGGATGCACTTAACCAGCGTGTAGTAAAGGGCTGTGGTGGCCGGGCCCGCCGTGACCACCGGAATACACAGCGCCACCCAGAGCAGGCTCAGGGCCGCCAGATTGAAAATCAGGTCAATGGTCTGAAAAAAACCGTTTTGGGGATCAAAGATACTGCGCCACACACCGATGTCCTCCTTGTGGTCCTCCGGGCATCCGTCCAGGCCCGGTCCATCTGTTGGAATGTATTCTATCCTATTTCCCGAAAAACGTCAAATGCCGCGGGATGACCCGCGGCATTTTCCTCGCCTTTTCCTCACGCCCGCCCACGGCGGCGCGTCTCCCCTCGGGAGATAAAGTCATTATATGTCTTTTGAAGCTCGATGTCAACCCGTTTTTCCCCCTATTTCTTCCATTGCTATTGTATTTTTCGATAAAGTCTCCTCCCTTCTTCCCTTTTTGCCCGGTTTCGACTAAGATAGTGTCTGCTGCACGGGCGGCAAATCAGAGACAGGAGCTGGACAGGCGGATGGATATGGAACAGAGAGATACATTGGGCGTGGTCATGGGCCGTTTTCAGGGGCTGCACCTGGGGCATATGGAATACTTGCTGGCAGGGGCGCAGCGCTGCGAACATCTTCTGGTGGGCGTGACCCACTTCGACCCCTGGGAGCACGCCCCGGAGGAGCTCCGGGATCTGGGCCGCATGAACGCCTCGGCCAATCCCTTCACCTACTATGAGCGCCTGGCCATGCTCCGGGATGCACTCACCGAGGCCGGACTTCCCCGGGAGCGCTTTGATATTGTTCCCTTCCCCATTGAGCACCCGGAGCGCATCCCCGAGTTTATCCCCCGGGAGGCTGTGTGCTATGTGACCATCTACGACCAGTGGGGATACCACAAGCGCCAGGTCCTGACCGATCTGGGCTTTCCCACCCGGGTCCTCTGGGTGCGGGACGACAGCCAGCGCCTCACCAGCGGAACGGAGGTCCGCCGGCTGATCGCGGAGGGGAAGCCCTGGTCCCACCTGGTCCCGCCGGCGGTATCCCGGTATCTGCTGGAGCACGGCCTGACCCAGCGGCTGGCTGCCGGCATTCAGCCGGAGGCCTCCAATCCCTCCCGATAACAGATAGAAAGAGCCCCCGCAGAATTTTTATTCTGTGGGGGCTCTTGTTTTCCTAGTTACAGCGCGGCAAAGACCTCGTCCGCCGCAACGCGGGTGTGCTCCAACAGCTCCTCGGTGTGGGCTGCCGAGAGGAACATGGCCTCAAACTGGGCGGGAGCCAAGTAGACGCCCCGCTCCAGCATTCCGGCGAAATACCGGGCGTACATCCCCACATCGCTCCCCTTGGCATCCACAAAGGTGCTCACACTGCTGGGTGTGAAGAAGGGGGAGAGCAGGCTGCCGATCTGGTTGATGGAGACGGCTACCCCGTGCTTTTCCGCCAGCACCCGGAACTCCCGGGCCAGCCAGAGGGCTTTCTCCTCGATCATGGAATAGATCTCCGGATGGCTCTTCAGCCAGCTCAGCTGGGCTAGTCCCGCGGCCATGGCCACCGGGTTGCCGCTGAGGGTGCCCGCCTGATAGACCGGACCGCAGGGCGCCACCTCTTCCATCAGCTCCCGCCGTGCGCAGTAGGCCCCCACCGGCATGCCGCCGCCGATGATCTTTCCAAAGGTCACGATGTCGGCCCGCACGCCGAAATAGGCCTGGGCTCCGCCCAGCGCCAGCCGGAAGCCGGTGATGACCTCGTCAAAGACCAGCAGCGCACCATACTTGTCACACAGGGTCCGCAGACCGCTCAGGAAGCCGGGTGCGGGGTTCACTACGCCCATGTTGGCCGCCACGGGCTCCACAATGACGCAGGCCACCTCGCCCTGATTGGCCTCCAACAGACGCTCCACGCTGTCCAGGTCGTTGAATTGGGCGGTCAGGGTGTGGCGCACCACGTCCTGGGGCACGCCCGCCGAGGTGGGATGTCCTCCCGCCAGGGCGGAGGAACCCGCTCCCACCAGCAGGCAGTCGCTGTGCCCGTGGTAGCAGCCCTCAAACTTGATGATCTTATCCCGTCCGGTGGCCCCGCGGGCCAGACGGATGGCCGACATGACGGCCTCCGTTCCTGAGTTGACCATGCGCACCATGTCGATGTTGGGGACCAGCTCCACCATGAGCTGGGCGATCTCCACCTCCCGCTCAGTGGGAGCGCCGAAGCTGAGTCCGTCCTTGACGGCCCGCTCCACCGCCTCCCGGATGACCGGGTGGTTGTGCCCCAGGATCATGGGACCCCAGGAGCAGACATAGTCGATGTAGCCGCGCCCCTCCACGTCGTAGATGTACGGGCCGTTGGCGCGGGCAATGAAGCGGGGGGCCATGTCCACCGCACGGAAGGCCCGCACGGGAGAGTTGACGCCGCCGGGGAGTACCTTGAGGGCCTCCGCAAAGAGCTCCTGAGAGGTTTTGTGCCGGTTCATCATCCGATCTCCCCCTTCCGCATGGCGTCGGCCAGCTCCTTGGCATAGTAGGTAATGAGCATATTGGCCCCTGCCCGGAAGATGGACACGGCGCTCTCACACATGACCCGGTACTCGTCGATGAGCCCCTCCCGGGCCGCCGCCTTGATCATGGCGTACTCTCCCGACACCTGGTAGGCACACAGGGGCAGGCGGAAGGCATTGGCACACTCCCGGATCACATCCAGATAGGGGAGCGCGGGCTTGACCATCAGCAGGTCGGCCCCCTCCTCCACATCCAGCGCGCACTCCTTGAGGGCCTCTTTCCGGTTATGGGGGTCCATCTGGTATCCCTTCCGGTCCCCGAAGGAGGGGGCGGAGCCGGCCGCCGCCCGGAAGGGACCGTAAAAGGCCGAGGCGTACTTGGCCGAGTAGGACAGAATGGGCACATTCTGGAATCCGTGCTCGTCCAGTCTGGCCCAGATGGCCGCCACACGGCCGTCCATCATGTCGGAGGGAGCCACCATATCGGCGCCCGCCCGGGCGTGGGAGAGCGCGGTCTTAGCCAGCAGCTCCAGCGTGGCGTCGTTGTCCACGCTGTGGCCGCACAGAGCCCCGCAGTGGCCGTGGTCGGTGTACTCGCACATGCACACGTCGGTGATGACATAGAAATCGGGATAGGACCGCTTGATGAGGCGCACCGCCTCCTGCACCACGCCATGCTCATCCCAGGCGGAGGAGCCCGTGGCGTCCTTGTGCTCCGGCAGGCCAAAGAGGATGCACCGGCCCACCCCGTGAGCCAGACAGTCCTCCACCGCCTGTCCCACGCTGTCCAGCCCGTAGTGGAGCTGTCCCTCCAGCGAAGGGATGGGGCGGGTGCCCGTCAGGGTCTCGTCCACAAAGATGGGATAGATCAGGCTGTCGGGGGAGAGACGGGTCTCCCGGCACAGCCTCCGGATGCTCTCATTGCCCCGCAGGCGGCGGGGCCGAATGCTCAGGTCCATGGAAATGGCCTCCTTGTTTTTCTTGCTTGTCAGACGGGCTCACCCCCGGGCGCACTCCACCGCGCACTCGGTCAGGGCCTCCAGAGTGGCCGAACGGGCCACCCGGACGGGGATGCCGCTGCGCCGGGCCTCGGCGGCGGTCTGCTCCCCGATGCATATGCCGGTGATGCGGGAGAGGTCGGCCCCCTCCCCCACCGTGGCGAGAAATCCCTTCACCGTGGAGGCCGAGGTAAAGGTCACCAGATCCACCCGGCCCTCCTCCACCGCCTCCCGCAGAGCCTGGCTCCGGGGATTGCGGTAACAGGTCTCATAGATAGCCACGTCGTTATATTCCAGTTTAGCGCGTTCCAGCGCCTGCGTCAAGGCGGGGGACCCCTCCCTGGCACGCAGGAGGAGGACCCTGCCCGCAGCCTGGGCGGCCAGCGCCTCGCCCAGGTGGGATGCGTCGTAGACCTCCGGGATCAGGTCGGCCTTTAATCCATGCCCGGCCAGCGCACGGGCCGTCCCCGGCCCGATGGCAGCCAGGCGCACCCCGGCCAGAACTCTGGCGTCCAGACCCATCCGCTCCAGAGCCGCCCAGAGGAACTCGGCCCCGGCTGGACTGGTGAGAGCCAGCCACTCATACCGCTCCAGGTGTCCCAGCGCCTCCTCCATCTCGGGACAGGGCGAAAGGGGGATGGTCTCGATGCAGGGGTACTCCCACACCTGGGCCCCCAGGGCACGCAGCCGTCCGGTCAGCGTCCCGGCGCGCTCCCGGGGCCGGGTGACCACCACCTGCTTGCCCCGCAGGGGGAGCCGGTCAAACCAGTCAAATTCCTCTGCCAGGGCACACACGCCCCCTACCACGATGACGGCGGGGCTGCGCACCTCTGCTGCGGCCGCCCGTGCGGGCAGCTCTTCCAGGGTGGCAGAGATCCGCCGCTGGTCAGGGGTGGTTCCCCGCTCCACCACGGCAGCCGGGGTGGCGCCGTCCATTCCGGCCGCCAGAAGCCCGGCGCAGATGTCCGGAAGGGCCGATACCCCCATCAGAAAGACCAGGGTACCCTTCGTGCGGCACAGGGCCTCGAAGTCGATATCCAGCTTCTCCCCCGCCCGGCGGTGGCCGGTGATGATGTGGAGGGAGGAGCAGAAATCCCGGTGGGTCACCGGGATGCCCGCGTAGGCCGGGGCGGCAATGGCCGAGGTGATGCCGGGCACCTCCTCAAAGGGGACGCCGTGCCGGGCCAGGAGCTCCAGCTCCTCCCCGCCCCGCCCGAAGAGGAAGGGATCGCCCCCCTTGAGGCGGACCACCACCTGGTTCCCGCTCCCCTCCTCCAGGAGGATGCGGTTGATCTCCTCCTGGGGCACGGGGTGGCATCCGGCGTTCTTGCCCACGTCGATCCGCCGGGCCTTCGCCGGGATGAGGTCCAGAATGGCGGGGCTCACCAAGCGGTCATAGACCACCACGTCGGCCTGGGCCAAAGCCTCCCGCCCCTTGACGGTGAGCAGGCCCGGATCTCCGGGACCGGCTCCGACCAGAATCACCTTACCCATGGCATTTCTCCTCCTTGATCCGTGCGCCCAGGCGGCTGCCCAGGGCCTCGGCCTCCTGCCGGCTCCCCCGGATGGTCTGCCGCCGGCCGGTCTCGTCCATACCGGTAAGGAGGAGCTCCTCCCCCTCGATCACGGCGTAGGCGGCCACCGGGGAGGAACATCCCCCGTCCAGTACCCGCACAAAGGCCCGCTCCGCCAGGGCACAGTCCCGGGCGTCCGGGTCGTTCAGGCCCTCCAGCCACGCCGGGGCGTCCCGCCGGGTCTGGACGGCCAGGATGCCCTGCCCGGCGGCGGGGAGCATCTCTTCCGTGGAAAAATACCGGGCGATGCGCCCCTCCAGTCCCAGGCGGCACAGTCCCGCGGATGCCAGAACCAGGGCGCCGTACTCCCCGCTGTCCAGTTTGCGCAGCCGGGTCTGTACATTCCCCCGGACCGGCCGGACTTCTAACCCGGGAAAGAGGCGTTCCAGCTGGAGCGCGCGCCGCCGGCTGGCACAGCCGATGGGCTTCGTCCGATCCAGCTCCGCCGCGCCCTCGGGCAGTACCAGCACATCCCGGGGATCGGCCCGCCGGGGAAAGGCCACCACCGGCAGCTCCGGATGGGTCTCCATGGGCAGGTCCTTGAGGCTGTGGACGGTGATATCCACCCGTCCCTCCAGCAGGGCCGCGTCCAGCTCCCGGACGAATAGCCCCTTTCCGCCCACCTGGTCCAGCGTCCGGTCCAGGATCTTGTCCCCGGTGGTCTTCATGGTCACCAGCTCCAGCTCCACACCGGGACAGAGGGCGCGCATGGCCTCCATTACCAGCTCGGACTGCCGGACGGCCAGCAGGCTCTCCCGGCTTCCGATACGGATCACGCTCATTTCCACTCCTCCAATGTCCGGCGCACCGCCCGGGCCGCTCCGGCCACGGCCCGGTGGTCCCCGTTGCGGGAGACCATGCCGGCGATCAGTTCTCCGCACTCACAGATGGCGGGAAAGAAAAAGGTACACTCTCCGGGCGCGTCTGCCACGCTGACAGGGATGCCCAGGCTCCGGGCCTCCTCCCCCACCGCGGCGTTCACCTGGCGGTCATCGGTGGCGGCCACCGCCAGGTCCGCCCCGGTCAGATCCCCCGGGGCATAGGGGCGCAGCACATACTCCGCGCCCTCCAGCCGCTCTTTTACCTGAGGGGCCACCACCCGCACCCGGGCCCCAAAGCGCAGCAGCACACCGGTGCGCCGGGCGGCTACCGTTCCGCCGCCCACCACCACGGCCCGCTTGTCCCGCAGGTCCACAAAGAGGGGAAACAGCATTCTGTTTGGTTCCATGGCCCTTCCTCCTCTCTATGCCCGGGTGTGGGCGCGGATCTTGCGGGCGCAGTGGGTCAGGTCCTCCGCGCTCAAACAGCCCTTCAGATTCCCGGCCAGCAGCTCCACCGCCCGGCTCACGGCCAGTTCGGCGGCCTCTTCCGGCTCCAGCTCCGCGCATCCGGCGGCCAGCACCCGCTCCAGCACCGCCGCCTTGACCTCTTCGATGGCCCCCAGGCTGGAGCGATAGCCCTCCCACTGGCGGAAGCGCTCCATGGCGGCGGTGAGGATGGCCTCCCCCTCCGGCGGGATCACCCGCTCCACGCCGCAGCCCAGGGTGTCGATGTTGTAGAGGGTCACGTCTGCCCGCTCCCCCACCTGGGGGGCGATGTCCCGAGGGATGGCCAGATCCACCAGCAGACGCGGGGGACGGGAGAGGGCGTCGTACTCCTCTGCCCCCACCGTATAGTGGGGACTGGTAGTGGCCGAGAGGAGGAGATCCATTCCCTCCATGGCCTGGTAGCGCTCCTCATAGGGGGCCACGGCACACCCAGCGGGGACCACCGTCTCCCCATGGCGGTAGGTGCGCAGGGTCACGGTCACGGCGCACCCCGCCTCCCGCAGGAGCCGGGCCGAGAGCCGTCCCATCTCCCCGTTGCCGATGACGAGCGCCCGCTTGCCTGCCAAGCCCCCGGTCTCCGCCTGGAGGACCTCCACCGCCCGGGCCGCCGAGGAGGGGGACACGCCGCTCACACGGACCTTGCTCCGCAGCTCCTTCCCGGCCGACACCGCAATGCGGAAGAGGGTCTCCAGCACGCTGTCCGTACTCCCCGCCCGCCGGGCGATGGTCAGAGCCTCCCGCACCTGGGAGAGGATCTGATCCTCTCCCCAGATCCGGGAGCGCAGGCCGGCAGCCACCTCAAAGAGGTGGCGTCCCGCCTCCTCCCCCGACAGCGTCCGGAAGGCTCCGTCAAAGAGGGAGAGTTCCACCCCCGCAGCCTCGCAGAGGAGCTGGGGTCCGGGGGGCAGCTCCCCCTCCCAGGAGCAGTAGAGCTCGGTGCGGTTGCAGGTGGAGAGGAGGACACAGCCCCGGATGCCGGGCCGGCGGGCCAGCTGGGCGCAGACCTCCTCCACCCGCCCCTTGGTAAAGGAGAGCCGCTCCCGCAGGGCGATGGGGGCCCGCCGGTCGCTCAGGCCGCAGTAGTAAATGCCCATCTCAGTCCCGGTCCTTTCCCGGCGCGAAGAGGACGGAGAAATAGCGGCTCTCCGGGTCCATGTCGGCCGCCCGGGGCCAGACCTGCTCCTCCTCCATGCCGCAGTTGGAGACCGCCATGGCCCCCTCCAGCCGTCCATGCTGCTCCAGCGTCTCCAGGAGCTCGCCCAGACGCCGTCCGGCCTTCATGTAGATCTGATTGGCGGGGAAATCCACGCAGTCCTCCACGCTGTGGCTAGCCGGAACGATGAGGAGCCGCTCCTCTCCCTGGCACAGGCTGATGCCCAGCCGGGCGGCCACGGCGCAGAAGGAGGGCACGCCGGGGATCAGGCGGGCCTCGTAGCCCCGCTCGGCCACCCGCTCATGGATGTAGAGATAGGTGGAGTAGACCGACGGGTCTCCCAGGGTGATGAAGGCCACGTTCTTCCCCTGATCCAGCAGGGCGCACAAGGTGTCGGCGTTTGCCTCATAGCTCTGCGCCAGCACCTCCTTGTCCCGCACCATGGGGGTGGGGCAGGAGAGGAGCTCCTTCCCCTCGATATAGGCCTGCACGATCTTGCGGGCGGTCTGCTCACCGCTGCCCTTGTCGGGCATGGCCACCACGTTGGCCTCCCGCAGAATGCGCACCGCCTTCAGGGTGAGCAGCTCCGGGTCCCCGGGACCCACCCCCACGCCGTACAGTATTCCTCGCTTCATCTCATTTCCTCCTTGTTGAGCAGCTCTAATATGGCCCGGCGGACCGCCCCAATGGTGGCGGCCGAGCGGGGCAGATCCATCCCGTCCTCCCGGGCCAGGACCTCCATCAGATGGGCCATCCGGGGCAGGCGCAGGTGGTTTTCCCGCAGGAGTCCGGGCTGGCAGACCAGCTCCTCCGCCGTTCCCTCCCCCGCCACGCGCCCTCCGCTGAGTACATAGGCGTAGTCACAGTAGAGGGGCACGATATCCATATCGTGGGTGGCCAGCAGAATGGTCATCTCCAGCTGGTCCCGCAGGGCGGTGAGCAGGCGCATCAGCTCGCTCACTCCCTGAGGGTCCAGTCCCGCGGTGGGCTCATCCAAAATCATCACACTGGGTTCCATTACTAAAACACCGGCGATGGCCACCCGCTTCTTCTGTCCATAGGAGAGGGCATGGGTGGGCTTGTCCCGCAGGGCGGTCACCCCCGTGCGCTCCATGGCCAGCTCTACCCGCCGGCGCACCTCCTCCGGAGGCAGGCCCAGGTTCACCGCTCCGAAGGAGATGTCCCGGTACACATCGGCGGAGAAGAGCTGGTCGTCCGGGTCCTGAAAGACGATGCCCACCTTCCGGCGCAGCTCGGGCAGATCCCGGCGGGCATAGGATACCTCCTTCCCGTCCAGCAGCACCTGCCCCCCGGAGGGAGTGAGCACCCCGTTCAGGTTGAGAAAGAGGGTGGACTTGCCTGCGCCGTTGGCACCCAGAATCCCCGTGACCGCCCCCCGGGCAGCCCGGATGGAGATGGCGTCCAGGGCCCGGGTGCCGTCCTCATAGGTATAGCACAGTTCCCTTGTCTCGATGGCGTAGTTCATCCCAGCAAGCTCCTTTCCAGCGCCAGCGCGCCCAGCTGCGCCGCGCTCACTCCGGCCAGCACGGCATAGAGCCATTTCCCCGGCACGGCGGCGGCGGGCAGCGTGTCCAGACGCCCCTTATAGCCCCGGGATTCCAGGGCGGTAAAAGAGCGCTCCCCCTGCCGCCAGGCCCGGAGGAAGAGCATGGAGACCAGCGTCCCCATGCTCTCCAGGCTTCTGCGCCAGCCCTGGTAGCCCAGCCGGGATTCCTGGGCCACCCGGATGCGTCCGGCGGTGTCCGTGAGGACAAAGATGAAGCGGTAGATCAGCTCCATCAGCTCCACCAGGAGCTTGGGCACCCGCAGCCGCTCCAGGGCCAGGGTCACGTCGGTGACGGGGGTATTCAGGGAGAGAAAATACATGGCCGACACCGCTCCCATGGCCTTACAGAGCACCATGAGACTCAGATCCCGGTATTCCGCCGTGATTCCCCAGCGGAAGCGGCCCAGAAGCTCCACCGCCCACAGTGCGCCCTCCTCCGGCGAGAGGGGACGCACCAGGATGGTGAGACAGCCCACGGCCAGAAAGGCCAGCGGGACCTTGAGAAAACGGAGGACCGTCCTCAGCCTCTGCCCGCCCAGCCACACATTGAGTCCCCCCATCAGAAGCAGGGTGGCCACTCCCACGGCGGCGCTGTCACAGCACACGCACAGGAGCAGGGGCATCAGCGACAGCCACAGCTTGGGGATGGCGTCCACCCGCCGCAGGCGGGAAGCATAGGCATAGCGATCGGTCCCCATGTGGTCACGCGTCCTTGTTGTCCGGTTTCCGGGCGGTGATGCGGCCCAGGATAAAGCACACCACGCCGGACCCCACCGCCGCCTGGAGGGCGAAGAGCAGGGATTCGATCTCGCCGCTGGCCGGCTCCAGGATGGGCTCAAACCAGGGTTCAAACCCGGGCACGCTCTCCTCCACCAGCTCGGCGGCCATGCCGTCGGCTCCGCCGAACTCGGCCTCCCGGCACAGCCACAGAGGGGCCGCCGCCAACAGGATCACCAGCAAAATGAGGATGGTATTTTTCTGCCAGACTTTCATGTTCCGTCCCTCCTTACAGCACCGAGAGCTCCAGCAGCTCATCCCGGGCATATTTCTCCAGCACGTTGAAGACCACCACTGTCAGCAGACCCTCGGCTACGGCCAGGGGGAGCTGGGTGACGGCAAAGATGGTCAGATACTCCCCGATGTTTCCGTAGACCACGCCCAGCTGCACCGAGGTGGTCACATAGGTCACCAGGTCCCCCAGAGCGGCGGCGCAGAAGACCGCCACGGCGGGACGGGCCTTCAGCTTCTTGAGCAGCAGGTACACCCCCCACGAGACAAAGGGCCCCACGATGGCCATGGAAAAGACATTGGCCCCCAGGGTGGTAATGCCGCCGTGGGCCAGCAGAAGAGCCTGGAACAGCAGCACGATGAGCCCCAGCACCGTGGTGGCGGTGGGCCCGAAGAGGATGGCGCCCAGTCCCACACCGGTGGGGTGCGAGCAGGAGCCGGTGGCCGATGGGAGCTTGAGGGCCGAGAGCACAAAGGCGAAGGCGCCGCACATGGCCAGCAGCACCTTGGCCCGGGGATAGTCCCGCACCCTCTTCTGAATGGAGCGCATACCGGCGGCCACAAAGGGCACGCACACGGCCATCCAGCCAAAGGCCCAGGGCCGGGGGAGATAGCCCTCGGCGATGTGCATGGCCGAGGCGCTCACGGTGAGCACGCCCAGCGCCATACACAGGGCGGCGGCCAGGCGGACACAGGAATCCAATCGTTTCATGGTACATTCATCCTTTCCCAATTTGCACTTTGGTCAAAGGTCCCGCCCCAGCGGGACCGGTCCTGCGCCCGGGCTCACCCGGTACCGGCTTTTGAGTTCCACTGCTTCTTCACGGGAAACACACCTCCTATCATCCGTAGCGGTATGGTTTGCCGGCATGGGCCGGCGCGGTCTGCGGCAGGTCTTCCGACTCTGGCCTCATGGCGCGCCCGTGTCTTCCCAGCCCGAAGGGGCCAGTGACTTATGTGCGGGTTTGCTCTTCCATCACGGCAGCGGGACTGTGCGGGATTCTCACCCGTCTTCCCTTTTGAAACCGCCCCGCAGGGCGGTTACCGCAGACCGTCTCTTCTATCCCCGGAGCACGCTCCGGTGAGAAAGCGTCCCGGCGCTCAGTCCGGGCGCTTGTCTCCCTCTTCTTCCCCCTGGGCCGCCAGGGCGTGGCCGGCAAAGAGGGCCCGGAAGGCCGGGTATTCCCCCAGGCCCCGCAGCACACACTCCACCGTATAGCCCTCCCGCTCCAGGCGGCTCTTCCAGGAGTCCTCTTCCTCGCCCGCCATGTCGTTGGCGGCGTGGTCCCCCGCCACCACCATGAAGGGCTGGAGTCGCACCCGGCGCACGCCGCTGCACTCCCGCAGGCGGCGCAGGACCTGGTCCAGAGTGGGGTATCCCTCCACCGTACCCAGAAAAGCCCGGTCCCAGCCCCGGTCGTGGAGGGCATACTCCAGCAGGGCATAGGCGGAATTGGCAAAATGCTCGCTGCCGTGGCCCATAAAGACCAGGGCCTCATCTGCCTCCGGAGCGGGGATGGATTCCATCACCGCATCGGCTGCAGCCAGATAGTCCTCCGCCGTGGTGAGCAGGGGTTTGCCCACCACAAAGCGGGCAAAGCGCCCCCGCCAGGGCTGTGCCTGGGCACAGAGCTTGTCATATTCCTCTCCATTGAGGATGTGGGTGGGCTGGAGGAGCACGTCCTCATAGCCCTCCCGGGCCAGGCGCTCCAGGGCCTGGTCCACATTGTCAATCTGTACGCCGTCCCGCCGCGCCAGCTTGCGCAGGATCATGCCGCTGGTAAAGGCCCGGAACAGCGTCCGGTCCGGCAGGGCGGCGGCCACAGCCGCCTCGATGCGGCTGATGTTCTTCTCCAGCGTCTCGGGATAGCTGGTCCCGAAGGAGACCATCAGAAGTGCTTTCCCCATGGTATCTCACCTCACGTATTACTCTCTCCGGTCTCCGGAGGCCAGGTAGAGCAGGGCGTTGCAGATGGCAGCGGCGATGTTGCTCCCCCCCTTGCGGCCCCGGGCCACGATGTGCTCCCCTCCCATGGAGAGGAGCAGTTCCTTGGACTCCACCACGTTGACAAAGCCCACCGGCACACCGATGACCAGCTCAGGCCGGAGCCGTCCCTCTTCCATCAGCTGGCAGGCCCGCACCAGAGCGGTGGGGGCGTTGCCCAGGGCCAAGACCACGGGTCCTTCCAGCCCGGCGGCCCGCTCCATGGAGACAGTGGCGCGGGTCTCCCCCCGCTCCCTGGCCTCAGCGGCCACATCCGGGTCGGACATAAAGCACACCACGCGGCCTCCAAAGCTCTCCAGCACCCGCTTGTTGATGCCCGCCCGGGCCATCTGGGTATCGGTGACGATGGTGCAGCCCTGCCGCAGGGCCTCCACCCCCCGCTCCACCGCATGGGGAGAAAAGACCAGATTGTCGGCATAGTCAAAGTCGGCGCTGGTGTGGATACACCGCTTCACCACGGCCAGCTGCGGGGCCGGGATGTCCCGCTCCCCCAGCTCGGAGGCGATGATCTCCATGCTCCTGGCCTCGATCTCAGCGGGGGCCACCCGCTGCAAGTGGATCTCTCTCATGTCCTATTCCTCCCGGTTGAGAATGCGGTAGACCCGCTCCATATCCAGCCCCGCACGCACGGCGTCGGCCAGAATGTCATACTGGCGCTCCTTGTAGTCCGTCCAGTCCAAGACAGCCTCCTGCTCGCCCAGCCCTCTGGCCTGGCGCAGGCAGTTGACCAGCGCTCCGGCGCAGCCGCCCTGATCGAAAAGGCCGTGGACATAGCTGCCCCACACATTGCCCCGGGCCAGACCGTCGGCCTTCTCCACGCCGTCCAGGGTGTGGAGGCGGGCGCAGTTCCCGGCAGCATCGCCCCGGGTAGTCTCGCCCATGTGGATCTCATAGCCCTCGAACGCCACGCCGTTCATGCCCGCAAAGATCCCCTCCAGGCCGTGAAAGACGCCCTGGACCCGGGTGCGGGTCTTTTCTCCCCGGAACACGGTGCGCCCGGGCAGCAGGCCCAGGCCGGGCAGGCTTCCGCCTCCCTCCACACCGTCGGGGTCGGAGACCTCCTCCCCCAGCATCTGGTATCCGCCGCAGATGCCGATCACCGCGCCGCCCCGGGCGGCGTGTTTGCGGATGGCGCTCTCCAGGCCGCTGGCGCGCAGCCAGCGCAGGTCGTCCAGGGTGTTCTTGGTGCCGGGGAGCAGGATGAGGTCGGGCTCCCGCAGCTGGGCGGGGCTGGACACATACCGGAGGGAGACCTCGGGAATGCGCTCCAGGGGGTTGAAGTCGGTGAAATTGGAGAGCTTGGGCAGTCGGATCACCGCCAGGTCGATGAGACCCACCCCGCCGCCGTTCCCCAGCCGCTGGGAGAGGGAGTCCTCGTCGTCCAGGTCCACGTTCACCATGGGCACCACGCCGGTCACGGGGATACCGGTGCGCTCCTCCAGCATGGAGAGGCCGGGGCGGAGGATCTCCACGTCTCCCCGGAATTTATTGATGACAAAGCCCTTGAGCCGTGCCCGCTCCTCCGGTTCCAGCAGAGCCGCCGTGCCGTAGAGGGAGGCAAACACCCCGCCCCGGTCGATGTCGCCGCACAGGAGGACCGGGGCATCCACCATGCCAGCCAGGCCCATGTTCACGATGTCCCCGTCCTTCAGGTTGATCTCAGCAGGGCTTCCCGCCCCCTCAATGACGATCACGTCGTATTCCCGGGCCAGACTCTCATAGGCCTCCAGGATCTCCGGGATGAGCTCCCGCTTGTAGGCGAAATAGTCCCGGGCCTTCCAGTTGCCCCGGGGCACGCCGTTGACGATGAGCTGGGAACCCACGTCGCTCACCGGCTTAAGCAGGATGGGGTTCATCCGCACGGAGGGCTCGATTCCCGCCGCCTCGGCCTGCATGACCTGGGCCCGGCCCATCTCCAGTCCCTCCCGGGTGATGAAGGAGTTGAGGGCCATGTTCTGGGATTTGAAGGGTGCTGCCCGGAGCCCGTCCTGCCGGAAGATCCGGCAGAGGGCGGCGCACAGGAAGCTCTTCCCCGCGTTGGACGTGGTCCCCTGTACCATGATGCACTTTGCCATCAGTCCAGTACCTCCTTCAAGGCGTTGAGCAGAATGTCGTTTTCCTCCGGAAGCCGCACGGCGATGCGGTAGTCGCACGCCCCCAGTCCGGGGTAGTTGGCGCAGGAGCGGATGAGCACCCCTCGCTCCAGCAGGCGCTCCTTGAGGTCGCTCCGCCCGGGTGCGGAGAAGAGCAGGTAGTTGGTCTCGCTCTCCCACACGGTCAGGCCCAGGGCCCGCAGCGCCGCCGTCAACCGGGCGCGCTGGGGGCGGATGACCTGCTCCATGGCCGTCTCCGGCCAGCCGGGACAGGCGCAGGCGGCGATACCGGCGGCCTGGGCGGGGGCTGAGACGCTCCATGGCTGCCCCACCCGGTAGAGCCGCTCGGGCAGCTCCGGATGGGCGGTCAGACAGTAGCCCAGGCGCAGCCCGGGCATGGCATAGCACTTGGTGAAGGCCCGCAGGAGCACCAGCCGCGGAAACTCCGAGAGCCGGGCGGCCAGCCCCTCTCCCCCTCCGTCGCAGAGGTGGAGGAAGCACTCATCCACCACCAGCCAGACCTTCTCCTCCTCTGCCCGCCGGAGGATGGCCTCCAGTACAGGCTGGGCCACCCTCCGTCCGGTAGGGTTGTTGGGGCTGCACAGGAAGGCCAGCTCCACCCCACCCGAAAGGGCGGCGGCAAAGCCCTCATCCACTGCAAAGCCATTCTCCCGGGCCAGAGGATAGCGGACCACCTCTCCCCCGGCCGCCTCCACGGCCTGGGCGTACTCGGAGAAGGTGGGGGCGGTCACCAGCGCCCGGCGGGGCCGCAGAGCCAGGCACAGCCGGAAGATCACATCGGCCGCGCCGTTTCCGCAGCAGATCCACTCGGCCGGGACGCCGTCCCGCCGGGAAATGGCCCGGCGCAGCTCCCGGCACAGACTGTCCGGGTAGCGCTGGGCATCCACGACGGCCGCCCGGGCCGCCTCCGCCACGGCAGGGGGCATCCCCAGCGGGTTCTGATTGGCGGAAAAGTCCAGCACCGGTCCGGACTGGGCGTAAATGTCTCCGCCATGGGTATAGATGGGCATGGGATGACTCCCTCCTTTTGGGATTTAAAAGGGAAAGCGCAGGACCATCAGCGGTACCCCGCACAGCAGGAGCAGGGACAAAAAGGCCGTGCCGTACATCAGCCGGTTGGCCCGCAGGATGTCCAGGGCCTCCACCGGGTGGATGGGGTCGCCCAGGGTGGGCTTCTCCACCCTCCGGCCAAAGTACACGGCCGGACCGGCCAGCTGCACCCGCAGGGCCCCGGCACAGGCGGCCTCGGTGTGAGCCGAATTGGGAGAGGCGTGGTTCTTCCGGTCCCGCCGGAAAATGCGTATCGCCCCCGGTCCGTCAAATCCGGTGAGAAAGGCGCTCAGGCACATGAGCCCCCCCGCCAGCCGGGCGGGCAGGAAGTTGAGGACGTCGTCCAGCCGGGCCGCAGTCCGCCCGAAGTAGAGATAGCGCTCATTCTTGTAGCCCACCATGGAGTCCATGGTGTTGACCGCCTTGTAGGCCATTCCGGCCAGCGGGCCGCCCAGGGCCAGGTAGAAGAGGGGAGCCACCACGCCGTCCGAGGCGTTCTCGGCCACCGTCTCCACCGCCGCCTTGGCCACACCGGTCTCGTCCAGGTTCTCAGTGTCCCGGCCCACGATCATGCTCACCGCCCGGCGGGCTCCCGGAAGGTCTCCATCCCGGAGGGCGCGGTAGACCTTCCCGCTCTCATCCCGCAGGGACCGGGCTGCCAGCAGCTGATAGCACAAGAGGGTCCGCACCCCGAAGTCCAGGGCCGGGTGGAGTCTGGCGCACAGGGCGAGCACCAGTCCGGTCACCCCCACGGAGAAAAAGAGCACCAGGACCACCAGCGCCGTACCGCCGGCCCGCTCTCCTCCCGGGGTTTTGGGAAAGACGCGGCGCAGGGGCTCCTCCAGCCCCGCGATCAGCTGTCCCACGGCCCGGACCGGGTGGGGGGCCCAGTGGGGGTCCCCCAGCAGCAGATCCAGGCAAAACCCCAGAAGCAGGGCGGTCAGGTTGGTCTGAAAAAAGGATTGTATCATGTCAGCGGCTGGTAAGCCTCCACCTCGATCTCATCAAATGTGGCCATCTCCCGGTAGACCGCCAGGGCCATATCCAGCAGAGGCATGACCGCCGCCGTCCCGGTGCCCTCCCCCAGACACATTCTGGCCCGCAGGAAGGGGGTCAGGCCCAGGGCCTCCAGCAGCAGTTCCCCGGCGGGCTCCGCTGAGACGTGGCTGGCCAGCAGGTAATCCCCCGCCGCCGGGCAAAGCCGCACGGCGCACAGGGCAGCCGCCGCCGAGATGAACCCGTCCACCAGCACGGGTACCCGGCAGGCCGCGCCGCCCAGGAAAACACCGGCCAGACCGGCCAGATCCAGTCCTCCCACCTTGGAGAGCACGTCCACCGGGTCGGTTGGATCGGGCTGGTTCACCGCCACGGCCCGACGGATGGCGTCCACCTTGCGCACCAGCCCCTCTGAGGAGAGGCCCGCGCCCCGGCCGGTGACCGTCTCCGGCTCCACGCCCAGGAGCACCGAGACCACGGCGGAAGAGGCCGTGGTGTTGCCGATCCCCATCTCTCCAGTACCCAGGAGCTTTACGCCGGAAGCACAGAGCTCCTGCGCGATCTGGATGCCGGTCTCGATGGCCCGGACACAGGTCTCCCGGTCCATGGCCGGCTCCCGGGTCATATTGCGGGTCCCCCGCATGAGGTTGCGCTGAAGGATGCGCGCCCCCTCCACCGGACGGGCCACGCCGATGTCCACCGGAACCAGCTCGGCGCCGGCCACCCGGGCCATGCAGCAGACGCTGGTATCCCCCTTGGACATATTCTCTGTGACGATGGCGGTGACCTCCTGTCCTGTCTGGGTCACCCCCTCGGCCACCACGCCGTGGTCGGCGCACATGGCCACGATGGCCCGGCGGCTCAGGTCCACGTCGGGGCTTCCGCCCATGGCCGCGATGCGTACCACCGCATCCTCCAGAAGGCCCAGGCTGTGCAGCGGCTTGGCGATGGAATCCCACCGGCGGCGGGCGGCCTGCGCGGCCCGCTCATCGGCAGGCGTGATCTCTCGTACGGTCTTCTCCAACAGTCCCATGTTCATCCCTCATTTTCCCCATGATATCTGGCACAGGCGGCCACAAATCGCTCCGCCGCCTGTTGACAGCCGCAAAAATGTACGTGCGGAAATCCCGCATAGAGGGTGGGCGTATGCCAGGCACAGTCCCACCCCCGCTTGCTTCTGGGCTTCTGGGCGTGGAAATCTGCTCCCGGCCGGTCGCTCTCCCAGTAGTGGAACTCGTGGGCCGGCAGGCTCTCCCCCGCCCCGCAGAGCAGGCCCTCCGTCCGGGCCGTCAGTGTGATATAGCCAAAGCGCCCCAGCTTTCCCTGGTTCCAGGCCGCGGCGGGCAGGACACCCACCAGGGGGCGGTCCACCCCGTCCGCGTCGGAGAGGGTCCGGTGGAGGTAGAGAAAGCCTCCGCACTCGGCCACGGTGGGCATCCCGCGATTCACTGCAAGGCGCACTGCCCGGCGCATGGCGGTATTGTTGGCCAGCGCCGCTCCGTAGAGCTCGGGATAGCCGCCCCCCAGATAGAGCCCGGCGCATCCCTCCGGAAGCCCCTCGTCCCGCAGCGGGGAGAAGCTGACCAGCTCGGCCCCCAGTTTCTCCAACAGCTCCAGGGCGTCAGCGTAGTAGAAGCAAAATGCCTCGTCCCGGGCCACGGCGATGCGGGGCCGGGCCGGATGGGAGGCGGGGATATTCTCCTCTTCCGGCGGCAGGTCGGGGGCAGACCGGGCCAGGGCCAGAAGGCCGTCCAGGTCTATGCTCTTCTCGGCCTGGGCAGCCAGGGCGGAGAGCTTTCCCCGCAGGTCGGACACCTCTGCGGCCGTGATGAGGCCCAGATGACGGCTCTCCAGGGAGGCGTCGGGGAGGACCGGAAGGTAGCCGTAGACCGGGATGCCGGTCTCCTCCTCCACGCAGTCCTTCAGAGCGGGGTAGAACATGGGGGAAACCCGGTTGAAGAGTACCCCGCGGATGCCGTGTTCCTCCTCCAGGGCACAGAAGCCCTTCACCACCGCCGCCAGAGAGCGGGCCGCGCCCCGTCCATCCACCACCAGCACCGCCGGTGTGGCGGTCCGGCGGGCCAGGTCCCAGGCGCTGAGTTCACTGGAGAGGGCCGCGCCGTCATAGTAGCCCATGGCCCCCTCCAGGATGGCGGGTCCATGGCCGGCGCAGTTCTGACGCAGAGAGCGGCGCACCGCCTGCTCCCCCATCAGGAAGAGGTCCAGGTTGCGGGAGGGCACCCCCAGCACCTCCGCGTGGAACATGGGGTCGATGTAGTCCGGCCCCGATTTGAAGGCCACCGGATCCAGCCCCCGGTTTACCAGGGCCTGGAGTACGGCGCAGGTCACCGTGGTTTTACCGCACCCGCTGGCGGGGGCGGCAAAGAGCAGACGGGGAGGATTCATTCCGCTCCCCCCGTTCCGCTGATGAGCCACACCGGATTCTGGGCCTCCATCATGTGGTAGCTTCCCGCCTTCCTGGTCCGGGTGACCGCCACCTGGACCAGGTCCACATCCTGAAAATGCAATTCCTCAAAGGCCGACACCGCCTCCTGGAGGGTCTCCAAAGTCACGGCCGACACCACCGCCCGGAGGCCGGGGCGCTTGTCCAGGGCGGCGGCCAGGATGGCCCGCAGGGCACCCCCGCTTCCCCCCACAAAGACCCGGTCGGGGGGCGGCAGCTCCGCCAGGGCCTCGGGGGCGGTCCCAGGCACCGGGATCACGTTGGAGGCGCCCAGGGCCGCGGCGTTCTGAGCGATGAGCTCCAGGCCCTCACTCCGCCGCTCCACCGCGTAGACCACCCCGGCCGGGGCGGCCAGAGCGCACTCCACCGACACCGAGCCGGTGCCCGCCCCCACGTCCCAGATCACGCTCTCCCGCTCCGGACGGAGCTTGGAGACCACGAGGGCGCGGACCTCCTCCTTGGTCATGGGCACCTTTCCCCGCTGAAAGGCACTGTCGGGCAGACCGGGCGCGGCGGCGCTCCGCTCCACCGGGTGGGGATGCTCGGCCAGCAGCACGGCGAGATCGGCAAACTCCTCCCCCGCCAGGGACTGGGCCGTCCCCGCACAGATGCGCTCCTCCGGGTAGGAGAGCCGCTCCCCAACCCAGATCCGCACATCACCCAGGCCCCTGCTGCACAGCTGCGCACACAGGTCCTGGGCCCGGGTCTCACCTCCCGTGAGGACAAAGGTGCGCCGGTGGCTCTGGATCTCCCCCACCGCGTTGTGGGTACGGCCGTGGGCGCTCACCCAGTGGACATCCTGCCAGGTGGTGTTGAGCCGGGCGCAGAAGTAAGAGAGAGAGGAGATGCCCGGGATGGTATGTACCTCGTACCCCTCCAGCAGGGGCCAGAGCGCCTTTGCCCCGCTGTAAAAGCCCGTGTCTCCGGAGAGGAGGACGGCCGCCGGGCCGTCGCTCTCCCCTTCCAGGGCGGCGAGGATCTCCCGCGGGCGGATGAGGGGATGAGCGGGTTTCTCCCCGCTCCAGGGCTCCAGCAGTCGGGGGGCGCCCAGGAGCACCCGGCTCTCCTCGATGGCCCTCCGGGCCTCCCCGGTGAGGGTGTCCGGATTTCCCATGCCCACGCCGATCAGATAGACTTTCATGGCCGCTGCGCCTCCCAGTTCCTTTGAAATTCCGCCAGCGTCTCCCCCCGCTCCCGGGTGGGACGCTCCACCACGATCAGCCGGCAGCCCGTCTCCCGGGCCGCCGCGCACTTCTCCTCAAATCCTCCGGCCGCACCGCTCTCCTTGGTCACCAGCACGGAGATGTCCAACTGCCGGATCAGGGCCCGGTTGAGCTCCGCCGAAAAGGGCCCCTGCATGGCGATGATCTGTTTCGGGGGAAATCCTGCTGCCTGACAGGCCTCCAGAGAGGACATGCTGGGCAGCACCCGGGGATAGCACCGCTCCCGCAGCCCCGGCTGGGCGAAGGGAGCGAGCTCCTTGCTGCCCGTGGTGAGCAGGATGTTCCCCGGCAGTTCCCGGCACAGCTTGGCGGCGTCGGTCAGGCTGGCGCAGTGCAGGAAGTCCCCCGCCCCCTCTTCCGCCCGAACGATCCGCCAGTAGGGCAGGTCAAGCTTCTCACAGCAGGCGCGGATCTGGGCGGTGACCTGTACAGCATAGGGGTGGGTGGCGTCGGCCACGCAGCAGAAGGGGCGGCTTTTCATCAGCTCCTCCATCCCTGCCGCGTCCAGCCGTCCGGTGTGGACCGCGATTCCCTCCCCCTCGGGCAGGAGAGTGGCCCCGTAGTCGGTGGCCACGCAGACGGTCACCCGGCAGTCCCGCCGAGCCAGCCAAAGGGCCAGCTCCCGACCCTCCGTGGTGCCGCCAAAGAGCAGGACCTCCATCTCACATCCCCCGCTGGAGGTAGCCCCGGGGGGTGACCATCTTTCCGCCGATGAGGCAGGTCTGCCGGTTGCCCACAAAGACCGTGGTAAACATGTCCACCTGGGTCTCCCGCAGCTGGGCGAGGGTGCATGTATGGGCCTCCTCCCCGGCGCGGCCGATGTTGCGGACATAGCCGCACACGGTATCCGGGCTCTTCTCCTCCAGCAGGATATCACAGGCCCGCTGGAGATAGTCAGCCCGGCTCCGGCTGGAGGGATTGTAGAGGCAGAGCACAAAGTCAGCCCGGGCCGCCAGGCGCAGGCGATTTTCGATGGTCTCCCAGGGAGTCATCAGGTCGGAGAGGGAGACCACCGCAAAGTCGTGGGTCAGGGGCGCGCCCAGCACGGCGGCTCCCCCACAGGCGGCGGTGATGCCGGGGACCACCTCGATCTCGATGGGCGGATAGTCCCGGGATACCTCGTACACCAGGGCCGCCATGCCGTACACCCCCGAGTCGCCGGAGCAGACCAGGGCCACATCCCGGCCGGCCGCCGCCTCCTCCACCGCCATGCGGCAGCGGTCCACCTCCCGGCGCATACCGGTGGAGCGGCGCTCCTTGTCGGGGAACTGCCCCTCCAGCAGGGCGATATAGGCGGTGTAGCCCACGATCAGGTCGCAGCGCTCCAGAGCCTCCACGGCCCGCCCGGTCAAATCGGCCCCGGCGCCGGGGCCCAGTCCTATCACGGTCACTCGCATGGTGTTTCCTCGCTTCCTTCTTCAAATGAGACGGCCCATGGCCGCCGGGCCACCGCAACGGTGACCCCGTCTGCCCCCTGCTTGGGAACCAACAGCGCTCCCCCCGCCCGCACGGCGGCACGCTCGCAGACATTGTCCACCCCGGTCACCGAGCGGACAAAGGCGGAGGGGGTAAAGGCTCCCGGTGTCCCGGCCAGCTCCTCCGCCGTCCAGACCCACAGGGGCAGCCCTTGGGTCCGGCAGAACTCCAGCAGCCCTGGCTCCCCCTGTTTCAGATCAATGGTGCTTACCTGGAACACCGCGCGCGGATGGAGCCGGAAGGCCTTCAGGGTCTCCTCCACCGCCCGGGCGATGGTCTCGGAGCTGGTTCCCTTCCGGCAGCCGATGCCAAGAGTAAGCACCGGTGGGACAAGACGCAGGGTCACCGGGTAGGGTGCCTTTTCCACGTCCGCAGTCAGGACGATCCCCACCTCAGACGGCCCCGACGAGAGGCCCTCCGGCCGCTCTCCCTGTATAGGAAAATCACTTTGCAGCCCTACGGAATCCCCCGCCAGAAGGGCAGCGGACACCCGTTTGGCCGCCATTTTACTGTCAATGTATAAACCTTTACACTTTGCCCAGCTGTCCACCGCGAAACGCCCGTTCACATCGGTGGCAGTGGAGATGGCTGCCGTGCCGCCCGTGAGCCGGGCCACCCGGCGGGCCAGGTCGTTGGCTCCGCCTACATGGCCGGAGAGGAGTGGGACCACCCAGGCCCCTCCCTCGTCCACACTGACCACGGCGGGGTCGGTATACTTGTCCCTCACCCAGGGGGCGATGGCCCGGACCGCGATGCCGCAGGCCCCCACAAAGAGGAGCCCCTCGCAGTCGGCAAAGCGCGCTCCCGTCCAGTCGGCCAGCCGCTCATAGGAGGCTGTCCCCAGTTCCTGGGCCAGCCGTGCCGGGAGGGCCAGCTTCACTTCCTCCCCCTGTTCCTCCAGTGCCCGGGCCAGGGAGCAGGCCAGACCATATCCCCGGCGGGTGAAGGCGGTGAGGGCCAGTCTCATACCTCGGTCCCCTTCCGGCAGCCGTGGGTAAAGGTCGGGTCATAGAGCTTGGAGCGCTCGTAGTCCTCTCCCAGGAAGCGTCCCACGGTGATGAGGGCGGTCTTGGTGACGCCGTTGGTACGGGCGGTCTCCGCCAGGGTGGAGACCGTGCAGCGGAACACCCGCTCCTCCGGCCAGGTGGCCTTGTAGACGATGGCCGCCGGGGTGTCGGGGGCATATCCCCCCGCCATCAGCTCCCGCTCCACCTCCTCCAGCAGGCCCGTGGAGAGGAAGAGCACCATGGTGCAGCCGTGGCTGGCCATCTTGCGCAGGGCCTCTCCCTCGGGCACCGGCGTCCGTCCCGCCATACGGGTGATGATGACGCTCTGGGAGACATCAGGCAGGGTGTACTCCGCCTGAAGGGCGGCCGCCGCGCCGGAGAAGGAGGAGACGCCCGGCGTCACATCGTAGGAGATCCCATCCACATCCAGGGCGTCCATCTGCTCCCGGATGGCCCCGTAGAGGGAGGGGTCACCTGTGTGGAGCCGGACGGTGGTCTTGCCGGCCGCCTCGGTCTCCCGCATGACGTCCAGAACCTCCTCCAGGGTCATGGAGGCGCTGTCATAGACCTGACAGCCCTCTTTGCGGTACTCCAGCAGGGCCGGATTGACCAGGCTCCCCGCGTAGATGATCACGTCGGCCTCCCCCAGAAGGCGGGCCCCCCGCACCGTGATCAGGTCGGCCGCGCCCGGTCCGGCGCCAATAAAATGGATCATAAGGATTCTCCTTCCCCGCGCCTGTGGCGCGCCAGCAGTTCACTGGCCCCCGGGGTCTGCCCCAGCAGGCCAAAGCGGTTGGAAAAGACCACCGCCTGAATTTCCATCTCCTCCCCCGCCCGATGGCGGAGGTTCTCATAGAGTGCCCTGGTCAGAGAGGCCATCACGTCCTCCCGCAGCCCCGCCTCCTCCAGAAGCTCCAGGGCCGCGTCGGTGGTGGCCGCTTCAAAGACTCGTTCCACCAGCCCACGGGGCGCGCCGCACAGGGCGGCGTGGGCGGCCATGGTCTCCCGGCGGCCGTCTGCCGTCCGAGAGTGGGTGTTCATGGCGCCGCCGGCCACCTTCACCAGCTTGCCCAGATGCCCCACCAGCAGGAAACTGGAAAAGCCCAGCCCTGCCGCGTGGTCGATGGCAGCCCCCAGGTAATTGCTGCAGGAGATGCAGCCCTCCGTCTCCAGCCCCAGATGGTCCCGGGCGTAGTCCTCCCCATAGTTGCCCGGCGTGACCAGCAGGTGCTGTACTCCGGCGGCATGGGCCATGTCCAGCTCCAGCGTGATGGAGTCCACCAGAGCCGCCTCGCTCATGGGGCGGACGATCCCGCTGGTCCCTAGGATGGAGATCCCACCCTGGATCCCCAGCCGTGGGTTGAAAGTCTTGCGGGCCAGCGCCTCTCCCCCGGGGACCGAGATGACCGCCTCCAGTCCGCCGTGGTCCCCTGCCTCCCGCAGGGCGGCCGCGAGCTGCTCGGCGATCATCCGGCGGGGGGTGGAATTGATGGCCGCCGCGCCGGGGGGCTGGTCCAGCCCAGGTCGGGTCACCCGGCCCACACCTTCTCCCCCGTCCACCCGCAGCGTGCCGTCGCTCCGCCGGGAGACTCTGGCATAGATCCGCATGCCATCGGTCACATCCGGGTCATCCCCGCCGTCCTTTTCCACGGCACACATGGCCCAGTCCGCTCCAGCGGACCAGTCCAGCAGCTCTACCTGTACCCGCACACCGGCGGGGGTGTCGATCTCCACTCCGGCCGGGCGAATACCAGTCAGCAGGGCCTGCGCCGCGCCCCGTGCCGCCGCCGCGGCACAGGTGCCGGTGGTATAGCCGCAGCGCAGCCGCTGCCGCCCTACCGGGATATAGTATTCCAGCTTCGGCATGCTCCACCTCCCCACAGAAAAAGCCCGCCTCCAGAGGAGACGGGCCGCAGATCTGCACAGGCAAACAGCGGCGCTCTCCACCTAAGAGCGACGTCGGCCAAAAGGCAGGTCTCCTGGCTTGCGCTTCTTCCGCCGGCGTCCCTTCTCGGCAGAGCCAATGGGTCTGACGCCTTTGTCCGCGCTTACAGTAGAGGTAAGACTGCGCCGGATTTTCACCGGCTTCCCTTTTCAGCGGCGAGCCCTCGCCGCACCGTTTGGCAGTTACTAGACATCAGTATAACCATATCCCCGCAGAAAGTAAAGTGGATTGTCTATTTTGTACACATCTTTTCCCAGAGAAATGCCCTGCGGACGGGGACATCCTCCCATCCGCAGGGCATTTGGCTTATACTGACTCCGTCCCTTCCGGAAGGGAGGGGTGAATACACGGGAATTCTACCTCTACGGTGAAGAGGTCGGCGTCGGTCCGCAGCCGGAAGGTTCCGCCGCAGGCCTCGGTAAAGCTCTTGGCGATGGCCAGACCAAGCCCGCTCCCACCGTCACTGCGACTCTCATCCCCCCGGACAAAGCGCTCTGTGAAGTCCTTCTCCCGAGACAGCTCCTCCCGGGAGATGTTCTGGACGCACACCCGTCCGCTCTCCCCGTTGGTCTCCAGGGTGAGGTAGGCCCGGGAGCCCTCCAGACTGTACTGGAGTACATTCTGGATCAGGTTTTGAAAGACCCGGTAGAGCCGGTCGCCGTCCGCCCGGATGAGGACCGGCTCCGCCGGAAGCCGGGTGCGCAGATCCAGACCGCTTGCGGCGATGGGCTCGGCCTGGTCGGCCAGGGTCTGCCGCAGCAGCTTGGCCAGGTCCAGCTCCTCCCAGTGGAGATTCAGATTTCCGGAGGCCGCCTTGCTCACGTCAAAGACCTCCTGTACCATGTTCTTCAGGCGCTGGGCCTTGTCGTTGAGGATGGTCACATAGTCCCGCACATGGTCAGGCAGTTCCTCCTCTTCCAGAAGGGCCGCATAGCTCAGGATAGAGGTCAGCGGGGTCTTGAGGTCGTGGGAGACGTTGGTGATGAGCTCTACCTTCATCCGCTCGCTGCGCAGCCGCTCCTCCACCGCCTGCTGAAGGCCGCTGTCGATGTCGGCTACCGCCTGGGAGAGCCCGGCAAGGGGGCGCTCCGCCGCCAGCATGGTCCCCTGCTGTTTCCTGCGCACCGCCTCGATCTGATCGGAGAGGGCCCCCAGGTCTTCGATCATTGCCCGCTCCTCCTTCCAGTGGAGAAAGACGATCCCCAGCAGCACCAGCCCCACCAGCCCGATCAGGAATGGGACCCAGATCCGGATAGAGCCGCTGCGCCAGGCCGACAGAAATAACCCCAAGTCAAAGGCCGCGGCCCCCAGGGCCAGAATCACCACGGCCATCAGGTGGACCACTCCGCTCCGCATGGCCCGACGCTGGAGGGGCAGGTCTAACCCATCTCCCCGCAGCTTTCCCGCCAGCCAGCCGCAGAAGCTCACCCGGCACAGACGGCCCCGATTGCAGAGGAAGTCGTTGAGGTAAAACACCAGAATCCAGCACAGGCCGATGGCAAAGGCCAGGAAAATGGGCTCGTAGGCGTAGGAGAGGGACACCATCAACGGTCCCACCAGAAACGCCAGGAGGAGCAGCTTGACCTCCAGCCAGATCTTCCCTGTAAGGCGTCCAGCCGCCCGGAAGGTCAGCGCCATCCAGCGCCGCCACAGGAGGCTCCACACCACCAGCGCCACACCCAGCAGGAAGCAGCCTCCCACGATACATACCGCAAGGCGCATGGTGTACAAGGTATCGGCTACATCATAGAGCCCCATAGAGTGGTAAAAATACACCGGTGTCTGGGCGGCAGCCAGACGGATGGTCACGCCGTCCCACGGCTCCCCGGTGTCAGCGGCAGGCTCCTCCCCGCCAGTCTCCCCAGGGACCGCTGTCGCCATGGGTGTGGCCGCCCCAGTGATGCTGGAGAGGTCAAAGCCCCGACCGCTATCGGTCCAACCTCCGCCCGCAAAGAGCTCGGTGTCCAGATTGCGGTAGCCGGGCAGCTCCCACTGCTCCCACTGCTCCCGGTAGACTTCGTCTCCATAGACATCCACCTCAGCGCCGTCCTTCCAGATCTGCACCTTGCCGTCCCGGTACTCCAGGTAGAAATTATAGCCCGGTTCCTGATGTCCCGTCAGATTTCCCGTGATGCCGTTGAGGTTGCCGGCCAACAGTTTCTCATCCTGCCAAATCCCCCAGCGGAGGTTCTCATCCTGGAAGCAGGATGTCTCTTCCCCGGTCAGCACAAACTCCAGCATGGCACGCAGGTCATAGCTGATCTCCCTGCGGAAGCGCCGGGTATCCTGATAGTCGCTGCGGAAGCTGTCCGCCACATCACCCAGTTCCAGGCTACCGGCGCTCAACAGTCCGATACCTCCAAAAATGGCCATGAGCGTTAGTCCGATCAGGAGGAACAGCACACTCAAAATACCTTTACTTTTTTTCCATTTTGTATCCAATGCCCCACACCACCTTTAAATACTCCGGTTCCTTTGGATTGAGTTCGATCTTCTCCCGGATGTGCCGGATATGGACCATGACCGTGTTTTCCGAGGCATAGGCCTCCTCCCCGTCCCACACCCGGCGGTAGATCTCCTCAGCCGGAAAGATCCGTCCCAGATTGCGCATCAACAGATCCACGATGCGGGTCTCAGTAGCGGTGAGTCGGACCGGTTCTCCATCCACCCGAAGCTCCAGCGCCTCCGGCAAATAGGTGAGACGGCCGTTGACAATCTCTCCGCTCCGCTCTTCCGCATGGACATCCCCCAGCCGGGTATACCGCCGCAGCTGACTGCGGACCCGGGCCAGCAGCTCTTGGGGATTGTAAGGCTTGGACACATAGTCGTCGGCCCCCATGGAGAGTCCCAGGATCTTGTCGCTGTCCTCACTCTTGGCGGAGAGCACGATGATGGGCAGGTTCCGTTTCTCCCGGATCTTCATCAGGGCGGAAAGCCCGTCCAGCCTGGGCATCATCACGTCCAGCAGGATGAGCTGTACCGAGCGCTCACAGGCCAGCTCCAGCGCCTCCAGGCCGTTGTAGGCCCGCAGCACCCGGTATCCCTCCTTCTCCAGCAGCAGGGCAATAGCCTGGACAATCTCCCGGTCGTCATCCACTACCAGTACACACGCTTCCATCTAGACATCTCCTCCACCGTTTGAACTTCCCCGATCGGTCCCGATCTCCTTCCGGCAAGGATAGGATAGCAGGCGCTTCTTATAGTTTTCCAGGGGCATTTCTTAGCAATTTCTTAACGTTATCCCATCATAGCATTTGATCCGTCTGCCGTCAAAGGGCATAAAAAAACGTGCGTGCCCCGATTGGGACACGCACGTTGCAGTACAGCAAGAGAAACTCTTACTTCAGCTCGACCTTGGCGCCGGCCTCCTCGAGCTTCTTCTTCATCTCCTCGGCCTCGTCCTTGGAGACACCCTCCTTCAGAGCCTTGGGAGCGCCCTCGACCAGGCCCTTGGCGTCAGCCAGGCCCAGGCCGGTGATCTCGCGGACAACCTTGATGACCTTGATCTTAGCAGCAGCGTCGAAGCCGGCCAGAACCACGTCGAACTCGGTCTTCTCAGCAGCAGCCTCGCCGCCGGCAGCGCCGCCAGCAGCGGGAGCAGCCATAGCAGCAGCGGAAACGCCGAACTCCTCCTCCAGAGCGTGCACCAGCTCGGACAGCTCCAGAACAGTCAGGCCCTTAACCTCTTCAATCAAAGCAGTGATCTTCTCGCTAGCCATGATAAGATACCTCCTAAATTCAATCATTTAAAAAATAAGTTTGAGTCTCCCCAGTGCGGGGATGCGGGGAACAGAACCGCTGTCAGGCGGGTACTGACGTACCAACCTTACTCGGCAGCGGGAGCCTCCTCGGCGGGAGCAGCCTCGACGAAGCCGCCCTTCTCCTCGGCGATCGCCTTGAGGACGATGGCCAGGCTGGTGATGGGAGCCAGCATGGTGCCCAGAACCTGAGCCTGCAGGACTTCCTTGGAAGGCAGGTCGGACAGAGCCTTGATCTCGTCCAGAGACAGCACCTTGCCGTCCATGAAACCGGCCTTGATGGTGAACTTCTCGCCGTTGAACTGCTTGGCGAACTTCGCGATCACACGCATGGGAGCGATGGGGTCACCATGGCTCAGGGCCAGAGAAGTGGTACCATTCAGAACGGAATCCATCTCCTCCAGACCCACGTTGTTGATGGCGAAACGAACCAGGGTGTTCTTCACAACAGCGTAGTCCAGCTCGTTCTTGCGGCACTCGGCACGCAGGGCGGTATCCTCGGCAACGGTGATACCCTTATAGTCCACCAGAACACCGCTGGCAGCGGTCTTCAGCTTCTCAGTCAGGTCGGCGACAATGGCCTGCTTCTCACTCAGAACCTTTGCGTTAGGCATGTGGGATTCACCTCCATGAAATAAAAAATGCTATTCTCATGCTCAAAGCACGAAAACAGCACAAAGAAAGCTTCTTCACTTGCTGCATTCTCGGCGGGGCTTATGGCTGCCCGCTGTCTTTGAACACGCGAATTATTATATCACCCCGGACAGGCTATGTCAAGCATAACCTGTCCGGAAATGATCTTTTTTGTGGGGCTGCGCCGGATGGCACATCTCCCCGGCTTGTCACGCTACGGCTCGCGCACGATCGGGTCGCCAAGTCACGCTCCGCGAAAAATGCCGCCGGCCTGCGGCCGACCTGTTTTTTCGCCTGCGCCGTTCCTTGGCTCCCCTGTTCGCGGCCTTCGCGCTTCTTACACCAGCTTGGCGCCGTTGATCTTCACACCGGGGCCCATGGTGGTGGCGGTGACACAGCTCTTGATATACTGACCCTTGGCGGCAGCAGGCTTAGCCTTGATGATGGCGCCCATGAGAGCGGTGAAGTTCTCGGTCAGCTTCTCAGCGCCGAAGGACACCTTGCCGATGGGGCAGTGGATGATGTTGGTCTTGTCCAGACGGTACTCGACCTTACCGGCCTTGATCTCCTTAACAGCCTTGGCCACGTCGGGGGTGACGGTGCCGGCCTTGGGGGAGGGCATCAGGCCCTTGGGGCCCAGGACCTTACCGAGGCGGCCAACCACGCCCATCATGTCGGGAGAGGCGACGACCACATCATAGTCGAACCAGTTCTCGGACTGGATCTTCTGCACCAGGTCCATCTCGCCGACGAAATCAGCGCCGGCCTCCTTGGCGGCCTCAGCCTTGTCGCCCTTGGCGAAGACCAGCACACGCTGGGTCTTGCCGGTGCCGTGGGGCAGGACGATGGCGCCGCGGACCTGCTGGTCCGCATGGCGGGAGTCAACGCCCAGCTTGACGTGCAGCTCGACGGTCTCGTCGAACTTGGCGGTGGCGGTCTTCACGACCAGGTCCATAGCCTCAGCGGCATCATAGAGAGTGCCCTTCTCGATCTTCTTGGCGCTCTCGACGTACTTCTTACCTCTAAACATTGCTTCTCCCTCCTTCGCCTTAGTCGCCCACGACAACGCCCATGGAGCGGGCGGTGCCGGCGATCATGCTCATGGCGGACTCGATGCTGGCCGCATTCAGGTCGGGCATCTTGGTCTCCGCGATCTTGCGGACGTCCTCCTTGCTGATGGTGGCAACCTTGGTCTTGTTGGGCACACCGGAACCAGACTCGATGTTGCAGGCCTTCTTGATGAGCACGGCGGCGGGAGGAGTCTTGGTGATGAAGGTGAAGGAGCGGTCGGCATACACGGTGATGACGACGGGGATGATCATGCCCACGTCATTCTTGGTGCGCTCGTTGAACTCCTTGGTGAAAGCGGCGATATTCACGCCATGCTGGCCGAGGGCGGGGCCCACAGGGGGGGCGGGAGTCGCCTTGCCGGCAGGAATCTGCAGTTTGACGTAACCAGTAACTTTCTGTGCCATTTGAAACAGCACCTCCTACTTAAATGTGGTTGAGACGGAATTGATACAATTCCTCCCACGTGCGGGGGATACGGGGTCTTTCACCCGTTTAGTCGTCGACCCGCTCCACCTGATCGAGCTCCAGCTCGACAGGGGTCTCACGGCCGAACATCTCGACCACGACGCGCACTTTGCTGCGCTCCAGGTCGATCTCTTCCACGGCGCCCAGGAAGGACTCCAGCGCGCCTTCAGTGATCTTGACGCGGTCGCCCACTTCATAGCCGACCACGACTTCCTTCTTCTCCACACCCATGGAGGCAACCTCCTCCTCGGTGAGGGGAATGGGCTTGCTGCCCGAACCCACAAAACCAGTCACGCCGCGCACGTTGCGCACCAGGTGCCAGGTCTCGTCGGTCATGACCATCTTCACCAGCACATAGCCAGGGAAGACCTTGCGGTCCACGGTCTTAGGCCCGTTTTCGGTGATCTCGGTAACCGTCTCCATGGGGATGTTTACCTCATGGATGAGATCGCGCATCCCGCGGTTTTCCACCGCCTTCTCAATGGAAGCAGCTACGGTGTTCTCGTAACCAGAATAGGTGTGCGCGACATACCACTTCGCGTTATCTGCCATACTCGCCGCTCCTTAACCCTTGAACAGATTCATGAGCGCGGCGAAGACGGACTGCGCCAGCCAGTCAAACGCCCAGATGCAGATGCCAATGACGATACAGCACACGATGACGACGACGGTGTTGTTGATCGTCTGCTTTTTCGTGGGCCACTGGACCTTCTTGAGTTCGACCTTCATCTCGCGGAACCACTTGCCGATGCGGGCGAAAAAGCCAGGCTTGGACTTCTTGACATCCTTCTTGGACTTGTCCGCCTTGGCGGCAGCGGCCTGCTCGTTCTTCTCGTAATCAGGCATTCCGTACACCCTTCTTTCTTAATGAGAGATACATTCTCATTACTTGGTCTCGTTGTGAACCGTATGCTTTCTGCAGAAGGGGCAGTACTTGTTCAGCTCCAGACGGTCGGGAGTGTTCTTCTTATTCTTGTTGGTGTTGTAGTTTCTCTGCTTGCACTCGGAGCAGCGGAGGGTGATCTTCACCCGGGAACCTGCCTTTGCCATGTGTTCGGCACCTCCTTCAATAGTTGAGCGGTACACCGGCATAAAAAAACGCCGGATACAGCCCTTGGCCGAATCCAGCGACGTGGGCGCACTGCGCCTATCGTCACGGTGCGGACTCGGCATGTCTGCCTCCCTATGTCCTCGCCTGGAGGGGAGGGTTTCATGCCCGTCACACCGTAAAAACGTGCACAAAAGAAAAGCCCTCTTTCATAGGTGTTTTCAGAATAGCACACCCTCCACTGAAAGTCAAGCTTCTTTTGAAATAAAAATTGACTTTTTCCTTCTCTGCCCGGATAATAGAACCAGACACGAAGGAGGAATGAAACCATGCGCATTATGGCCATCGACTACGGCGATGCCCGCACCGGGATCGCCATATCGGACGCCACCGGTCTTCTGGCCGGCTTTACCACCGTCATCCACAGCCGAAAGAGCGAGGTGGTCGCGGAGGAGATCGAAAAGCTGATCGCCGCCCACGGGGTGGAGGAGCTTGTCATGGGCTTCCCCCGCAATATGGACGGCACAGAGGGCCCCCGGGCCGAGCTCTACCGGGCATTCGCCGGACAGCTGGAGGAGCGTACCGGCCTCACCCCGGTGCTCTGGGACGAGCGGCGCACCACCGTGGAGGCCCACAGCATCCTCCACGCCAGCGGCAAGAAGATGAAGCAGCACAAAAAGACGGTGGACGCCGTGGCCGCCACGCTGATCCTGGAGGGCTATCTCACCCTCCGCCGGAACCGCCCCTGATCCCATCTCCTCCGGCGTGCATCCCCGCACATCATGTTTTGGAAAGGAGTCTTTTCTCATGCATATCGTGCTCAATGTGACCTACACCCTCCACCCCGGCGCCCGGGAGGCCTTCCTGGCCGCCCTTCAGCAGAATCAGCTTCTGGAACAGGTCCGCGGAGAGGCGGGCTGTCTCCAGTATGAGCTCTTTGCCGCCGTGGAGTCTCCCGACCGGCTGGTGCTGCTGGAGCACTGGGACAGCCAGGCCCATCTGGACGCCCATATGGCGGGCGCTCCCTTCCAGGCCATCCACCAGGTGGAACAGGCCCACGTGGCCCAGGTGGATGTCCGCCGCTTTGACGTGAGCGCCGGAGAGAAGGGTTAACGGGGCCGGGCGAAGAGCTCCCGCACCCCTACCACCAGCAGGAAGCCCCCAAAGCACCGGTGGAGCAGCTCCACCTCCAGCCCTGTGGCCACCCAGGCCGCCAGTGCGGTGCCCGCCAGTCCGGCCAGGATGGCGGGCACCGCTGTTTTTTTGTCTACATACCCGTTGCGCACATGGGAAACGAGGGCGGTGGACGCCGTGGGCAGAAAATAGAGCAGGTTGATCCCCTGGGCCAGGTGCTGGGGGATTCCGGCGACCGCGGTGAGATAGAGGAGCAGAAGAGTCCCCCCGCCCACGCCGAACCCGGAGAGGATGCCGGTCAGCCCGCCCACCAGCACCGCCCCCCACCAGGCTACCATCCCAGCAGCGCCTTCCCCCCGCCGTAGAGAAGGAACGCGCCAAAAATCCGGCGCAGCCACAGGATATTGACCCCCCGGAAGAGCTTTCCGCCCAAGAATCCTCCTGCCAGTCCCCCCACCAGATAGGGCAGCGCCAGGGACAGATCCAGTCCGCCCCGGAGCCAGTAGATCCCGGCCGAGAGCATGCACAGGGGCAGGATTACCGCCACCGATGTGGCGAAGGCCCGGCGGGGCTCCAGCTGACAGCGGCCCAGGAGCATGGGCACCAGGATCATCCCCCCTCCCCCGCCGAAAAAGCCGTTTGCCAGCCCCGCCAATCCACCTGCAACCAGGGCCGCCAGGGGCAGCCGCTGTTTTTTTCCATTCCGATTTATCAAAAAGCATCCCTCCATTGCTCTCAGTCTGCCAATGGAGGGATGCTTTTATTCCAGATTCCGTTCTATGCCTGGTTCCGTCCCGCAAGTGTCATGATCACGTCGCCGGCCATCATCAGCCCCGCGCAGGAGGGCACCCAGGATACGCTGGCGGGCACGCTGCGGCGTCCCGGCGGCGGGGCCTCCCCGCTCTGGTCCGTGACGGCGGGCAGCTCGGGAGACCAGACCACCCGGTGGTGATGGATCCCCCGATTGCGCAGTTCCTTGCGCACCACCCGGGCCAGGGGACAGCCCTCTGTTTTGGAGATGTCGCTGATGCGGAACTGGCTGGGGTCCAGCTTGTTGCCCGTGCCCAGTGCCGAGATCATGGGGATCCCCCGTTCCAGCGCAGTCTGGATCAGATCCAGCTTGCAGGAGACCAGGTCGATGGCGTCCACCACAAAATTATAGCGCTCGCCGAAAAACTCCTCCCGGCAGGCTCCCTCATACCGTTTCACCACCGGTGTCACCCGACAATCCGGGCTGATGTCTCTCACCCGGGCGGCCAGTGCCTCCGCCTTGGGCATCCCCAGGGTGGAGTGGAGGGCCCCCAGCTGCCGGTTCAGGTTGGTCATTCCCACCTCGTCATGGTCCACCAGGGTCAGCGCGCCGATCCCGGCCCGGGCCAGGGCCTCCACAGCCCAGCTTCCCACGCCGCCCAGACCGAACACGGCCACATGGCTGTTCCACAGCCGCTCCATGGCGGCCTCCCCCAGCATCATCTCCGTACGCAAAAAGGCTTCCTGTCCCACTGTGTTCACTCCTTCCGCCCGATAAAACGAGGGCGGGGCAATGCCCCGCCCCCTCAGGCTGTCAAATTCAAATGGTCTCGTGCAGATCAGCCGATATACTGGATACCGGAGCCGTCCACAGCCTCATAGCCCTCCTGCAGGCCCTCCAGCCAGGTCTGGACGTCGGCATCCCGCAGATCGTTCTCCGCGGTGTACTTCCACAGGGGATCGCCCACGCTGTCCAGATACATCACATGCCAGCCCTGCTGTCCGGACTGGGTATTCTCCACCAGACCGGTGTCGCCCACCTTGCGGCCATCGGCAAAGATCCAGTTCAGGAAATCGGCAAAGAAGCTGGTGTCCCGGGTCACATCCTCATAGAGGCCGCCGTTGTCCTTGGAGCCAGGGTCCTCGGAGTTGGCCTTGGCCAGCTCGGCAAAGGAGTCGGCGCTCTGATCGCCCGCCTTGAACTGATCCAGGATCTCCTGGGCCTTATCCTCGGCGGCCTGCATGGCCTCCTCGGTGGGCTCCTCCGCTCCCTCGGCCACCTCGGCCTTCACCAGGATGTGGCGGATATTGGCGGTGCCGAAGTCGTCCTCGTTGCGGAAGCGCTCCACAAACTGCACCACATAGTAGCCGGAGCCCTCGGACTCGACCACCGTGATGTCGCCGGCCTTGCGGCTGCTGTCGCTGAGCCACTCCTGATAGGGGCCAGCCAGGGCGCTGCCCACATGGCTCATCTCTCCCTCATAGGTGAGGTCCTCGTCCTCCGCCTTGGCCGCCTCGGCCGCCGTGGCAAAGTCAGACTTCTCCACCTCGCTCCGGAAGGCGTCGGCCTTAGCCTTGGCCGCCTCCATCGCAGCAGTCTGCTCCTCTTCCGTGGGCTCCACGGTGTTGCCCTCTTCATCGGTGGTGCTCTCCGCGGTGCCGCTGAAGAAGATGGTGTGATAGCGGAAGGTGTCCAGGTCCGCGGCGTTCTCGGTGTAATACTCCTCCAGCGCGGCGTCATCATAGGTCAGGCTGTCGGAATAAGCGGTCTGGTACTGCGAGGCCAGAAGGCTCTCCTCCAGGCAGCTGCGCAGGACCTTTTCATTCATATAAGAGCCAAAGTAGGCCTTGAGGAAGCTGTTCAGGCTGGGGTAGCCGTTCTGGCTGGCGCCGCTGCGGTAGCTCTCCAGGGCGGTCTCCAGCTGCTCCTGGCTCTCCTCGGTCAGAGTCACGCCCTCTTCCCGGGCCGCATCGGCCAGGGCGGCCTCCTTGATCATGGTAGCCTTCGCCTGCTCCATAAAGAGATCATAGAAGGTCTTGCCGCTCTCCTCATCCACCACCTGGTCCCGGTCGGACTTGGTGGAGTCATAGCCCATCATGGACAGATAATAGCCGTAGCTCTGCTTGGTCTGCCCATAGTAGTAGGAGACCTCAGCGGGGCTGTAATCCCGTCCGTTGATGGTCATAGCGACGGTACGGCTCTGGAAGAAGCCGGAATTCCAAACCAGCAGGGCCACCACCAGGACGGCCACCACCACGCCGATGACCGTATAGATCACCGTATTCCGCTTCTTGATGGCAGCTTCCTTGCGCTCCTTGATCTGCTTCTGGGTGAGCCCCTGGTTGGGGTCATCCTGGCGCTGCTTCTTTTCTCTGGATGCGCTCATTTTGTTCAGTCCTCTCGTAGTAATTCCCGCGAAGGGTAGTCTTCGCATAAACAACTTGACATTATACAGGAAAAGCCGTTTTCTTTCAAGTCCCAAGGCGGCTTCTCCGCCCGCTACATCCAGTTTTTACGGTTTATTCACACTTGTCCCACCAGGCTTCGATGGCCGCCCGGCCGGCGGTGACACTGCCCTGGACCATCCCGGCCGAGCCGCCGCCCCGTCCCTCCAGGGCGGCATTCATCTCCCGGACCAGCGGCCGGAGATCCCGCCCCGCGGAGCCCAGAATATAGCGGAAACGTCCCTCCTCCGGGGCAAAGGCGGCACACAGTCCGATCCCCCGCTCCAAGGCGGCGTTGACCAGCGCCCGGAGCCCGTCGGTGCCCAACTCTTCAAAAACCAGTACCCGCTCGGTCTCCCGGGGCAGAAGCTCCGCCTTGGCACAGGCCAGTGCCCGCCCCAGCCGGGCAGCGCGGAGTTTGGTCTGTTCCAGCTCCCCGCTCATCCGGCGGGCGGCCTCCGCCACGTCCTCCTGCTTGGCCGAGAGCAGATTGGAAATGGCCGTGATGCTCTCCTGCTTGCGCATCACATCCTCCACCGCCCGGCTGCCGCAGAGCATGCGCAGGCGCACGCCCCCCTTCCAGTTCTGCATGGAGAGCAGGTGGATGAGCCCCACCTCTCCCGTCCGCCCCACATGGGGCGCGCAGCAGGCACACCGGTCATACCCGGAAATGGTGACGATGCGCACGTGCTCCTTTAGATCCAGCTTGCTGCGGTATTCCAGGTGCTCCAGCTCCTCCGGCGCGGGGTAGGCGCACACCACGGAGACATTCTCCGCCACTGCCCGGTTGGCCCGGCGCTCTACCTCCTGGACGTCCGCCCAGGTCACCGGCCCGCTCAGGTCAATGGTGACCTCCTCGTCTCCCAGATGAAAGCCCACATTCTCCAGTCCGTAGAGGGTGTGGAAGAGCCCGGAGACGATGTGCTCTCCGGTGTGGCACTGCATCCGGGAAAAACGCACCTCCCAGTCGATCTCCCCCCGCACGCGGGTACCCACCGGCAGAGGACGGTCCGTGTGGTGCCAGATCGTGCCCTCCGCCTCCTGGGTGTCGGTGACGGACAGGGGCTCTCCCTCCGCCGGGTACAGGCTTCCCACATCGCCGAACTGTCCGCCTCCCTCCGGAAAGAAACAGGTCCGGTCCAGGGCGATCCGCCATCCGTCCTTCCGCTCCTCACAGGCTAGAACCGTGGCCTCTACCGAGCGGATATAACTGTCCAGATCATACACGCGCTCTGTCATCATAGTACGTATTTCTCCTTTTCAACCTTTGGAAAACAAGTCTTTTGTCAAAAGCGGGGACCCGCGGCGCGGGTCCCCGTCTTTTCGATGGCTTACCTTATTTGGCGTAGTAGTTGATGAGGCATCCGGCCAGGATGATCTCCCGCTCTTCCTGGGTGATGCCGGGCAGTTTGAGGGTCACCGGACGCTCCGCTCCGTTCTGGATCAGGACGGCCTGGATGCTCTCCTCGCCCCGCTCCAGCGCGGCACGAATCCCGGGCAGATAGAGCTGATCGCCGGGCTGGATGTTCCAATCCTTCACGTCCTCGGCGATGAAGGGGAGCATACCCCAGTTCACCACATTGGAGCGGTAGCGCTTGGTGGCAAACTCCGCGCACAGGTTGGCGCAGCCACCCAGCACCCGCTGACAGGAGGCCGCCTGCTCCCGGGCGGAGCCGTCGCCGGGCTTGAGGGCCATGACGAAGGAGCCCAGGCCGGTGGTCTTGGGGTCTCGTCCCATGAGGGCATCGGTGGCCTCTCCGGCGCGGCGCTTGCGCTCCTCCGCCAGGATGGCCTTGGCACGGGGCACATACTGGGGATCCTTCCGGGACAGGGCAAACTCGCTCAGCCGCAGGGGGTTGGAGCGATAGGAGGAGGTCTCACCGGAGGGGATCAGCTCGTCGGTGGTGGTCACCGGATCGTAGATGGCCGCCGCCGCCGTGAGGAGCAGGTTCTCCGGCAGGGGGATCTGCTCGGGCCAGTCGGCGATGTTGGGGCCGTAGACCAGCTCGGTCTCAGGCTTTGCCTTCCCCACGCCGAAATAGACCCGGGAACGGTAGGCCGAATCGTCATAGCTCCAGCTCTCGTCCTTCTGATCGGCCGGGCAGTCGGGCAGTTCGTCCGCCCCGGTGAGCACGCCGCCGTTGCGGGCGGTGGCCGCAATGGAGCGGGCGTCCATCAGGGCCACATAGGAGATCTGGCCCTCGCCGGGCTTGGAGCCCTCCCGGTTGGGGAAGTTGCGGGTGGAGTGGCGGATGGAGAAGGCGCCGTTGGCGGGCACGTCTCCCGCGCCGAAGCAGGGACCGCAGAAGCAGGAGCGGATGGAGGCACCCGCCGCCATCAGGTCGGCGATATAGCCCTGCCGGGTCAGCTCCAGATTGATGGGCATGGAGCCGGGGTAGCAGGAGAGCCAGAACTCATCCGGTCCGATGGCGCTCCCCTTCAGGATCTGGGCGGCGCGTACCAGGTTCTGATAAGTACCGCCCGAGCAGCCGGCGATGACGCCCTGATCCACCCGGAACTGTCCATTCACCAGCTTGTCGGTGAGGGGCGCGGCGCCCTTGATCCCCAGCTGTTCGGCCGCGTCGGCCTCCACCTGGCGGAGCAGCTCCCGGGCGTTGGCCTTGAACTCCCGGATGGTATAGGCGTTGGAGGGATGGAAGGGCAGGGCGATCATGGGCTCCACCGTGGACAGGTCCACCTCCAGAAGGCCGTCATACCAGGCTCCGTCCGCAGGGGCCTGGGCCTTGAACTCCTCGCCCCGGCCCAGGGCAGTCAGATGCGCGCGGGTCGTCTCGTCGGTGCTCCACACCGAGGACAGGCAGGCAGTCTCGGTGGTCATAACGTCGATGCCGGAGCGGTAGTCCATGGACAGGCTCCCCACGCCGGGTCCAAAGAACTCCATGACGGCGTTCTTTACCACGCCCTCCCGGAAGGTAGCCCCGATGATAGCAAGGGCCACATCCTGGGGACCCACGCCGGGCCGGGGCGCACCGGTGAGATGGATGCCGATGACCTTGGGATAGGCGATGTCATAGGTCTTGCGCAGGAGCTGACGGGCCAGCTCCGGTCCGCCCTCGCCGATGGCCATGGTACCGTAGGCGCCATACCGGGTGTGGGAGTCGGAACCCAGGATCATCTTGCCCGGCGCGGCATACCGCTCCCGCATATAGGAGTGGATGACTGCCTGATGGGCAGGTACAAACTCACCGCCGTACTTCTTGGCGGCCGAGAGGCCGAAGACATGGTCATCCTCGTTGATGGTGCCGCCCACCGCGCACAGGGAGTTGTGGCAGTTGGTGAGCACATAGGGCAGCGGGAATTCCGTCAGCCCGGAGGCCCGGGCAGTCTGGATGATGCCCACATAGGTGATGTCATGGGAGGCCATGGCATCGAACCGGATGGCCAGACGGTCCATGGTGTCCAGGGTGTTGTGGGCCTTGAGGATGCCGTAGGCCATGGTGCCCTCTCTGGCCTGGGCGGGGGCAGGCAGACCGGCGGTCCGGCCCTCCTCCTCCGAGAGGAAGGCGCCGGAACGGTAATAGACGCCGGAACGTGTGATTCGAATCATGTGGTTTCCCTCCAAACGGTGTCGCTCTCATTTAGCGATTTAGTTTATTGTATCAAGAAGCGGCAGAGAGCGCAACCCTTCCAAGCCCCTTCTTTCCCGATTTTGCACAAGTTCTTTCGAAATTTATGTCAACTATTTTTCCTGGATTCGGTTGACGGATTTGCTCCTTTCCGGTAAAATTATGTCTGCAATTCTCAGAAAAGGAGTCCGTCATGAAAAAAACTTTCCTATGTCTCCTCGCCATGCTCTGTCTGCTGGCCGGCTTTCTCACCGCCCAGGCGGCCGGACCGGCGGGAACGTTGAGCGTCTCTTTTTACAGTGAGAGCGCCAAGCGCTATGACGCCCCTGTCCAGACCGATCTGGTTCAGCTCCAGCTGGACGGCACGGCCCTTACCCCGCCTGACGTCCCGGCCCTCATCCAGTACATCGGCGGCGCAGGGCGGACTCTGGTCCCGGTGCGTCTGGTCTCGGAAGCCCTGGGTGCCGACGTGCTCTGGGTCAACGACACCCGTCAGGTCATCATCCAGAATGAGAGTCAGACCATCGTGCTCACCCTGGGCTCCTCCAAGGCAACGGTCAACGGCACGATTACCGATCTGCCCGGCGGCGTTCCGGCCGGTGCCGTTAAATACAACGGAAAAGAGAGCACCATGGTCCCCCTCCGTTTTGTCTCCGAGACCCTGGGTGCGGAGGTCCTCTGGGATAACGACACCTTTACTGCCGATATCCGTACCGGTGCAGTTACTCCGACTCCGACTCCCACCCCCACCCCCACGCCGACCCCGACTCCTACTCCTACGCCTACGCCCACACCGACTCCCACTCCCACGCCGACCCCTACGCCCACACCGTCGCCGGAGCATGAGGATCGGGGCACTATCGTGCGCATCGAGCAGGATGACAACGCCCAGTCCATCTTTATCGCCACCAACCATGTTCCGGAATACCGGGTGGTGGATCTGGGAACCCGGGTCGCCGTGGATATTCTGGGCACGGTCATCGACCCGGGCAGCGGCAGCATCACCGTGGAAAACGAGGTGATCACCGCCGTCCGCTACGCCCAGCACGGGGACGACCTGGGATACAGCTATCCCCACACAGTGCGCGTGGTCTTTGACCTGGCGGAGGGCTTTACCTACTCGGAAAATATAACCGTAGAGAAGCAGGTGGGCGGCGTTCTGGTGACCTCTCACTATGAGGATGTGGCGCCTCCTCCGGACATTCCCACCGATCCCATCGACCCCTCCACGGCCACCATTGTGATCGACCCCGGCCATGGCGGCTCCGCCTCCGGCGCCTACTACGAGGGGATCATGGAAAAGGATCTCACCTTCCCCATCAGTCTCTATCTGCGGGACATTCTGGAGGACGAGGGCTACAACGTAATCATGACCCGGGAGAGTGACGTCTACATGACCCTCTCCGACCGCTGTGCGGTGGCCAATGAGGTGGACGCCGACCTCTTCATTAGTATCCACTGCAACGCCTTGGCCAACAACACGAATTACCAGGGGCTCATCACCTTCTATTCCACAGGCAGTACCAAGGGCCAAAAACTGGCCCAGGCCGTCCAGGACGCCACGGCGGAGGCCACCGGGGCTATCAACCGCGGCATCCGGAACAACTCTGACTATACCGTCCTGCGGCAGACCAAAATGCCCGCCATTCTGGTGGAGACCGGCTTTATGTCCTCCCATGAGGAGCTCATGCGCCTGTCCGACCCGGCCTACCAGCAGCTTCTGGCTCAGGGCATGGCGGATGGTATCATCCGGTACCTGAACTCTTCTTCCTCATAATTGCAAAACAAAAAATCCCTGTCCGGGCACTGCGCACCGGACAGGGATTTTTTATGAACACGGAATGGAACGCTTAGAACAGCCCGGAGATCACGCCGTTCTCGTCGATATCGATCTTCTCCGCCGACGGCACCTTGGGCAGGCCGGGCATGCTTCCCAAAGCGGCGGGCCGCTTTGGGGCCCTTTTCTTTGATCTGCTCGGGCGGAATCAATCCGCCCGGCATCAAGCATTTGGCTTTGCCAAAGGACTTGTTGCGCCGCACCTGCGGCGGACATGACCATTCCCGGCCTTAGAACAAACCAGAGATCACGCCGTTCTCGTCGATATCGATCTTCTCCGCCGACGGCACCTTGGGCAGGCCGGGCATGGTCATGATATCGCCGGTCAGGGCGACGATAAAGCCGGCACCCGCCGAGACCTTCAGGTTGCGCACCGTGATGCGGAAGCCCTTGGGAGCGCCCAGGAGAGTCTGATCGTCCGAGAAGGAGTACTGCGTCTTGGCCATGCAGATGGGCAGATTGCCGTAGCCCAGTTCAGTCAGCTGCTTGAGCTGCTTCTTGGCGTTGGGGGTCAGATCCACGCCCTCGGCCCGGTAGATCTTGGTGGCGATGGCGTTGAGCTTCTCCTCAATGGAGGCGTCCGACTCATAGCAGTAGCGGAACTGGTTGGGCTGCTCGCACAGACGGACCACTTCCTCGGCCAGGGCCTTGCCGCCCTCGCCGCCCTTGGCCCACACCTCGGACAGGGCCACGTTGACGCCCAGCTCCTTGCACTTGTCCTCCACCAGCTTGAGCTCGGCGGCGGTATCCGTGGGGAAGGCATTGATGGCCACCACGCAGGGCAGACCAAAGACCTTGGTCACATTCTCCACGTGCTGGAGCAGGTTGGGAAGGCCGGCCTCCAGCGCAGTCAGGTTCTCCTGATTCAGATCGGCCTTGGCCACGCCGCCGTGGTGCTTCAGGGCGCGGACGGTGGCCACGATCACCACGGCGCTGGGCGCGAAGCCCGCGGCGCGGCACTTGATATCCAGGAACTTCTCAGCACCCAGGTCGGCGCCGAAGCCCGCCTCGGTGACCACATAGTCGCCCAGCTTCATGCCGGTGTCGGTGGCCATGATGGAGTTACAGCCGTGGGCGATGTTGGCAAAGGGTCCGCCGTGGATGAGCGCAGGGGTGTGCTCCAGGGTCTGGACCAGGTTGGGCTTGATGGCGTCCTTCAGGAGGGCGGCCATGGCGCCCTCGGCCTTCAGGTCATGGGCGGTGACCGGCTTGTCATCCCGGGTATAGGCCACGACCATGCGGGCCAGGCGGGCCTTCAGATCGGTCAGGCTGGTGGCCAGGCACAGAACCGCCATGATCTCGGAGGCCACCGTGATGTCGAATCCGTCCTCACGGGGCACGCCGTTGGGCTTGCCGCCCAGGCCGCAGATGATGTTGCGCAGCTGGCGGTCATTCATATCCACCGCGCGCTTCCAGGTGATCTTGCGCACGTCGATATCCAGCGCATTGCCCTGCTGAATGTGGTTATCCAGCATGGCGGCCAGCAGGTTGTTGGCCGCGCCGATGGCGTGGAAGTCACCGGTGAAGTGGAGGTTGATCTCCTCCATGGGGACCACCTGGGCATATCCGCCGCCGGCCGCGCCGCCCTTCACACCGAACACGGGGCCCAGGCTGGGCTCGCGCAGGCAGAGAACGACCTTTTTGCCCAGCTGATTGAGGGCATCGGCCAGTCCCACACTGGTGGTGGTCTTACCCTCGCCCGCCGGCGTGGGGTTGATGGCGGTCACCAGCACCAGCTTGGCCTTTCGAGGCATCTCTCGCAGGGGGTTGAGATCCAGCTTGGCCTTGGTGCGGCCATAGGGCTCCAGCATGTCCTCGGCAACTCCAAGCTTGGCGGCCACTTCTGCGATGGGCAGCATTTTCGCTTCCTGCGCGATTTCGATATCCGTTTTCATCGGAATACAGCCTCCTTTATCCATGTTCGCTTTCCGTTTGTTGTATGTAATCAATGGAATGTCCCGACTCCGGGAAACTCTGTTTCCATACTAGCACGGAAACGGAGGCATTGTCAAGACTTGGCAGTTTAGTTTTTGAAATTTTCTTATCAAGGCATCTGACCCCTTATTGTCCCTCCGGCTTGACCCGCGGATAGAAGAGGGCCGCTGCGCCCAGCGCGCACACGCCGCCCAGCAGCTTGGAGGCCACAAAGGCCGCCACCACCGCTCCCGGCTCCACGCTGGCGATAAAGGCCATCTGTCCCCCCAGGGCAAAGGCGCCCGACACGGAAAAGGCGGCGTTCATGGCCTTTCCTCTGGGGTCCATCTGGCTGAACAGAGGGAGCATGGAGAGACTGGTGGCCAGGCTCAAAATCAGGCCCACCGCCGCGGACTCATTCACACCCATCCAGCCCGCAAGGCGCCGGATGGGCCCCTGGCACCAGGCCAGGATCAGCCGGGAGAGCACCATGGCCCCGCAGACCACCGCGGTGATCTTCAGCACCACCACAAGGGCCTCCTCCGCCAACCCCGGCTCCGAGAGATTCCACGCCGGGAGAAAGAGTCCCAGCACCACCAGCGCGAAGAGCACAAAGCTCAGCGCCCGCACCCCGTTGCCCAGCAGCAGAAGCACCCGGGTGGTGGGGCCGGTGGCCTTCCAGAGGGCCAGGCAGAGCCCCGCACAGACCAGCAGAATAGGGGCACAGGTCCTTGCCAGCTCCCCCCATCCCACGCCCAGCAAAATGCCTCCGCTCAGAAGGGCGGCAGGGAGGGTGACGATCCCCAGCACCAGCCCCCGCATCATGGCTCCCACCTCTTCCCGCCCGATCCCGGCCAGAGAGAGGGGCAGCACAAAGCTCAGAGCACAGCCCAGTGTGGAGGAGACGATCACACCGGCAAACCGTCCTACCGCCGGATTCCCCGCCATTTCCCGGGCAATGGACCACCCGCCCAGGTCAGGGGCCAGGATGCAGCCCACCAGTACGCAGGGGTCAAAGGGAAGCACTCCGGCGAGAGCCGCCACCGCCTGGGTATTGCCCCGCACCGCGGTGATGCCCAGACAGTACAGCCCCACCAGGGAGATGGCCAGCCTGCCCATGGAGTCCACACCCCGTCCAAAGGGCTCCGCCAGTCCCATCCGGCCGCCCAGCAGCTGATCCAGCAGTCCCAGGGCCGCCAGAACCAGCAGAAACGCAATCAATCCATTCATATTCTCTCATCCCGCCATAAAAAGAGGGACGCCCCGCGCATATACCGGGGGCGTCCCTTCATCCAGTGTGATATTCTTACTTGGTGCCGAAGATACGGTCGCCCGCATCGCCCAGGCCGGGCACGATGTAGCCGTGCTCGTTGAGCTTCTCGTCCACAGCAGCCACATAGATCTCCACGTCGGGATGATCCTTGTGGACCCGCTCGATGCCCTCGGGGGCAGCAATGATGTTCATCAGCTTGATGTGCTTGACATCATAGTTCTTGATGAACTGGATGGCCGCGGAGGCAGAGCCGCCGGTAGCCAGCATGGGATCGAGGATGATGATGTCACGCTCGGCAATGTCGTTGGGCATCTTGCAGTAGTACTCCACGGGCTCCAGGGTCTCGGGATCCCGGTACAGGCCGATGTGGCCCACCTTGGCGGCGGGGAGCAACTCCAGAATGCCGTCCACCATGCCCAGGCCGGCCCGCAGCACGGGAACGATGGCCAGCTTCTTGCCCGCCAGGGTCTTGAACTTGGCGGTGGTGATGGGGGTCTTGATCTCGACCTCCTCCAGCGGCAGGTCGCGGGTGGCCTCATAGCACATAAGGGTGGCGATCTCGGAAACGACCTCCCGGAACTCCTTGGAGCCGGTGCGCTCATCCCGCAGGATGGAGAGCTTGTGCTGCAGCAGCGGGTGGTCCAGAATGTGTACCTTTTCCATGTCCATGGTATCTTCCCCTTTTATCTTGTTTTCTCAGCGGCTTCCTCCGCCCGGAGCCTTTCCAGCCGCTCCCGTTCCGCCTGAGAGAGGCGGTGGTAAACAGGGACCAGGCCCTGCGCGTCGGTCAGCGCCCCGGTTCGGGCCTGCTCCAGTGCCGCCCGGGCAACTCCCCAGGCGCTCTGATAGCGCAGATGGGGCGGCGCCAAATGGACATCCAGCCCCTGTTCCTTAAACGTAGTATAACATAAAAGCGCGCCGTCTCCAACCAGAATTTGCGGATTTTCCCTGTTTTTTAACTCGGCCGCCAGTTCCGGCAAGCCGATGGCCCGGTCGGGCGTGAGGCGCTCTAGTCCCTCTCCCGTTCCCCGGAAGCAGGCATTGTAGACCTGGCTGCGCCGGGCGTCCATCACGGCGCAGATCTCCCCGCCGGTGTGGGCCATGGTCCAGGCCATGGCCTCCAGGGTGGAGACCCCTGCACAGGGCTTTTCCGCCGGCCAGGCCAGTCCCTTGGCCGCCGCCACGCCGATCCGCAGCCCGGTAAAGGAGCCCGGACCAGCCGCCACCGCGATGAGATCGATCTCATCCAGGGTAGAAGCGCAGCTGTCCAGCATATGCTCCAGCATGGGCATCAGCGTGCGGCTGTGGGTCAGGCCGTTGTTCTGGAAGGACTGGGCGACCAGCTTCTCCTCCTCACACAGCGCCACGGAACAGGCCGTGGCCGAGGATTCCAGTGCCAAAATCTTCATGCTCTCCCCTCCTTCTCCGTGAGCGCGGGGGCCCCGGTGATGGTGAGGAGACGCTGGTCCTCTCCTGCTCCCCGGCGGATATCCACCCGGATACAGCCCGCTTCCAGGGCCCGCTCCACATTTTCGCTCCACTCTACGGCACACACGCCGCCCCGGGCCAGATAGTCCTCCCAGCCGATGTCAAAGAGCTCCTCCTCCGAGCCAAGGCGGTACATATCAAAGTGAAACAGCGGCAGACGGCCGCCCTCATATTCGTTGACGATGGTAAAGGTGGGACTGGTCACCCGCTCTGCGATGCCCAGGCCCCGGGCAAGCCCCCGGGTAAAGGCCGTCTTGCCCGCCCCCAGGTCTCCGGAAAAGGCCACCACCGACCCGGGTGTCAGCACCCGCGCCAAGGCCTCCCCCAGCGCCTCGGTATCGTCCACACAATTGGAAACATATTCCATGGATTCACGCTCCTTCAAACCGGGGATATTATAACATATCTTTGAAGAAAGCGCAAAACGGTTTACGTCTCTCCAAAAAGGTGATATGATAAGAGCCGTTCCTCGGAGCTTCCCGGCGGAAGCGCTCCGGATTTCTGATTGGTTCGATTTGGAAAGGAGGCCGTTTTCTCTGTCCTGGCTCACCGATTCCCTGAAAGAGTTTTTCCGCAAGGGCGACCTTGTGCTCCTCTCCCTCTGCCTGGCTGCCAGCGGCTTTGGACTGGTGCTCATTTACAGCGCATCCCGCTATACCGAGAGCACCCGCTTCATGCCGGTCCAGTCCATCGCGATTGTGCTGGGCGTGCTGGTCTATATTGTGATGTCCTCGGTGGACGTGGAGCTTTTTACCGAAAAATCCTGGAAGTTTCTTCTGGCCTTCAACATCGGTTTTGTGCTGCTCACCCGCACCCCCATCGGTGTGGACCACGGCACGGGCAACCGCAGCTGGCTCTCTATCCCCGGTATCCCCTTTGAGCTCCAGCCTGCGGAGATCGTCAAGCTCACCTTTATCCTGCTACTGGCCTGGCAGTGCAGCCGCATCCAGAGCCAGGGGCATGACATCAGCTCCATTCCCTCGGTCATGCAGATCACAGGACATACCCTGATGATGTTCGGCCTGATCGCGGTGGCCTCGGGCGACTTCGGCATGGGACTCACCTATCTCTTCATCTTCGTGGTGGTGGCTTGGGTGTCCGGTGTCAAGAAGCGCTGGTTTGTCCTGGCCATCCTGCTCTTTGCCGCCATGGTGGTGCTGATCGTTCTGTTCTGGGACAAGTTCAGCGGCATCTATTTCTTCCGCCGGATCAAGGTGGTGGTGGACCACATCACCGGCAACCCGGATACCCTCTACGATCAGACCATGGACACCGGGTGGCAGCAGACCAAGAGTATCACCGCCATCGGCAGCGGACAGCTCACCGGCATGGGTTACCTCAACGGCAACCTGACCCAGAGCGCCTATGCCACCAGCCTGCCCGCCCGGTACAACGACGAGATCTTCGCCGTCTGTGGTGAGGAGTTCGGCTTTATCGGCTGCGTGTTCCTGCTCCTCCTGATGTCTTCCATTATCCTGCGCTGCATCTGGGTGGCCCGGCGGGCCTGTTCCCCCCAGTCGGCCTACCTGGTGATGGGATATGCCGGAATGCTCCTGGCTCAGGTGGGCGTCAACATCGCCATGTGCCTGTATATCTTCCCCGTGGTGGGTCTGACCCTCCCCTTCGTGAGCTACGGCGGCTCCTCCATCATCACCATGTTTGCCGCCATGGGCATCGTATCCAGCGTAAAAATGCGCTCCCTCCCCAGCTGGCTACGGGACCGGAGCAAATTATAGGAAAAACCGCATAACCTCCTTGTTTTGGGAAAGACTGTGGGTGATCCCATTTTTCCAAACAAGGAGGTTTTTTCTTTGAAGCATTCCGCACTGACCCGCCGCCTGGTATCCCTGGGTGCGCTGTGCGCCCTCACCCTGACCTTCTCCCTTCCCGCCTCCGCTTTTCTGTTCTGGGGCAAGGAGGAGACATCGGTCGGAGAGGCCACGGTGGCCGCCTTTGCCAAAAACGGCCTGCCCGGAGAGTCCATCTCCTTCTCCGCCGAGGATTTTCGGGTGGACGCCGACGGAGATGTGGCCCTGGACGCCGTGGTCATCTCCTCCCTTCCCGACGCCGCAGCCGGCGTGCTCACCCTGGCCGGTATCCCGCTGAACGTGGGGGATTCCGTCTCCATGGACGCGGTGGATGGACTGCGCTTTCTCGCCTCCACTCAGCCCACCGCGGCCACCTCGCAGTTTACCTTTGCCCCGGTCTTCTCCAACGGTGTGTCCGGCCGGGAGGTGGAGGTAGGGCTCTACCTTCTCTCCGCTGAGAACAACACCCCGGTGGCCCAGCATCTGGAGCTCTCCACCTATAAAAACACCGTACTCACCGCACCGTTCTCCGCCACCGATCCCGAGGGAGATCTGCTCTCCTACCAGCTGGTCAGCAAGCCGGCCCGGGGCGCGGTGACCATGCCCGCCGAGGGGGAGAATACCTTCACCTACACGCCCTATGAGGGCAAGACCGGAAAAGACGCCTTCACCTACGTGGCCGTGGACTCGGTGGGCAACACCTCCGCTCCGGCCAAGGTGACCATCACCATCGAGAAGCCGGCCACCAAGGTCACCTATGCGGATATGGACGGCCACGCCGCCGCCAACGCCGCCATTCGTCTGGCCGAAGAGGGGATCTTTGTGGGGGAATGTATGGGGGACTCCTACTTCTTCCAGCCTGATCTGCCTGTGACCCGCAGCCAGTTCGTGGCTATGGTGATGGATACCACCGGGCTGGAGGCCCTGGAGGACGTGAGCCGCACCGGCTTTGCCGACGACACCTCCATTCCCCAGTGGGCCAAGCCCTATGTGGCCTCCGCCCTCAAAGCAGGACTGGTCCAGGGGACCCAGAGCGCCGACGGACAGGTGGTGTTCCAGCCCCAGGCCCTCGTGACCCGGGCCGAGGCCAGCGTACTGCTCAACCGGGTGCTCCAGGTCACCGACGTGGCGCAGCCCACTTTCGGCGTGGATCTGACCGGCGCGCCCGCCTGGGCGGTCCAGTCGGCGGCCAATCTGGAGAGCTGCGGCGTCCTTCAGGCCGAGTCCAACGGCACACTTACCCTTTCCAACACCCTGACCCGGGCGGAGGCCGCCCAGCTTCTGGTCGGTGCGCTCAACGTACTGGAAAACCGGGAGACCGGGAGCTTCCTTCCCTGGTAACATGCAAAAACGCGCCGCAGAGCTTTGACTCTGCGGCGCGCTGTTGTTTTAGGGGTCAGCCGGATTACTTGCCGTACTTCTCCTGCAGGTACTTGTCCATGGCGGCAGCGGCCTTCTTGCCGGCGCCCATGGCCAGGATCACGGTCGCGGCGCCGGTCACGGCATCACCGCCGGCGTACACGCCCTCACGGCTGGTAGCCATGGTCTCCTCATCGGCCACCAGGCAGCCCTTCTTGTTGGCCTCCAGGCCGGGGGTGGTGGAGCGGATCAGGGGGTTGGGGCTGGTGCCCAGGGACATGATGACGGTGTCCACTTCCAGCTCAAAGTTGGAACCGGGGATTTCCACCGGACGGCGGCGGCCGGAGGCGTCGGGCTCGCCCAGCTCCATCTTCACGCACTCCATGGCGCGGACCTTGCCGTGGCCATCATCCAGGATCTTGACGGGGTTGTTGAGGAACAGGAACTCGATGCCCTCTTCCTTGGCGTGATGGATCTCCTCCCGGCGGGCAGGCATGGCCTCCTCATCCCGGCGGTAGACCACATACACCTTGGCGCCCATGCGCTTGGCGCAGCGGGCGGCGTCCATGGCCACGTTGCCGCCGCCCACGACGGCCACGGCCTTGGCGTCCTTCACGGGGGTGTCATAGCCCTCGCGGTAGGCCTTCATCAGGTTGATGCGGGTCAGGTACTCGTTGGCGGAGTACACGCCGGCCAGAGCCTCGCCGGGAATACCCATGAACATGGGCAGGCCGGCACCGGAGCCGACGAACACGGCCTTGTAGCCGTCCTCAAACATCTCGTCGATGGTGTAGGTACGGCCCACCACCACGTCGCACTCCAGATCCGCGCCCAGAGCGCACAGCTTGTCGACCTCGTTCTGCACGATGGCCTTGGGCAGACGGAACTCGGGGATGCCGTAGACCAGCACGCCGCCGGCGGTGTGGAAGGCCTCGAAGATGGAGACCTGATAGCCCTTCTTGGCCAGATCGCTGGCGCAGGTCAGGCTGGCAGGGCCGGAGCCCACCACCGCCACCTTGATCCCGTTGGACGCGGGCTTCTCGGGCATGGCGTTGACGTTCTCACGGTACCAGTCGGCCACGAAGCGCTCCAGACGGCCAATGGCCACGGGCTCGCCCTTGATGCCGCGGACACAGTGGCACTCACACTGGGTCTCCTGGGGGCAGACGCGGCCGCTGATGGAGGGCAGGGCGTTGGTGCTGGTGATGACGTCATAGGCGCCCTGGAAGTCGCCCTCGGCCACCTTGGCGATGAACTCAGGGATGCGGATGTTCACGGGGCAGCCGTTGACGCAGGGCTTGTTCTTGCAGTTCAGGCAGCGCTTGGCCTCGTCGATGGCCATCTCGGCGGTGTAGCCCATGGCCACTTCTTCAAAGTTATGGTTACGGACGCCGGGATCCTGCTCCGGCATCGGATTCTTCGTCATGCTCATGTTCGGCATTTTCTTCGACCTCCCTTAGTGAATCATGTTCTTGGCGAGCGTCTCCATGCGGCAGGTGTGGCGCTCTTTTTCCTTGGCCTCACGCTCGCGGTACACGGAGTTGCGGTTCATCAGCTCGTCAAAATCCACCTTGTGGCCGTCAAAGTCGGGGCCGTCCACGCAGGCAAACTTCATCTCGCCGCCCACCGTGACACGGCAGCAGCCGCACATGCCGGTGCCGTCGATCATGATGGGGTTGAGGCTCACCAGGGTGTGGATGCCGAAGGGCTCGGTGGTCTTGCAGACAAACTTCATCATGGGAACGGGGCCGATGGCGATCACAGCGTCATACTGGTTGCCGGCCTCGATGAGGGCCTTGAGCTTGTCGGTGACAAAGCCCTTCTCGCCGTAGGTGCCGTCGTCGGTGGTCAGGTAGAAGTTGTCACAGGCGGCCTTGAACTCCTCCTCCAGGATCACGATGTCCTTGGAGCGGAAACCGGCGATGACGTCCACCTGGATGCCCTCAGCGTGGAGGCTCTTGGCCTGGGGATAGGCGATGGCGCAGCCCACGCCGCCGCCGACCACGCACACCCGCTTCACATCGCCCAGCTCGGGGCGGGTGGGCTGGCCCAGGGGGCCTACGAAGTCCCGGATATAATCACCCTCATTGAGGTCGCCCAGCAGCTCCGTGGTCAGGCCCACCTTCTGGAACATGATGGTGATGGTGCCCTTCTCGCGGTCATAATCGCCGATGGTGAGGGGGATACGCTCGCCCTCCTCATCCAGACGCAGGATGATGAACTGTCCCGCCTGTGCCTTCTTGGCGATCATGGGGGCCTCGACTTCCAGCAGGGTCACGCTGGGATTGAGGACCTTCTTTCTCACGACTTTAACCATACCTTGATCTTTCCTTTCCTCCGACTCGGCCAATGCCCGCACGTTTCCAGACCATCCCGTTTCCCTTCGGTGGGGCTGGACAGCGGAGCCGGGGCCATCCGTCTCGTTTTCCGGCAGAACAGGGTCCCGCCGGACTCTCTAAACTCAACAAATAAGACTCACAAGTTTAATAAAAACGGCCTTCTGCTCCGTTTCAAGTCCTATGAGTTCTTATCCTCTAAGAAAAGATAGCAGTTTCCCATAACTTTGTCAAGAAATTATCAGAGCTTTTTCTCTATTTCTACAATCGCTCCGCAGGCAATCCGCAACACGCCGCCCGCTCTTTACATTGTTTTCCAAAAAGAGTATGATAATACAGTCAATCTCGTGAAAGGCGGTGGTCCTGATATGATCGATGAGATCCTGCGCTATAACCGCTCCTTTGTCTCTCAGGAGCGGTATGCCCCCTATCAGACCAGTAAATATCCCGACAAGCATCTGGCGGTCCTCTCCTGTATGGACACCCGGCTCACGGAACTGCTCCCCGCGGCGCTGGGACTGCGCAACGGGGATGTCAAGCTCATCAAGAATGCCGGCGCGGTAGTCAGCCATCCTTTCGGAAGCATCATGCGCAGCCTCCTCATCGCTGTCTATGAGCTGGGCGTGGAGGAGATCATGGTGGTGGGCCACTACGACTGCGGAGTGCAGCACATGGACGGCGAGGAAATGCTCCGCCATATGCGGGAGCGCGGTATCTCCGAGGACCGCATCCGTCTGGTGGAGAGCTGCGGCATTGACCTGCGCCGCTGGCTCACCGGCTTTGACAGTGCGGAGGACTCCGTCCGGGCCACCGTGGAGCAGATCGTCTCCCACCCGCTCATGCCGGACGGCCTGGTGGTGCGCGGCTTTCTGATGGACCCCGCCACCGGACGGCTGGACCCGGTCTCCTGACCGGAGAGCCTCACCCTCTCTCCCGCCACCTGGGCCAGGTGATCCGGATCTCAAAGCGCGCCTGATCTCCGGATGCGGTAACGGTGCATCCCATCTGTTCCCCCAGGGTCTTGACAATGGCAAGGCCCAACCCGGTGTTGCGTCCGGTACGCATCTTATCCGCCGTAAAAAACCGCTCAAACACCCGGGGCACATCCTCCGCCTCCAGCCCGGGGGCCGCATTGGCGAAGGAGCTGACGACCGTGCCCCCCTCCTGCCACAGACGGATGGACATGGGACCGGCGCCGTGGTCCAGCGCATTGCGCAGCAGATTGGTTCCGATCCGGAGCACGCCCCCCGGGTCGGCCTGGACGGGGGGCAGATCGGAGGGCAGATCCACCTCCATCTCAAACCCCGCCTCGGTAAAGTCGGTATAGAAGGAAGCCAGCAGCTCGGAAAAGACCGCCCTCAGGTCCACCCGCTGCTTTTCCAGCGGAAATTCCCCGCCCTCCAGCCGGGAGAGATCATAAAAGCTGGTGATGAGCCGCTGTAACGTCTGAGCCCGGCCCCGGATCACGCCCAGATATTCCGTCTGCTGTTCCTCGGTCAGGCCGCCCTCCTCCAGAAGCTGGAGGTAGCCCAAAATGGAGGTCAGCGGGGTGCGCAGATCGTGGGAGATGTTGGAGATCTGCCGCCGGAGCTCCCGCTCCCGGGCCCTTCCCTCCGCCCGCTCCTCCTGCCGAAGGGCCAGCAGCCGGTTGACCTCCTCCAGGAGGGCTTCCGCCGCGGCATTGGGGGCCTCGAGCCGTACCCGGGAGACGCTGTCCTGCTCCTCCAGCTGCCGAAGCTGCTCCACCGCCGAGCGGAGAGAGCGGTTCTGCATACGGCACCAACACACCAGCACAGTGCACAGCACCAGCAAGATTCCGCAGAGGATCCACATGGTCCTTTCCCCTTTCTTGAGGAGGGCCCACGCCTGTGGACCCTTCCCCTTCCAAACAAATCGTGGCGCACCCGCTTTGCGCGGGTGCGCCTGTTTTTTCTGTCTACCGGATGTCTTTCCGTTTCAGCAGAGCCAGTCCAGCCGCCGTGCTGGCAGCCAGCCATCCCAGGCCCACGCCCCAACACCAGACCTGATACGTCCAGGTCAGCCATCCGCTCAGAAACCGGGGCGTCAGAAGCAGAGAGGGCATAAAAACCGCCTCGGCAACGGTTGCCGTCCAAGAGGAGGTGTTGCCCGCAAAGAGGATGGCCACCAACGCCAATAAAATGGGCTGTCCAAAGAAGAAATAAATATAGTATCCGCAGATCCACACCGCCGTGTTCCGGATGGCCAGCGCCGCCATATGGCAGACCCCCGCCATACCGCACCAGATGGGCACCGCACCCAGGACAGAAAAACCCAGCACCGCCAGATTGGTCCACTCCTGTTCCGGATCGCTGTGGTTCAGCAGCAGCCACCCCCCGACGAGGCAGGCCCCCAGCAGGATGGCACACAGGGCCAGCCCGGCCAGCAGGACCGCAACCAGTTTTCCCAGATAGATCCGGGTGCGGCTCAGGCCAAAGGCTACCTCATGCTTCAGGGTATCGGATGCGCCGTCATCCACCAGCATCACCAGCAGAGGTGCCACCAGAACGCCCGCCACCAGTACCACCGTGCATGCCGCCACGAGATTGCTGTACTCTCTCCCGCTCAAAAGGACGGAATAGACCACCATGAGCAGAAAGAGGATGCCCCAGGTCAGAAAGAGCGCGGGGCGCTGTGTGAGCTTCCACAGCTCCGCCTTGACATAGTTGAACATATGGAAGCTCCCCCCTTTCCACCTCAGCGAATCTCCTTTTTCTGGAACAGGCCAATCCCGATCCCGGTGGCAGCACCGAACCAGACCAGTCCGGTGATCCAGCATCGGGCCAGATAGCCTCCATCAAAGGCACGATTTCTCAGCTCCTCCAGCATCACGGCGGGCATAAAGCCCCGCAATGTCTCAAAGATGGGGTGGAACAGGATACCAAAGGCCTGAAACACACTGGGCAGGACCGCCAGGATCGCGACCCCCAGGAAGGCCGCCATCGCGGAGCTGCGCACATGGAAGCAGCAGGCCAGCACTACCGCCTGGGCCCCCATCCACAGCGGCAGCGCCCCGGCCAGGCAGTAGCCCACCACAGCAAGTGCCTGCCCGTCCTCTCCGCTGTGGGGGAAGAGAAGCCAGCACCCTGCCAGATAGAAGCCCACCAGCACTGCACAGGCGACAAGTGCTACCAACAGGGCGACCAGCAGCTTGCCCAGATAAATGCGTACCCGCGGGATACCGTAGGACACCTCATTTTTCAGGGTGGTATGCTTGTACTGGTCGGAAAACACCACATCTCCTGTCAAAAACGTGGCATACATACCAAAGGTCAGCAGCAGGGCCACGATCATGCTGGTGGAGTAAAAGGAGACCTGCGGATTGCCCCAGGAATAGGTGCTCCAATACCCCCACAGGAGCACGCCCTCCAGGGCCAGGCAGATGGCCAGGGCCACATAGAGATACTTGCGCCGGAACACCTTGAAGCACTCGGCAGCCAGATAGTTACGCATGGCGGACACCTCCGATCAGGCCCAGGAAGTAATCCTCCAGATTGGCCCCCTGGGGCTCCACGGCAGAGAGGCCCACGCCCGCCCCTACCAGGGCACGGGTGACCTCTCCCGGCCGGTCCAGATGACTGTAAAGCCGGATGACCGACGGACTGAGCACCTCAAAGTCCCGGGTTGCCAAATCTTCCTCCAGGACCCGGGCCGCCTTGGCGGCATCGTCCACCCGCAGCTCCAGACAGGCCCGGCACTTCTCACTCAGCCGCGCGGCGGAGATCTGCTCCAGCAGCACGCCGTGGTCGATGAACCCGTAGCAGGTGGCCAGGTTGGCAAGCTCGCTCAGAATATGGCTGGAGATCAGGATGGTGGTCTGCCGGTCCCGGTTGAGCTTCAGGAGCAGGTTCCGGAATTCCACGATCCCCTCCGGATCCAGGCCGTTGATGGGCTCGTCCAGGAGCAGGAGGTCGGGGCGGTTCATCAGGGCCAGCGCCAGGCCCAGGCGCTGCTTCATGCCCAGAGAAAAATGCTTGAACGGCTTGGTCCCGGTATCCGTCAGTCCGGCCGCCTCCAGCGCCTCGTCCACCGCATTCCTCCCCGGGATGCCCCGCTGAATGCGGTAATACTCCAGATTCTGACGGGCGTTCAGATAGGGATAAAAGCTGGGGGTCTCCACCATGGCCCCGGTACGGGCGCGCATACGGGCGTTTTCCCGCTCATCCCGTGCCCCAAAGAGGGAGATCTCCCCCTCGGTTGGGGTGGTCTGGGCGGTGATCATCCGAATGATGGTGGTCTTTCCGGCGCCGTTGCGTCCGACCAGGCCGTAGATCTGTCCCCGTTCCAGGTCCAGATCGATATGATCCGCGGCTAGCGCATGGCCGTAGCGCTTGGTAAGGCCCCGGGTCGTCAATACTTGTTCTGCCATACAGGCATCAACCCTTCCTTTTTGATTGTGATGCCATTGTAGCAGCTCGTCCATAAAGCCGAATAAAGCAAAGATTAAGAATGTCTAAACTCTGCCCGGGGACTCACTCGTTCTCCTCCGCCATTTTGAACCCAATGCCCCAGACCGTCTTGATATAGTCCCCCTTGCTGACCTTGTTCAGCTTGGAGCGCAGGTTGGAGATGTGGACATTCACCGTATTATCATCCCCCATAAACTCCCCGCCCCATACCTGCTCATAGAGCTGTTCCCGGGTAAAGACCTTTTTCGGATGGGCCATCAGCAGGGCCAGGATCTCAAACTCCCGGGCGGTCAGGCTGGCGGGCTTTCCGTCCACGGTGACGGTCACGCTCTCCCGGTCCAGGACCAGCGCGCCGTGGGTGAGGACCTGCCCCGCCCCGCCGCCGGAAAATTCCTTGTACCGCCGCAGCTGGGCCTCCACCCGGGCCAGGACCTCCGCGTTGTCAAAGGGCTTGGGGATGAAATCGTCCGCTCCCAGCCGCAGGACGTTCACCCGGTCCTCCAGGCCCGCCTTGGCCGAGAGGACCAGGATGGGCATGGTCTTTTTCCGGCGCATCTTCTGGATGAATTCCTCTCCGGTCAGACCGGGGAGCATCAGATCCAGCAGCACCAGGTCATAGTTGTACTGGGTGGCCCAGAGCTCCGCCTCACTCCCGGAAAAGGCGGGGCGGCAGTCGTATCCCGCGTTCCCCAACACCGTACAGAGCAGGCGGTTGATGTCCGGGTCGTCCTCTACCACCAGAATGTGACAGTTCTCCATGGCACTTTCCTCCTCTTATTTTACGCGCAGACGCTTCACCAGTTCCCCGTCCGGGTCCACATAGGCGGTCTCATAGGTGGTATAGATCACCATGCCGGGCCGGGCCCCCGCGGGCTTTTTCACATACTTGACCGGCGTATAGTCCACCGGCACCTTTTTCCCCTCCCGTCCCTGGGAGAACCAGGCCGCCAGCACCGCCGCCTCGTGGAGGCTCTGCACGTCGGGGGTCCCTCCCTCGGTCCAGAGGATCACGTGGGAGCCGTGGATCTTCTGAGTGTGGAACCAGATGTCGCTCTTGAAGGCCATCTTGGTGGTGAGCTGGTCGTTCTGACTGTTGTTCTTGCCCACCGAGATCCGCAGCCCCGCGGAGGAGCGGAACTCCATGGGCTTGCCCGACACCCGCTTCTCCCGCTTGGCGGCCGTCTTGCCCCGGCGGAGGTAGCCGGTGTCGGCCAGCTCCTGCCGGATCTCCTGCAAATCCCGCTCGCCCTCGGCCAGGGTGATGTTCTCCAGCACACTGTTGAGGTACTCCAGCTCCTTCTCACCCTTTTCGATCTGGATGGTGAGCATCTCCTCGGCGGTCTTGGCCTTGTTGTAATCCTTATAATATTTGGCGGCGTTCTGCTGGGGAGTGCGGAGGGGATCCAGCCGGATCTCCACCTCCCGGCACTCCGGGTCATAGAAGTCCACCGCCCGCAGTACGCTCTGTCCCTTGTGCATGGCGTGGAGATTGGAGGTGATGATGTCCCCCAGCTCCCGCAGCCGCTCCCGGTCCAGAGTGGCCTCCAGCTCCCGCTCCTGGTTGGCCAGCTTACGGGCCACCCGATCCCGGGCGCTGGTCACCGATTTGATGAGGTCCTGGCCCCGCTGGCGCACCCGCTCAGCCTGATCCCGGGTCTCATAGAATGCGTCCAGCATCGGAGAGAAGCGCTCCTGACGGCGGCACTCAGTCTCCGGTCCGTATTGGAGGATGGGCAGAAAGGTAAAGTCCACCGCCCGGCCCTCCCGCACCAGCAGATAGGGCGCAAAGCGCTTTTCCTGCACCTCCGTGCGGAATTTCTCCAGCTCCTCCCGCAGTGCGGCGGGATCCTCCCCGGCCCGGAAGACCAGTTCCCGGGCGATGAGGGGGGAGATGCCCGTAAAGGCGTCCAGCAGGAGCTTGTCCAGACTCTTCCCCATGGGATTTTCCAGGGCGGCGGCCCGCTCCTCCTCCGAGCAGGCGAGCAGGTCCAGCTTGTCCGGCGCAGGCGGCAGGCGGTAGAACATCCCGGGCAATACCTGCCGCTGGTTGGAGGCAAGATCTCCGTCCACCCGGCGCAGGCAGTCCACGATCCGCCCCTCCCCGTCCAGCAGGATGAGGTTGGCCCGGCGGCCCATACACTCCAGGATCAGACGCCGCTCCACCCGGTCTCCCAGCTCGTCCAGGACCTCCAGCCGGAAGTCCAGCAGGCGTTCCATGGGGGGCTGGACGATCTCCAGGATGCGGCCCCCGGTCAGGTGCTTGCGCAGGAGCATACAAAACATGGGGGGCGTGCCCGGGTTCTCCCGGCTGACGGTAGTGAGCTGGGCCCGGGGCTGGTTGGGGCTGGCCGAGAGGAGGAGCTTTCCGTTCCCCTCGCTGCCCCGCACGGCCAGCACCACCTCGTCCCGGCCGGGCTGATATACTTTATCGATGCGCCCGCCCACCAGGGCGGCGCGCAGCTCCTCCGCCACGGCGGAGAGGCAAATGGCGTCCAAGGGCATGGGTCACTCCTCCATCATATGGGCAAAGAGCTCGTTGAGCCGCTCGGTCCGCCCCTGCAAATAGAGCCAGCCGAAGAGGGCCTCCAGTCCGGTGGCACTCTGGTACTCCGCCCGACTGGCCTTCTGGGGGACCGAGTGGGGGCTGGTGTTGCGGCCCCGGCGGTAGACGTCCCCCTCCTCCTCGCTGAGCAGGGGGAGGATCCGCTCCACCGCCTGGGCCTGGGCAGGGGCGGCCACATAGCGGACGGTGGCCTTGTGGAGGCCCCGGGCGCTGGCCTTGCCGTGCAGGCACAGCCAGGAGCGCACCATCACCTCAAAGACCGCGTCTCCCAGATGGGCCAGGCCCAGGTTGCTGATCCCGGCGATCTGGTCGCGGGAGGCGTTCAAGTGAAAATAATCCATGGTCGTTCTCCTTTATACCACCTGGAACAGGTAGAATTTCAGGTAATTGGTCTCGGGTACATTCCACAGGATGGGATGGTCGGGCGACTGCTGGCGGGCCTCGATCTGCCGCAGCTGCACGCCCGCGTCCCGGGCCGCGCTGTGGAGCATCCGCACGAACCGCTCCTCATCCATGAAGTGGGAGCAGGAGCAGGTGGCCAGATAGCCGCCCCGGGGGAGCAGCTTCATGGCCCGGTAGTTGATCTCCTTATAGCCCCGTGCGGCGGCGTCAATGGTCTTGCGGCTCTTGGTGAAGGCGGGCGGGTCCAGGATGATGAAGTCGTAGGGATGGCCCCCCTTCTCCTCCAGAGCAGGCAGAAGGTCGAACACATTGGCCGCCGTAAAGTCCATGATCCCCTCCAGGCCGTTGCGCCGGGCATTCTCCCGGGCCATCTCCACCGCCAGCTCAGACACATCCACGGCGGTCACATGGGCCGCGCCCCCCTTGGCGGCGTTCAGGGCAAAGGAGCCGGTGTGGGTAAAGCAGTCCAGCACCCGCTTGCCCCGGGCCAGCCGGGCCACAGCCTGGCGGTTGTACTTCTGGTCCAGGAAAAAGCCGGTCTTCTGTCCGTTCTCCACGTCCACGGCGTACTCCACCCCGTTTTCCACGATGGCGGTGCGGGGGCTCTCCGGGACCGGGACTCCCTCCAGAGGGAACCATCCCTTGTTCTCCGCCAGCCCCTCGTGGGCCCGGATGGCCACGTCGTTGCGCTCATAGATCCCCCGGATGGTCTGTCCGTCCTCGGTCAGCACTTTATAGATCAGGGGGAAGATCATCTCCTTGCGCAGTTCCATCCCCAGCGAGAGGGTCTGGGTCACCAGCAGATCATGGAACCGGTCCACCGTGAGTCCGGGGAAGGAATCGGCCTCCCCGAAGATGATGCGGCAGCAGTCGGTATCCTCCCCCATGACCGTCTTGCGGTACTCCCAGGCGTAGCGCACCCGGCGCTCCCAGAAGGCCTCGTCAAACCGGTCGTTGGCGTTGCGGGAGATGAGACGCACCCGGATCCGGGAGGTCTCGCTGAGAAATCCCGTGCCCAGGTAGCGGCCCTTTCCGCTCACCACATCCACCAGAGCGCCGTTCTCATACGCGCCCTCGATGGAGACGATCTCCCCGTCGTACACCCAGGGGTGTCCGCCCAGCAGGGCTCGCTCTCCCTTTGGCGTGATGGTCACTTTCGCATATCCGCGTTCCTGTTTCATGGTCCCAGTCTCCCTCTTGTATGGCTTGCGGCAGACCCGCATATATTGGTATCTCACAGGGGGCGCACCCGGCGCGCCTGTAACGATTTAGTATACCGCAAAACCACCGGAAACACAACCGCCCCCCTGAAAGGAGTATGCAAGGATGGATCTGCGCTATCCCTACACCCTTCCCCCACTCCCCTACGGCTATGACGAGCTGTGCCCCGCCATCGGGGAGGAGACCCTCTGCTTTCACCACGACAAGCACCTCCGCTCCTACGTGGAGCAGCTCAACCGGGCGCTGGAGGACTGCGAGGCCGGCCGGAGCAAGACTCTGGAGGAGTTGCTCCGGGACCTGGACAGCCTGCCCGCCCAGGACCGTGTCCCGGTGGGCCGCAGCGCCGGCGGGGTGTACAACCACCTTCTGTATTTTGCCGGTCTCTCTCCCAGCGGCGGAGGAGAGCCTTCCGGAGCACTGGCCGAGGCCATCCAGAGGGATTTCGGGTCCTTTTTCGCCTGGAAGCGGCAGATGGCGGAGACCGCGCGCACCCTCTTCGGCTCGGGCTACGCCTGGCTGGTCTCCGACCGGGAGGGCGCGCTGTCCCTCCTGGCCCTGCCCAACCAGGACTGCCCCCTCACTCTGGGCCTGCGCCCCCTGCTCTGTCTGGACGTGTGGGAACACGCCTACTATCTGGACGTGCGCAACCGCCGGGGCGACTACGTGGAACGCTGGTTCTCCCTGCTCGCCTGGCCCCTGGCCGAGGCCCGTTACACCGCTCCCTGGTAGTGTAAAAGCCCCCGGGACCTATGTGGTCCCGGGGGCTTCCATCAAGCCTCCGTAGGAGTGGGGACGATAAAGAGCATATCGTTTCCGCCCTCTTCCTCGGTGAAGGAGTCATACATGGTGAAATTGTAGTAGAACCGCTCGGCGGGATAGATGCCGTAGCCGTCCTGGTTGTGGTCGGTGGTGTCGTAGGAGTCGGCCACAATGATGACGTCGTCCTGGGTGGTCTCGGTCCCCATGGTGTCATAGCCGATGATGACCTGCCAGTGGCCGCCCCAGTCGTTCCAGGCCACCAGGATGGGCTTGCCTTCGCTCAGCCACTGCTGGAAGGTCTCCAGCGTGACCTCGCTGTACACATCCTCATAGTCCAGGCTGGTAATATATTCAAAACCGCCCACGCCGTCCAGAATATCCATGGCCTGCTTCAGAGTGGTGCCCGGATACCCTGCCATCTCGCCGGTGAGCTCATGGCGCAGCGCGGCCAGGCTCTCCTCATTCCAGTCGCCCAGCTTGCCGTAGTAGTCCATGGCCATCAGGATGGCGTCTACGCCGCAGCTCCACTCGCTGGTCTGCTGAATGGTCTTGAACTTGGGCAGGATGGTAAGGGTATCGGTGGATTCCATATTGTAGAAATCCGGATGCTTGAAGTAGGGGGAGTCCTCGTGATCTCCCGCCCGCTCGACGGAGTCGGCTCCGTCCTCGGGGGAGAGGTCCACGGCGTGTTCGATCTTCATCTCATCGCTGAAATTCTCCGCGGTCTGGGCCGCAGTCGGTTTGGCATCCGCAAGGGATGTCGTGTCCGCCCCGGAAGTCTGGGCCGCTCCCGCCGCGCAGCCGACCAGCGTGGTCAGCATCAGGGTGGAGGCCAGAGCCAGAGTGACAGGTTGTTTCATTTCTCGATCTCCTTTGTTGAGGGCATGTTGCCCTATTCCGATTTCACGCCAAATTCTGGACGCGATGGCTGTTATTATACGGCGTGTGCCGCCCCAGTGCAATGCACATTTTTTCCAAATTATACTCCCTATTTTTGCATAATATTTCTATCGATATGAATAAAAAAACAGACCAGGCAACAAGTCGCCCGGTCTGTCTCTTATTGTATCGAAGGCTTAGAAATTCCCCATCGCCTGGTCAAAATGGCTCTCGATCTGCTTGGTGAACTCCAGCGCGGAGTTGAAGCCCATCTTTTTGTGGCGGTTGTTCATGGCCGCCACCTCAATGATGACCGCCAGGTTACGGCCTGGCTTCACGGGAACGGTGATGGTGGGCACCTTGACGTCCAAAATGTCCACATAGAGCTCGTCCAGTCCCAGACGGTCATAGACCGCATCCTCGCGCCAGGGCTCCAGGTTGATGACCATGTCGATCTCGGTCTCTTCCTTAATGGCGATCATACCGAAGATGCGGCGCACATCCACCACGCCGATGCCCCGCAGCTCGATATAGTGACGGATCAGCTCGGGAGCGGTGCCCATCAGGCTCTTGTTGTTGACCCGGCGGATCTCCACCGCGTCGTCCGCGATCAGACGGTGGCCGCGCTTGACCAGCTCAATGGCGGTCTCACTCTTGCCCACGCCCGAGTCGCCCAGCAGCAGCACGCCCTCGCCGTAGACCTCCACCAGTACGCCGTGGCGGGTGATCCGGGGGGCCAGATGGTTATGCAGGGACGTGACGATGGCGCTGATGAGCACCGACGTGGTCTCATTGCTGCGCAGCACGGTGCGGTTGTATTTCTCCGCCATCTCCATGCACTCGGGGAAGGGCTCCATCCCGCGGGCGATGATGAACGCCGGAATCTCGCTCTGGAAGAGGGTTTCAAAGCGGATGCTCCGCTCCTCCGAAGTAATGCCGTCCAGATAGGTGCTCTCTACCAAGCCGATCACCTGGATGCGCTGGGCATCAAAGTAATCAAAAAATCCCGTCAGCTGAAGACCGGGGCGGTTGATATCCTCCGTGGAGATGGGAAGATCGCGGTACCCCTCCGCACCCCGCAATACCTCCAGATTGAATTCATCAATGAGACTACCTAGCTTGACGCTCAACGGCGTAGACATGGCTGGTCCCTCCCTGCTCGTGTAATGAGTCGCGCGTGTCTTAATATGGGATTAGTATACCACGTCTTCCAGCCCTTTGGCAACTCTCCCACAAGATGAGATCGAGTTTTTTTAAATTCCCTCTTGCATTTTCTCCTCTTTTCTGCTATTATATCGTTCGATGCTTTAAGAAGCGTGATATCTGCAAGCGAGGAGGTTTAAGCGAATGGCTAAATGTGAATTCTGCGACAAGGGCGTTGTGTTCGGTATCCAGGTCTCCCACTCTCACCGCCGCTCCAATCGTCCCTGGAAGCCCAACGTGAAGCGCGTCAAGGCGGTTGTCAATGGTACGCCCAAGCACGTCTATGTGTGCACCAGATGCCTCCGTTCGGGTAAGGTCACCCGCGCTGTGTAATTTGATTACCACAGAAAAGAAGATCATGAGCCTGTACCGTTTCGGTACAGGCTCATTTCTTTTTTCCACGCCAAAACGGGCCGGACCCGCTCTCTGGAGCGGTCCGGCCCGTTTTCCGATTCGGTTATGCCTTGCCCAGGGCGGTGTTTTTCTTCCAGGCAGCCTCCACTGCATCCAGCACCGCGCCGCGGAAGCCATGCCGCTCCAGCGCCGCCACACCCTCAATGGTGGAGCCGCCGGGCGAGCACACCGCATCCTTGAGGGCGCCCGGATGCTCCCCGCTCTCCAGCACCAGCGCCGCCGCGCCCAACATGGTCTGGGCCGCAAACACCATGGCCTGCTTCCGGGGCAGGCCCGCCAGCACGCCGCCGTCGGCCATGGCCTCCAGGAAGGGATAGACGAAGGCCGGTCCGCATCCGGCCACCGCCGAAAAGGCGTCCATCAGCCGCTCCTCCAGCCGCTCGATCCGGCCGGACCCGGTCAGGATGGTCTCCACCGCCGCCAGGTGCTCCTCCGCCACGCCAGGGGCGGCGCACAGCGCGGTCATCCCCTTTCCGATGGCGCTGGGGGTGTTGGGCATGATACGCAGGATGGGGACCCCTTCCGGGGCCCAGGAGGCCAGGGTCTCGGTGGTGAGTCCGGCGGCCATGGATACCAGTACCTGACCCCGGGTGAGGACCGGGGCAATCTCCTCCAGCAGCTGGCGCACCATGTGGGGCTTGACACCCAGGAAGAGATAGCGGGCGCTCTCCGCCGCAGCCCGGTTGTCCTCCGCCACGGAGCAGCCGGTCTCATCCGCCAGGGCCTGGGCCTTGGCCGGGGTCCGGTTGGAAAGGATCACTTCTTCCGCCCCCACCGACCGGCAGGCCGCCCGCACCAGCGCACCGCCCATATTTCCTGTTCCCAAAAATGCTGCCTGCTTCATCCTGCAAGACCTCGCTTTCTTTTTTTGACCAGTTTACCACACCGTCCCCGTTCCGGCAATGCTTTCCAATGTCCGGTCAGGTAGTAAAGGTACCGTGCCAGACCCCGTCCCCCCGCTCCAGCCGGACCGCGAGGGGGTCCTCACCGTCCCGGAAGTAGACGGAAAAAGAGATCTGGTCCTGGCTGTGTGATCCCAAGACACAGCGGGCCATCTCACTGGTCCCATATGCTCCATAGGGTGCGTTGGCATGCTCCCAGGCAAGCCACTGTCCGGCCCAGTCCTCCGCCAGTGCCTGGGGGCTGCGTCCATCCGCCATCAGCGTGAAAGAGACGCTCTCCTCCCGTTCCAGCCGGGCGAATGCCGTCTGAAAGACCTCCCACAGCCCCGGTGCGGCGTAGAAGCTCTCCTCCTCTCCAACGCACACCCGAATCAAGTCGCTGTCCCGCCAGGCGCTGACTGTCGGATGATCTCCCCGCCCATAGGGAATCAGGGTAAGCTGATCGCCGTCCGGCGGTGCTTGGCCCGGCACCGGCCGGTCCAGCGCCTCCTCCACCTGCCTCCAGAGCGCGCTGTCGTCATAGACCGCCACGCTCCCGCCAGCGAAACCGTCCCGCTCCCAGCCCAGATCGGCCGCTCCATCCACCGCCATGCCTCCGGTGCCCAGCTCGGTCACCTGCCAGCGGGCGCCGTCCAGCCGCAGCATGACCTCTCTTCCCCAGCCGTACCAGCCCGTCCAGTCGCTGGAGAGCTCACCCAGCCCGGAACCGGCCTGATAAATTGAGTTCTCCACCGACTCCGGTGGGATGGAGAGCGCCAGACTGACCGTCCCCGCCAGGGCATCCTGCCCTTGGTCGGCCACATCAAAGATGCCGCTGCCCAGACTTCTGGCGTCCGAAACCGCAAAGCAGCTGCCCGGCGTCAATCCACGGATATGGGCGGCCAGAGCCTCGCTCAGCCGCCGCATGGTGCGGGCGGGGGCCTCCCCCTCCTCCACCGGGAGGGTAAGGGCGTAGACGTTTGCCTCCTGTTCGTCATACCAGAGCCGGAGCTGACCCGTCACCCCGGGATCGGTATCCGAGGGATAGCGGGGCTCGGTCCGATACCAGTCCGTCCGCCCGTCCGCAGTCCACGCCACCTCTGCCCGCCCCGCCGTACCGCGGAGCGAGAACCCCGCTCCGTCGGTCAGGGTGACGGTATAGTCGCTGTCCATCTCCTCGCCGCCCGCCTGGGGGTACCAGTCATAGGACTGGGTAAGGACCTCCAGGGGCAGCTCCCCGCGCGAAAGCGGGAGGGTAGTGGTCTCCACGCCCGTCTGCTCCAGTGTCAAAAAAAGAGGCTGCTCCTTCCGGTCCTCCAGCTCCTTCTGAAGGGCGGAGGTGGCCGACACCTCCGTGCCGCTCTCCCGCCGCAGGGTGTCCACCAGCGCCTCTACCTCCTCTTCCGTCACCGGGACCATGGACTCCGGCCGGACATACTGCCACCCAAAGGCCTCCTGCCAGTAGTCCAGTAGGACCTGCTCCGGGTCGGACCACGCCGCCTGGTTCTCCTGCTGCTGCCGGGCATAGTACTCCTCCATGGGGACGCTGTACGCGTCCTGAGGATGGACGATCCGGTTATCGCCCTGCCCGGTGATCCAGCGGTCTACACACCAGATGCCCTCCTCCCCCTGCTCAACAGGTTGGGAGAGCACAAAGTAGTATTCCGTCCCGCCCGGCAGCACTGCTTTGGCCAGCCGGTGCTCCCCGGGGAAAGTGCAGGCCGCCTGGAAGGACTGCCAGCGGGGGTCCTCCTCCACGGGAATGGTCCCGGCAGATGCTTTCACCGCCTCGGCCAGCCACGCTGTCACTTTCTTCTGGGCCGCCACGTAACTCTCCTGATTGGCTGGGTCAAACTGCACATCGGTGGGAGTCTGGAGGATGTAGTACTTCCCCTCCCCGCTTACGCCCAGGTAGTCCCAGCCGCCGGTCATCTCCCGGCTGTCGTATTCCCGCTCAAAGAATGCCCGCTCCACCGCAAAGAGGGAGCAGAGATAGCCGCCATAGTCGCTCTGGTAGTCAGGTGCATGGTAGCAGACCAGGAGGGTGTCCTCACTTGGATTCCGCTCCAGCACCACGGTGTCCGCCAGTTCCTCCGGCAGCTCTGCCAGACGCTCCTCCAGGGTGGGCGTCTCCTCCGTCCGGGCGGTAAAGGTACACACCGCGGCGATGCCCGCCGCCAGGACTGCCACCGCCAGACCAGCGGCCAGCATGCGGGGCCTGCGGGTAATGCGCGTTACCCGCTCCCGGATGGCGCTTCGGCGTCCCGCCATGGTGGTGGCGGTCTGAAGGAGGTCGTTGGGCGAGGCTCCTACCGCCACCAGATCCACCAGAGTGCGGCCGTAGGGGATGCGCTCCTCCTCTCCCAGTCGGGCCACTGTCCCCTCATCACAGGCCAGCTCACAGTCCCGCCGGGAGAGCGCTGCCGCCACCCAGACCAGCGGGTGGAACCAGTAGAGCGCCAGACACAGGCACCGCAGCCAGGCCCACAGCGGGTCACCGTGGCGCAGATGGGTCCTCTCGTGGGCCAGCACATGGCGCATCCGCCGCTCATCCTCCAGACAGGGCGGGGTCACATAGATGGCCGGGCGGAAGAGTCCCACTACACAGGGAGATGGAAGCCCCTCGGCCACATACACCGGCACCCTTCCCTCCATCTCCAGCCGCCGCGCCCCCCGTAGCCGGACACGCAGGCGCAGGTTGACCAGAAGGAACCACACCGCCACGGCCAAGGCTCCTGCCCCCCAGACCACCGGCCAGAGCTCCGGCCCGGCCCCTGTTTCCACAGACTGGGCAGGCGCCTCCGGCCGGGACTCCGGATCGGCCTGCGGCAGGACCGGGTCTATCTCCGGGAGCGTGGGGTTCTCCGCCGGTGCGGCCGGAAGCCAACTCAGCGTCTCTTCCACCACCGGCGCGGAAGGCACCACATTCATGACACTGGCCGGGCTCTCCACCAGTCCCACGGGCAGGAGCAGACGCAGTGCCACCAGCAGCCAGAGCCCGTACATCACCCGGGCGCTCACCCGGCCCCGCAGCAGAAAGCGCAGGGCGCACAGCACCAAAATCAACACCGACGACGTGACCATCCGTTCCAGCATGATCTACCCCTCCTTCTGTTCCTCCAGCAGGGCATAGAGCGCGTCGATCTCCGCCCGGCTCAGCCGCTCCCGCCGCACCAGGCTGCTCACCAGCAGGCCCACACTGCCGTGGTAGGCCCGCTCCAGCAAGGATTCCGTCTCGGCGGCAGCCGCCGCCTCCCGCTCCACCGCCGGATAAAATGTCTTGGTCCGTCCGCCCTCCGTGTGGCGGATGAGCCCCTTTTTCTCCATGCGCCGCACCATGGTGGTCACCGTACTCTTGGCCCAGCCCGCCCGCTCATGCAGCGCCCGCACCAGCTCCATCAGGGTGGCCGGGCCCTCCCAGAGCACCTCCATCACCCGCCATTCGCTCTCACTCAGACGCAGTCTGCTTTCCTGTCCCATATTCTTCCCTCCTTTGGTCTACTCTTGTAAACCTAACGTATCATTTTGGACTACAACTGTCAACTACATTTTGGTTACAGTTGGTCCCTCTCCCCTGTTTTTCCCGGGAGGACTGCAATCCGTCCAGTTTTTATTTTACATTTTCCGAGAATTATAGTATAATAGTTGTGCTCTTCTGTCAGAAGAGCACAATCTGTGTTTTGATTTGAATGAGTAATAGGAGTGTTGCAACATGAGCCGGATGGTCGGCACCATTTCCAGGGGCGTCCGGGCCCCCATTATCCGCAGCGGAGATGATCTCTCCCAGATCGTGCCCGCATCCGTCCTGGAGGCCGCCGCGGAGGACGGTTTTTCTGTCCGTGACCGGGACATCATCGCGATGACGGAGGCCATTGTGGCCCGTGCCCAGGGCAACTACGCCTCGGTGGACCACATTGCCGCTGACGTGCGCGCCAAGCTGGGCGGCGAGACCATCGGCGTCATCTTCCCCATCCTCAGCCGCAACCGCTTTGCCATCTGCCTGCGCGGCATCGCCAAGGGCGCCAAGAAGGTGGTGCTGATGCTGAGCTATCCCTCTGACGAGGTGGGCAACCATCTCATCGATGTGGACGTGATGGACGAGAAGGGCATCGATCCCTACCAGGACGTGCTCACCCTGGAGCGGTACCGGGAGCTGTTCGGGTACACCACCCACCCCTTCACCGGCGTGGACTATGTGGCCTACTACGCCGACCTCATCCGGGAGAGCGGCGCCGAGGTGGAGATCATCTTCGCCAACGATCCCCGCGCCATCCTCAAGTACACCAAGAACGTCCTGGCCTGTGACATCCACACCCGCAAGCGCACCAAGCGCCTGCTCAAGGCGGCGGGCGCCGAGCGGGTCTTTGGTCTGGACGACATCCTGACCGCCCCCGTGGACGGCAGCGGCTACAACGAGAAGTATGGTCTGCTGGGCTCCAACAAGTCCACCGAGGAGACTGTGAAGCTCTTCCCCCGGGAGTGCCAGGACCTGGTTGAGTCCATCCAGAAGATCATGCTGGAGAAGACCGGCAAGCACGTGGAGGTCATGGTCTACGGCGACGGCGCCTTCAAGGACCCCGTGGGCAAGATCTGGGAGCTGGCCGACCCGGTGGTCTCCCCTGCCTACACCGCTGGTCTGGAGGGCACTCCCAATGAGCTCAAGCTCAAGTACTTGGCCGACAACGACTTTGCCGACCTGTCCGGCGAGGCCCTGCGGGACGCCATCAAGGCGGAGATCCAGAAGAAGGACGGCAGCCTGGTGGGCAAGATGGTCTCCGAGGGCACTACTCCCCGCCGTCTCACCGACCTGATCGGCTCTCTGTGCGATCTGACCTCCGGTTCCGGCGATAAGGGCACCCCCATCGTCTACATCCAGGGTTACTTCGACAACTATACCACCGAATAACCGCAGAACAAAAAGGCCCCCGCGGCAAAACCGCAGGGGCCTTTTCTCCATTTGCTCAGCGGATGAAGTTGGTCCGCGCCTCCCGCTCGGCGGCCGGGGGCTCCACGCCCTGGGCCCGGCCCAGCTCGATGCAGCGCAGCAGCCAGGCCATATTCCGCCCCAGATTGCGCATGATCTGAAGTCCTTCCCGGTCCTGCTGCACCTCTTCCGGCCGGGTTCCATGGACCATGGGCCAGTAGGTGGAGGAGACCACCGGCATCTGGGAGATGGTGAAGTACTTGGTCAGCTGATCCAGCGAGGCCGTCGTACCCGCCCGCCGGGCCGAGACCACCGCCGCAGCGGGCTTGTGGGCAAAGCACTTTCCGGCATAGAAGGCCCGGTCCAGAAAGCTGGTGAGCGCGCCGTTGGCCGAGGCATAATAGACCGGGGAGCCGACGATCAGGCCGTCCGCCCCTTCCATCTTCTCCAAAAAGGAATTGACCTCTCCGCTGGGGAGAACACATCCCTTTCCGGCGGCGCACCCGCCGCAGCCGGCACAGCCGTGGATGGCCTGCGTCCCGATCCAGAAGATCTCGGTCTCCACGCCGCACTGCTCCAGCATATCGGCCGCCTCCCGCAGCGCTGTATAGGTACACCCTTTTTCGTGGGGGCTTCCGTTGAGCAACAATACCTTCATATTCGCTTCCTCCTGTTCTGATGGGGCGGTGGGATGGCATCCTCCTCCGCCTCCCTCCTATTATATATATGGAGGGGGACACATTGGGACCACTCCCTCCCATCGTCTGCTCCCATTATACCGCACTTTCCCGCTTCCGTACAAATCCAATCCCGGAGGTATTCCACTTATGCCCGACGATATTGTCACATCCATTCAAAAGATGCACCAGGGTATGGTCACCTTTACCGCGGAGGAACTCCTCCAGATCTATGAGACCGCCCGTTCCACCGATCTGGAGGCCCTCCGCTCCGCCGCCCGGACCCTCTATCCCGACCGGAAGGACGACCGGGGCCTCCCCCCCATCGCCGTTTGGGAGGGGGGTGGACGTGCCTTCCCCTATGGTCCCCACGGGGATTACTGCCGCCCCGCCTTTACCATCACCAGCCCCCTGTGCCGGATGCTGGGGATCATGGAGGACGGGACCCCGCACTTCTATTGATCCGGGCCTCTCAAAAAGGAAAAAACTTTTCCTTGACAAGTCTATCCCACCGTGCTATACTAAGCAAGTATTCAAATGTAGTAATTGATCGGCGCCTATGGAGTCAATTTTTCATTTTGACTTCATAGGCGCCGTTTTTTTGCTCAGTTATCCTGCTGGAAAGGAGGTATGTTCCATGCAAGGTACTGTCAAATGGTTTAACGATGAGAAGGGCTTCGGCTTTCTCTCCAACGACGGCGGCGGGGAAGATGTGTTTGTGCATTTTTCCGCCATCCAGACCGAGGGTTTCAAATCCCTGACTGAGGGCCAGAAAGTCACATTCGAGGTCGAGCGGGATCCACGGGATTCCCACAAACTGCGCGCAGCCCGCGTCTCCCTGGTGTAAGGGAGTGCACTTACACCGAACCCATTGAAATTTTTTATATTTAAAAGAGGTATGTTTTATGTTCCAAGACAAGATGATCGTTTGCAAAGATTGTGGCCAGGAGTTCACCTTTACCGCCGGTGAGCAGGAATTTTTCGCAGAGCGCGGCTTCCAGAACGAGCCCCAGCGCTGCAAGTCCTGCCGTGATACCCGCAAGGGCGGCGGCGGTTCCAGCAGCCGGGACAGCCGTCCCGCCCGCCAGATGTATGATGCCGTTTGTGCCTCCTGCGGCGTCTCCTGCAAGGTGCCCTTCGAGCCCCGCAATGACCGCCCGGTCTACTGCAGCGATTGTTTCCGCCGCTGATCCCAGATGCCGCGCACCCGAATCGGGTGCGCGGCATTTTTTGTGCATGGGATTGGAGATTCTTTTCACGGTTGTGAGCTCCCCGCTCTGGATATACTAGCGATGAGGTGATTTGATTATGAGACCATCCTTTTCGCCCGACGCGGCCTTCCAGAGCTGTCTGCAATCCCATCCTTCCGCCGCGCGCTTCTATCAGAATTGTTCTCCCCAGCAGAAGCAGGCTATCCTGAATCAGCTTCACCAGCTCAGCACGCCCCAGCAGGTGCGCTCCTTCGCGGCCCATCTGCCCAGCGCGGCACTCTGAACACGTTTCCTCTCTCCCGCCCCGCGGACGTTGGTCTGCGGGGCGGATCGTTTGTCCCGGCGTATTGACTTTTCTCCCCCGCCCTCCTATAATCATTTCATGTCAATAATTGATATATCAACAAAGGAGGTATCCCGATGGAATATGCCGTCCACGTTCTGCTGGCCCGCACCACCCACGCCGTGCAGAACCATCTTCGGCCTCACCTGAGTAAACTGGGCCTCTCCCTGGGTCAACCCAAGATCCTGCGCTGTCTGGTCCATCTGGGCCCCTGCTCTCAGCGGATGCTGGCCGACTGCTGTGAGGTGGACCCCTCCGCCATCTGCCGTATCCTGGACACATTGGAGCGGGATGGCTTTCTGACGCGCCGTCCCTCTCAGACCGACCGGCGCACCGGCGAGGTCTCCATCACCGACAAGGGCCGGGAGGCCTTTGCCGCCTGGGAGGACCAGTGTCAGACACTGGAGGATCAGATGCTGCACGACTTCTCCCCGGAGGAGCGCGCCCAGCTCCGGGACTTTCTCACCCGCGCCTACCGAAACGTGGGCGGACGCCTGCTGTGAGTGGGGGAAGGAATGCGGTATGAAAGACTTGAAGCATATTTTTTCCTACCTGAAACCCTATCGCCGTGATCTCTTTCTGGCCATCTTTCTGGTCTTTGTGGAGTGTGTCTTCGAGATGCTTATCCCCCTGCTCATGACCGACATGGTGGACATCGGGGTGGCCAACCACGACATTGCCTTTCTTCTCCAACAGGGCGGAAAAATGGTGCTCTGCGCCGTCCTAGCCCTGGTGACCGGTCTGCTCTACGCCCGCTATGCCGCCCGGGCGGCCTATGGCTTCGGCGCGGAGCTGCGCCAGGCGGAGTACCGCCGGCTCCAGGACTACGCCTTCTCCAACCTGGACCGCTTCTCCACTCCCTCCCTGGTCACCCGCATGACCACCGATGTCACAGTCATGCAGAATGCGGTGAACGCCGGCCTGCGCCCCCTGGTCCGCAGCCCGGTCATGCTCTTTATGGGAATCGGTCTGGCCTTTTTCCTCAACCCGAGCCTGGCCCTGGTCTTTGTGCTCACCGCCCCCATTCTGGGCATCATTCTGGCCCTCATCGTACACAAGGTCAGCCCCCTCTACCGCCGGCAGCAGCAGGCGGTGGACCATGTCAACGGCCGCCTGCAGGAGAGCTTCACCGCCATCCGGGCCATCAAGGCCTTTGTCCGGGGCAGCTATGAGACCGAACAATTTTCCAAGGTCAACGATGAGCTGACCGACGCCAGCCGGGACACCTTCCGCCACGCGGTCCTCAACCTGCCCGCCTTTCAGGCGGTGATGTACACCGCCATCGTGCTCATCCTCTGGCAGGGCGGGAAGCAGATGCTGGTGGGCGGAATGCTGGTAGGCGATCTGACCGCCTTCCTGAGCTATGTGCTCCAGGTGATGAACTCCCTCATGATGATCTCCAACGTATTTCTCCTCCTCACCCGCTCCCTGGCCAGCGCTCGGCGCATCCGGGAGGTGCTGGAGGAGGTCCCCGCGCTCACCGACGCCGCCGCTCCGGTGGGGTCGGTCCCCAATGGGGAGATCGATTTTGAGGATGTGTCCTTTCAGTATGTGCAGGGCGCGCAGACCTATGCCCTCTCCCATGTAAACCTCCACATCCCGGCCGGGGCCACGGTGGGCATCCTGGGCGGCACCGGAGCGGCCAAGACCACACTGGTCCAGCTCATTCCCCGCCTCTATGACGCCACCCTGGGCACCGTCCGGGTGGGCGGACACGATGTGCGGGACTATGATCTGGGTACGCTCCGGGACGCAGTGGGCATCGTTCTGCAAAAAAACGTCCTCTTTTCGGGCACCATCCGGGACAATCTGCGCTGGGGCGACCCGGATGCCGACGACGATACCCTCTGGCAGGCCTGCCGCATGGCCTGCGCGGACGAGTTCCTCTCCCGGATGCCCGACGGACTGGACACCGATCTGGGACAGGGCGGCGTCAATGTCTCGGGCGGGCAGAAGCAGCGCCTGTGCATTGCCCGCACCCTCCTCAAGCGGCCCAAGGTCCTGATTTTTGACGACTCCACCAGCGCGGTGGATACCGCCACCGAGGCCAGCATCCGCCGAGCCCTCTCCTCCCTCTCCGATGTGACCAAGATCATCATCGCCCAGCGCGTCACCTCCGTGATGCAGGCCGATCAGATCATTCTCCTGGAGGACGGCAGGGTCCACGCCGTGGGCACCCACGATCAGCTTTTGCGGAGCGATCCCATCTACCAGGAGATCTATGCTTCCCAGATGAAAGGAGGTCAGAACGATGGCCAAGCCCTTTAACGGAAAACGCCCCCAGGACCTGGGGCAGACCCTACGCACCTTCCTCTCCTATCTGGGCCGGCACCGGGTGCTGCTCATCCTGGTGGGGATCCTGGCCGCGGTCAGCGCCTCCGCCAGTCTCCTGGGCACCTATATGATCAAACCCATCGTCAACCAGGTCATGGAAGAGGGCAGCCTCTCCGGTCTGGCCGTGGGGGTGGCCATCGCCGCCGCCATCTATGCTACCGGGGCCCTGTCCACACTGGGCTACACACAGATCATGGCCCGGGCGGCCCAGAAGGTCCTCAGCGACATCCGCCGGGATCTCTTCGCCCATCTCCAGACCCTCTCTCTGCGCTTTTTTGACAGCCAGCGCAAGGGGGAGCTGATGAGCCTGTTCACCAACGACGTGGATACCATCTCTGATGCCCTGAACAACAGCTTTGCCATGCTGATCCAGAGCTTCATTCAGGTGGTGGGCACGCTGGCCCTTCTCTTCCTCCTCAACTGGCGGCTCTCCCTGATCGTGGTGGTGGGCTACGGCGGGATGTTCCTCTACATCCGGTACAGCGGCCAGCGGAGCAAATACTACTTCAAGCGGCAGCAGGAATACCTGGGCGAGCTGGACGCCTACATCGAGGAGATGGTGGCAGGACAGAAGGTGGTCAAGGTCTTCCGCCATGAGGAGGCCAACCTCCAGGGCTTCCTGGAACGCAACGAAAACCTGCGCCGGGCGGGGACCAGCGCCCAGAGCTTTGCCGGTACCATGATCCCCGCAGTGGTCAGCATCTCCTATATCAATTACGCCGTCATCGCCGTTCTGGGCGGGATCATGGTGATCCTGGGCTGGTCGGACGTGGGCAGCCTGGCCAGCTATCTGGTCTTTGTCCGTCAGTCCGCCATGCCCATCAACCAGTTTACCCAGCAGGGGAATTTCCTCCTGGCCGCTCTGGCCGGAGCGGAGCGCATCTTCGCCGTCATGAAGGAGGAGCCGGAGATCGACCAGGGCTCTGTGGAGCTGGTCCGCACGGAAGGAGGTCCTTCCCCGTGGGCCTGGCGGGACCCGGCCCAGCCCGGTGCGCCCGACGTGCCCCTCCGGGGGGATGTGCGCTTTGACCATGTGCAGTTTGGATATGAGCCGCGGCAGACCATCCTCCACGACCTCTCCCTCTACGCCAAGCCGGGTCAGAAGATCGCCTTTGTGGGCTCCACCGGCGCGGGCAAGACCACCATCACCAACCTCATCAACCGCTTTTATGAGGTGAGCGGCGGCACCATCACCTACGACGGGATCGACGTCCGGCGCATCCGCAAAGACCACCTGCGCCGCAGCCTAGGTATGGTCCTCCAGGACACCCACCTCTTCACCGGCACCATCGCGGACAACATCCGCTTCGGCAAGCTGGATGCTACGCAGGAGGAGATCGAACGGGCTGCCGTCATCGCCAACGCCGACTCCTTCATCCGACGGCTCCCCCAGGGGTACGATACGCTGGTCACCGGGGATGGGGCCAACCTCTCCCAGGGTCAGCGGCAGCTCCTGGCCATCGCCCGGGCCGCCGTGGCCGATCCCCCGGTGCTCATTCTGGACGAGGCCACCTCCTCCATCGACACCCGCACTGAGTCCCTCATCGAGCAGGGAATGGACCGGCTGATGGAGGGCCGTACCGTCTTTGTCATCGCCCACCGCCTCTCCACCGTGCGCAATGCCGACGCCATCCTGGTCCTGGAGCAGGGCCGGGTGGTGGAGCGGGGCAGCCACGCCGAACTGCTGGCGCAAAAGGGCGTCTACTACCAGCTCTATCACGGCATGTTCGAGCTCTCCTGACCCTCGCTTTCCGCGGAACTGTTTGGGGGCGGGGACCATTCTGGTCCCCGCCCCTTCTCTTTTCTGTGGCGCAATCCGCCCGGTTCTGCTTGTTTCTCCCGGCGCGGCATGGTATACTTGGCAGTTGACCGGTGTTTCCGGTCAGACCCCGTCATATGAAAGGAGCGTCCCATGTTTATTCTGGAACTGTTCAAGTCCCTGCTGTTCGGCGTTGTGGAGGGCATCACCGAATGGCTGCCCATTAGCTCGACCGGGCATCTCATTCTGCTGGATGAGTGCATCCAGCTGCGCGTGTCCACCGAATTTATGGATATGTACCGCTACGTCATTCAGCTGGGCGCCATTCTGGCCGTCCTGGTCCTCTTTTTTCACAAGCTCAACCCCTTCTCTCCCCGGAAAAATACCTTGCAGCGCACCCAGACCTGGACGCTCTGGGGAAAGGTCGTGCTGGCCTGTATCCCCTCGGCCGTCATCGGACTGCCTCTGAACGACTGGATGGATGCCCACCTGATGACCCCCTGGGTGGTGGCTGCCGCCCTGATCGTCTATGGTGTGGGCTTCCTGGTCATCGAAAACCGGCATGCCGCCCCCACTCTGCGCCGCACGGACGATCTCTCCTGGAAAATCGCCCTGTACATCGGTCTCTTCCAGACCCTGTCCATCATCCCCGGCACCTCCCGCTCCGGCGCCACGATCCTGGGCGCCATTCTCCTGGGCTGTGCCCGCCCCGTGGCCGCGGAGTTCTCCTTCTTCCTGGCGATCCCCACCATGGTGGGGGTCAGCGTGCTCAAGCTGGGCTCCTTCTCTGCCAAAAAGCTGATGGCCGGTCAGGCTCTCTTTACCGGCGAAGAGGCTGCCATCCTGCTGGTGGGATTCGTGGTCTCCTTCCTGGTCTCTCTGCTGTGCATCCGCTTCCTGATGGACTTCGTCAAGAAGCATGACTTCAAGCCCTTTGGCTGGTATCGCATCGTTCTGGGTGTGATCGTGCTGCTCTTCTTTGGCGCCCGCGCCCTTCTGGCAGCCTGATCCATCCACTCCTGCTTGGCAGCTATCATATCTCAATAAGATTCTTATTGCACAAAAAAGATCCACCGTTCTCCCGGTGGATCTTTTCTTTTTAAGATACTTTTGCTCTGTATTCTATTTCTTCTCCTCCGTGGGGAGGCTTTCTCCTACCTGGTCCACCGCGTTCTTTCCCGCCTCCAGCAGCTTGGGCAGCCAGCGTGGGACCGGCGCGCCCATGGCCATGGCGTTCTCCCCGATGGAGCCAAGCTCCGTAATGCAGTACCACACCAGCACCAGTGGACAGACCAGTCCGCGGTAGGTCATGGGAAGCTGGATGACCGGAAGCTGGTCCAGCACCAGGCATAGCAGCAGATCCGCCCCGGCGGCCACTAAAACCACCACGATCATACCCGCCTTATGCCAGATCCCGTCCCGAGCGGTCTGGGAGGACCACTTTCCCGCCTTGGCCGCCGCAGCCGAGCCTGTGATATAGTCCAGGCACATACAGCCCAGCCAGCCCACAACGAGCCAGCCCAACCAACCCCAGAAGGCGGTCAGACCGCCCAACAGAGCGGTCCCGGCGGCTTTCCACGCTTTCACATGATTCAGATCCATATCCATCACCTCCTTTCACTCCACTTGTGCCATAGCACGGAACGGCCCGCCGCAGCCGCACTTCCTCCGGACCGGAGGCCGGCGCATCCCCTCTATGGCAATGCTATGCTCCGCAAAGCAAGAAGGTGTGCCGCGGCAGAACCTCTCGGTACGTCCCATGTTCCAATCCATCTCCATCGTATCTTCCTCTCTTTCCTCATTTCTCCGCCCTTTGGCGGTCCAATCTCCCCTCTTGGCTTCAGCAGATGTACTTGCGATTGCGCCAGTAGGACGGCTCATAGTAGTGGCGCAGGGTATTGCCGATCTCCCGTGTCTCCCGGAGCATCTGACGCAGCAGCCGAAGATCGTGCTCCATCGCCTTCTGCTCCTCGGGCAGCAGCTCCGGCAGGAGGCGGCTGCGGCAGGCAATATCCTGCTTCAGCCGCTCCGCCTCCTCCAGATACCGCTCCGATAATTCCAGCAGTGTTGCCATATACTCCTCCCTTTTAGCTCTTTTTAAGATACTTTTTACTTGAAAAAAAGAGCCACACAAAACCTTTCTTAAATATCTTGTCAGGATACCAATAGTATACTCAGCCAAAAGCATCTTGTCAAGATACTTTTGAGTTTTTCTTTGCCCATTGTGATATGCACTCCGCCGTGTTACCATACTAATCGTGTGGTGTACCCTGTTTTCCACCCCACCTTATCATTCTGAAAAGGAGGCTCTCTTCATGCCTGACCATAAAACGATCCCCCTCCGCAGTGAAATTCCGGAGGCCTATACCTGGAATACCGCCGACCTCTATCCCACGGATGACGCGTGGCATACGGATGCCCAGCTTCTCCGCACCCAGATCGACACCCTGGGCAGCTATGCCGGGCGTCTGGGTTCCGGCGCGGATACGCTGTACGACTATGTCACACTGGAGCAGGAGGCCGGCGAGCGGCTCTCCAAGCTGCTGGACTATGCCCAGCGCAAAAGCGACGAGGATACCCGCGTAGACACCTATCAGGCCATGGTGGGCAAGGCCATGTCCCTCTATGTGGACTTCCTGCGCGCCACCGCTTTTGAAACGCCGGAGGTCCTCTCCATTCCGGAGGAGCAGCTGGAGGCCTTCTATGCCCAAAAGCCAGAGCTGACCCTCTACCGCCGCTATTTCCACAACATCCAGCGCCGCCGTGCCCATACCCTCTCGGACGCCGAGGAGCGGCTCCTGGCCGCTGCCGGTGACATGGCCCAGGCCCCGGATGATATTTTCTCCAAGCTGACCGACGCCGATCTCACCTTCCCCCCGGCGGTGGACAGCCAGGGGGTGCAGCATCCTCTCTCCAACGCCTCCTACACCCTCCTCATGGCCAGCGAGGACCGCGCCCTGCGCAAGTCGGCCTTCGAGGGGCTGTATGCCTCCTACGGCGGAATGAAGAATACCCTGGCCGCCACGCTGTCCTCTCAGGTCAAGCAGCTGCAATTCTTTGCCACCGCCCGCAAATACCCCAGCGCCCTCTCCGCCTCTCTGGACGCCAATCACGTTCCGGAATCGGTCTATCACACCCTCATCCGCACGGTCCGGGCCAATTTGGACAAGATGCACCGGTATGTCCGCCTCCGCCGGAAGCTGCTGGGGGTGGATGAGCTGCATATGTATGATGTGTATGCTCCCATGGTCTCGGGCGGTGTTACGGCCTTTCCCTACGACCAGGCCAAGGAGACCGTCTACCAGGCCATGGCTCCCCTGGGGGAAGAGTACCAGGCCATCCTCCGGGAGGCGCTGGATCACCGCTGGATCGATGTGTACGAAAACGTGGGGAAGCGTTCGGGCGGATACATGTCGGGTGCCATGGTCCATCCCTATATTCTCCTCAACTATCAGGATGATCTGGACAGCATGTTCACCCTGGCCCACGAGCTGGGGCACGCCGTCCACTCCTACCGCTCCAACCGGGACCAGCCCACGGTCTACCGGGACTATGTGATCTTTGTGGCCGAGGTGGCCTCCACCTGCAATGAGGCCCTGCTGATGGAGCATCTGCTCGCCCGTACCTCCGACAAGCGCTCCCGCGCCGTCCTCATCAACCATTTCCTGGAGCAGTTCAAGAGCACCCTCTACCGGCAGACCATGTTTGCGGAATTTGAGCTGCGCATGGGCGAGCTCGCCGCCCAGGGGGAGACCCTGACCGCCGACCTCCTCTGCCGGGAGTACAAGGCCCTCAACGAGGCCTATTTCGGTCCCGACATGGTCTCGGATGACGCCATCGCCCTGGAGTGGTCCCGCATTCCCCACTTCTACTACAACTACTACGCCTTCCAGTATGCCACCGGATATTCCGCCGCCATCGCGCTGTCCCGCCGCATCCTCTCCGGCGGGCCCCAGGCCGTGGAGGACTATCTGCACTTCCTCTCCGGCGGATGCAGCCAGGACCCCATCGACCTGCTGAAGGGCGCCGGGGTGGATATGACCTCCCCCCAGCCCATCCAATCCGCACTGGACCTGTTCGATCAGCTGCTGGATGAGATGGAGTCCCTCATGGAGGCGTAATTTTCCCAAGGCTCCGGGCGGACAAATGGGTCCGCCCGGGGCCTTTCCAAATTTATCTGTTCTTTTTTCAATTTAGGGTTGACAAACGCTCCGTGAAACGCTATAATATTCAACGTTAAGTCGCCGATCCGGCGGCGCAGTAAGTAAATATGGGGGTATAGCTCAGCTGGGAGAGCGCTTGAATGGCATTCAAGAGGTCAGCGGTTCGATCCCGCTTATCTCCACCATGAAAAGACTTGAAACTTTGGTTTCAAGTCTTTTTTCGTTGGGCGCTCTGCTAAATTGCACAAGTTTTACCCTTCTCTTTTGGCTGCTCCTAGAAAATTTCACAGATACCACTTGCTTTTTTTTACACTTCGTCGTATACTCTTATTATGACTTTTGCCTTTTGGCAAACGGAGAATATGAAAGGTAGGGAATTCGGATGGACAAAGTCAAGCTTTTGTTGGTTTGCGGCAGTCCCCGCCCAAAGGCGCGTTCCGCCACCTACGCCGGTCTGATGGCTGCGATGGAGGGAGCTCAGAGCATCGATGGGGTCGAGGTGGAACTGGTGGAGCTCTTCGGCCGGAAAATCGCACCCTGTATCCATTGCAACAAGTGTCTGCGGGACGACTCGGACCGCTGCACGGTATTCCATGATGATATGGACGAACTGTATGATAAGTTCTTCCAGGCGGACGGCATCATCATCGGCTGTCCGGTCTATGATATGAATGTCACTGCCCAGCTGGCACAGTTTTACAGCCGCTTCCGCTCTTCCTGGAAGCTGAGCGTCGACAACACCTCTTTCTTCCAGTACAAGGTGGGCGCCGGTATCGTGGTGGGCGGAACCCGCAACGGCGGACAGGAGGCGGTGCTCCGCTCCATCCACAATCTGTTTTCCACCCACGGCATCAACATCTGCTCCTGCGGCGGCGGAATCTACGGCGGTGCCATGCTGTGGAATCCCGGTGACGGCTCCACGACCATGGACGATCCCATCGGCATCGATAACTGCCGGACGCTGGGCCGGAAGGTGGCCCAGGTGGCCAAGGCCCTCAAGGCCGGACACGAGATGGTGTAAAAAACGGCCGGGAACACACCCTTTTTCCGATCTGCAAAAACCGGGGACAGGCAGCCTGTCCCCGGTTTTTTTCACGTCTGTGTAGGGCACGGAGCTTCTCCCCCGCCCTGGTCGAATTCCTTGGAATTCGTTATGATACCGCCGGCTTTTTCTCCACTTGACAAAGCGGTCGGTTTCTAGTACCGTTATACCCGCAAAGGGAGTGGAAAAAGGAGTGGGGGCTCTGTGAGTCAAAAGGAATTGTTTGATCTGGTCCTTCTGTTGGGGGAGACCATGCTCTCCAACGGAGGAGAAATTTTTCGCACCAATGAGCTGATGGTCTACGCCGCCCGGCAGTTCGGTCTGCGGGAATGCAGCGTCTTTACCATCGCCAACGGTATTTTTGTCTCTGCCATTGTGGAGGGCGAGCTCTATTCCTGTCAGGTACGGCACATTCCGCTCACCCCCATCCACCTGGAGCGGGTGGAGGCCATGAACGATCTCTCCCGGCGGATTGCGGCCGGTGTGGTTGGTCCGGAGGAGGCCAAGGCCGAAGTACACCGCATTCGCGCCATCAAGGGCGCGGGGCCAGTGGCCCTCACCCTGGCTTCCGCTCTGGGCGCCGGCGGATTCGGTTTTCTCTTCGGCGGAAATCTGCGGGACTGCGCCATGTCCGCCCTGGCCGGGCTGCTGCTCTATGTGTTCATCCTCAATTTCTGCAACCGCTTCCACATCCGCAAGGTGATGACCAATATCCTCAGCAGTGCGCTGGTCACGCTGTTCTGCTGCGTGGCGCTCCACCTGGGGCTGGGAGACCATCTGGACAAGATGATCGTGGGCGCCATCTTCCCTCTGGTGCCCGGCGTGCCCCTTACCATTGCCGTGCGCAATTTTATGGAAAATGATTATATCGCCGGTCTGGTCCGTCTGACGGACGCCGTACTGGTCGCCGGCTGTATCGCGGTCGGCGTGGGCTGTGTCATCACGACCTGGAATACGCTCTTTGGAGGGATCGTTCTATGAATCTCACCCATTTTCTTCTGGAGCTGGTGGCCGCCGCGGTGGGTACCGTCGGCTTTTCCATTCTGTTTCAGGTAGCACCCCGTCATTTCCCCTTCTGCGGCCTGGTAGGGGCCATCGGCTGGCTGGTTTACCGGCTGGTCCAGTGGAGCTCCGACTCCACGCCTCTGGCCACCTTTCTGGCCACCCTGGTCCTGACTGCATGCGCCCGGTGGTTCTCCACCCTGCGGCGGACGCCCACCCTGGTCTTTCTCCTCAGCGGTATCTTTACACTGGTGCCCGGAGCCTATATCTACTATACCGCGTACTATATCTTTATGAACCAGCCGGATGAGGCGGTGGCCCAGGCCTATACCACGCTGATGTTTGCCGTGGCCATCGCGCTGGGAATTTTGGTGGGCTACTCGCTCCCCGCCCGGCTCTTCGGCTGGCGGCGCAACGTCAATCCGCAGGACGGAAACAATCCGCAATGACCTTCGCCCTCTGTTTAGAAAAGCGTCCCGATCTCCCTGTGTCGATACACAGTGGAAGATCGGGACGCTTTTTTCGATTCCGTTTAGGCAAAGAACTTTCGGCCGCTGGTACAGGGGATGTTCATCTCCTCCCGGTATTTGGCCACCGTGCGGCGGGAGATCTGACAGCCCTCCTCAGTCATCAGCTCACACAGATGCTGGTCGGAGAGGGGCTTATGCTTGTCCTCCTCGTCGATCAGCCGGCGCAGAAGGGCCTTGGCCGTATCGGGAGACATGCCCTCGCCGCCCTCCCCCAGCTTGCGGGAAAAGAAATAGGAGAGGGGATAGAGCCCCTTGTCACACTGGAGGTACTTGTCCTTCACTGCCCGGCTCACCGTGGACTCATGTACCCCTACCACCTCAGCCACGTCAGACAGCGCCAGCGGCAGCAGATGCCCCGGTCCCTGGCGGAAAAATTCCTCCTGGAACTTCAAAATACATTTCGCGCAGGACAGCAGCGTACTGCGCCGCTGCTCGATGCTCCGCATGACCCATTTGGCCTGGCGCACTTTATCGGACAGATAATTCTGTACCTCCTGCTCTCCGCATTCCCGGAGCATCCGGGTATAATACCCGCTCAGGCTCAACTCCGGAAAGCACTGGTCATTGGGATATACTTCAAAATGGTCATACTCCCACACCACCCGGAGATCGGGCGTGATGTAGTGGGGCGCCTCCCGACCGGCAAACCCCGCACCCGGGCGCGGATTCAGGGTGCGGATGCGGTCACAGGCCGTCCGCACCTTCTGGGCATCGGCTCCCACACGCCGGGCGATCAGGCCGTACTGGTTGCGGGCCAGCGGCTCCAGACACTCCTGGGCAATCCGCAGGGCAAGCAGATCTCTGGGATAGAGCCGCCGCAGCTGGATACACAGGCACTCGGACAGATTGCGCGCGCCCACCCCCGCAGGCTCCAGACTCTGGAGCTGACGCAGTCCCTCCTCCAGATCGGCCATCGGCAGACCGGAATCCTCGGCCAGGACTTCCAGTGATTCATCCAGCCAGCCGCTGCGGTCCAGACTCTCGGCCAGGAAGATCACACTCTCCCGGATGGCGGGATCCAACTCCATCCCGCGGATCTGAAAGAGGATGTGCGCATACAGCGTCTCCTCCTCCCCCTGGTCCACGCCGTAATTCTACAGCGGGCGGTCCTCGTCATCCTGCTGGTAATAGGTGCGGTTCTGTCGGTCATTGCTCTCCAGCCACTCCAGCTTCCGCCGGAGGAGCTCCCCGTCCTCTTCCCCCGAGTCAAAACGGTCCTCCCGCTCCAGCACCGGGTTCTCCTGAAGGGTCTTGTCCACAAATTCCATCAGTTCCTGTGTCCCCATCTGGAGGATCTCCATGGACTGCATCATCAGGGGAGAGAGCGTCTGTGTCTGTTTTTGTACAAGGTTCAGTTCCATTCATCTCACCACTTGGCGGCAGCCCCATGGCACCGCATCTCTTTCTCTACCAATTCTCTTGCTTTTTTGCCTAATAAATCCAGCTAATATACCGGATTCCTGCGCTATTCTCAACATAGTATAGCATGGCCCTCTACATATTTCAATTCCCATTTATGAGTTGGCACATAATTTGCTATTTTCCCATCCGTTTGATAAGATAATCTACATTCGTTGTTTATCTTGACATGTGTTGTTTTGCGTGCTATGCTATCTCACACCATCCCAGGCACACCGGAAAGGAGCATCCCTATGACGCAAACAATCCGCCGTTCCAAGGAGGACCTGCGGCAAAAACGTACCCGGCACCTGCTGGTGCAGGCCCTGGTCGCACTGCTGGAGGAGCAATCCTTCTCCTCCCTCTCCGTGGTGGACATCTGCCAGCGCGCCATGGTCCACCGCACGACCTTCTATGCCCATTTTGAGGATAAACAGGCGCTGCTGCACTATACCATCGAAAGCATCCTCCAGGAATTTGAGATCTCGGCAGCCTCTCCCTCCCTCTCTCCGCACGACTTCTTCCTGGCCGTGGCCCACAGCGCGCTGGTCTTCCTCAGCCAGCACCGCAGCCTGTTCCAGGTGGGACTGGGCACGCAGGATCACTTCGGCGCACTGGCGCTGGAATCCACCCTGTCTCAGCGCATGTCCCAACATCTGACTCAGCCCTCTTTTCAAGGTATTTTGGGCGATCTGAATCCCGAAATCACGGCCCATTTCTATGCCAGCGCAATGGCGAGCCTCGTCTACTGGTGGGTGGAGCACAATATGCCCGTGACCGAAGAGGTCCTGGTACGCCATCTGGACCGCTTTCTGCCCGGCCGGTCCGTCTGTGCGGAGAAAGGCTGACCGATGTCTCAGAGTAAAAACAGTGAAACCTTCCTCATCAAGCTCGCCCGCTTCATCGTAGACAAGCGCAAGGCGCTCTATCTGGTCTTTCTGGCGGCCAGCATCTTCTGTGCTGCTTCCATCAACAAGGTGCAGATCAACAATGACATCACCTCCTATCTCCCCGCCGACACCGAGACCCGCCGGGGCCTCACCATCATGGAGGAGGAGTTCGTCACCCTGGGCACCGCAAATGTCATGGTGTCCAACATCACCTTTGAGCAGGCAGACGCCCTCTCACAGCATATTTCTCAGATTGAAGGGGTCTCCGAGGTGGTCTTTGATCACACAGAGGAGCACTACAAGGACTCCTCCGCCCTCTTCTCCGTCACTTTTGACGGGGAGGAGACCGACCCCGATACCGTAGCCGCCATGGAGGCCATCAATACCCTTCTGGAGGGCTATGACGCCTATCCCTCCACCACGGTGGGCCGGGATATTTCGGTCAGCCTCCAGAAGGAGATGTCGGTCATTCTGCTCATCGCGGCGGCCGTCATCGTGATCGTGCTGACCTTCACCTCCAAGAGCTATATGGAGGTCCCCGTTTACCTCATTGTCTTTGCCGTGGCCGCCGTGCTGAATATGGGGACCAACTTCATCTTCGGCACCATCTCCTTTATCACAAACTCCATTGCGATCGTGCTTCAGCTGGCGCTGGCCATTGACTACGCCATCATCTTCTGCCACCGCTATATGGAGGAGCGGGACAACGGACTGGACGCCCGGGAGGCCGACATCACCGCCCTCTCCAAGGCCATTGTGGAGATCTCATCCTCCAGCCTCACCACCATTTCCGGTCTGGTGGCCCTGATGCTCATGCAGCTGCGCATCGGCTTTGATATGGGCATCGTCCTGGCCAAGGGCATCGTATGCAGCATGCTGTGCGTCTTCCTGCTCATGCCCGGTCTGCTGATGCTCTTCCATACCCCCATCGAGCGCACCCGGCACCGGAATCTGGTTCCCAAGATCACCTTCTGGGGCCAGGGCGTGGTCAAGCTGCGTTTTCTGCTTCCCCCCATCTTCCTGGTGGTGGTGATCGTCTGTGCGGTCCTCTCCAATGGCTGCGACTATGTCTTTATCGACACGGACACCGACTTTGACAACAAGCCGGAGTGGCGCATTGCCGACGAGAAGGTGGCCGACACCTTTGGCCAGACCAATACCATCGCCCTTCTGGTCCCCCGGGGCGACTACGAGAAGGAGGGCCAGGTCCTCCGGCAGGTGGAAGCCCTCCCCAACATCACCTCGGCCACGGGCCTTGCCAATATCGAGGTGGAGGACGGTACTTATCTGACCGACCAGCTCACCCCCCGTCAGTTTGCAGAGCTGGCCGGCGTGGATGTGGAGCTGGCCCGGCTCCTCTATCAGGCCTACGGCCTCTCCAACGAGGAATACGGGGCCATCTTCCAGGACGTGGACCAATACACAGCCCCCCTGGTGGACGTCTTTGAGTTCCTGCTGGAACAGAAGGACAAGGGCGTGGTCTCCCTGAGCGGAGAGCAGGCCCGGGAGGTGGAGGACCTCCAGGAGACGCTGGACGCCGGGCTCAAGCAGCTGCGGGGCGAACACTGGTCCCGCCTGGTCTTTGTGGCCGATCTCCCCCAGGAGGGCGAAGAGACCTATGCCCTGCTGGATCAAATCCGCACCATCGCCAAAGCCCACTACGGTGACGATGTGGTGCTGGTGGGCAACTCCACCAACGCCTTCGACCTCTCCAGCTCCTTCTCCGGCGACAACCTGAAGATCAGCATTTTGACCGCCCTGTTCGTCATGGTCATCCTGCTCTTTACTTTCAAGTCCGCCGGACTTCCCATCCTGCTGGTGCTGACCATCCAGGGCTCGATCTGGATCAACTTCTCCTTCCCCGCTCTCACGGGGACCAACATGTTCTTCCTCAGCTATCTGGTGGTCTCCTCCATTCAGATGGGCGCCACCATCGACTACGCCATCGTCATCACCAACCGCTATCTGGATCTCAAGACCCGGATGGACCGCAGGGAGGCGGTGGTCCAGGCCCTGAACCAGAGCTTCCCCACGGTACTCACCTCGGGCAGCGTCATGTCGGTGGCCGGCTTCCTCATCGGCAATATCTCCACGGACGCCACCATCGGCTCGGTGGGGCTGGCCCTCGGACGGGGTACTCTCACCTCCATCCTGCTGGTCATGACCGTCCTGCCCCAGCTCCTGCTGCTGGGTGACGCCCTCATTGAGCGCACCGCCATCACCCTCAACCGGGACCGGAAGCAGCGCTTCAACCAGGGCACCATGCGCCTGGACGGCCATGTCCGGGGCCATGTCTCCGGCTTCATCGACGGTGAGTTCAAGGGCGTGCTCCACGGCAGTGTGGACGCCCTCATCGAGAGCCATTACCAGAAACCCGATCTCTTACAGGAGGAAGACCATGAAGACCATCCTTAAACGTTCCGCGGCGGCGCTGCTCTCCCTGGTCCTCTGCCTGAGTCTGCTCCCTCCCGCCTGGGCTGCCGGGGATACCATTTCCATCTCCAGCATCACCGATTTTCTAGACTTTGCTCAGTCCTGCCAGAGCGACGCCTATTCCAAAGGGCTGACCGTGGAGCTTCAGACCGATTTGGATCTCTCGGGCAGCGGATTTACCTCCATCCCGGTCTTCTGTGGTACCTTCCACGGAAACGGCCACAAGATCACCCACTTTTACCACACCCAGCAGGGCTCCCAGGCCGGCCTGTTCCGCCGCATCGAGGCGGGCGCGGTGGTCTCCGATCTGACGGTGGAGGACGCCGTCCTCGCCCCCGATGGCTCCCGCTCCGATGTGGGAATTCTGGTTGGACAGAATCGCGGCACACTTGCTAACTGCACCGTCTCCGGCCAGGTGGAGGGTGAGAGCCGGGTGGGCGGACTGGCCGGCATCAACGAGGCCGGCGGCGTGATCCGCGGCTGCACCAACCAGGCCGAGGTAAAGGCCTCCGCCGACGCCGGCGGCATCGTCGGGCACAACGACGGGCTCGTGGAGCACTGTGTGAACCACGGTCCCGTCAACCAGGACGGCGAAGCCAGCGCACCCAGCAACACCGGCGGCATCGCCGGCCGTTCCACGGGCACCATCCAGTTCTGTGAAAATGACGCCGACCTGGGATACCCCCATCTGGGCTACAACACCGGCGGCATCGTGGGGCTCCAGAGCGGAGCGGTGGTCTCCTGCCGCAACACGGGGAGCATCTTCGGCCGCAAGGATGTGGGCGGCATCGTGGGACAGCTGGAGCCCCATGTGGAGCTCTCTTTCGGGACGGACCCCATGGAGGAGCTGGACGCGGCCCTCTCCAACCTCTCCGGGCAGATGCAGACCCTCTCTGACCAGCTCAGTAGCGCTGCTGGAGACGCCGCCCAGGACACCCAGGCCATCAGCGACGCCATGGACGCCATCCGGGATCGGACACATGCCGCCGGTACCGAGGGACTGGAAGACGCGGATGCCGCCATCCAGACCATCTATACTGCCTCACAGTCCATGGGCCAGGCCCTGGACCTCCTGCTGGACTGCACCGACTCCTTCCGGGCCGACGCCGAGCGGCAGCTCAGCGCCATGGACAAATCCATCTCGGACCTGCGCACCGCGGCCGATCACCTGGCGGGAGATGCCGATGCCGGTCTTACCGACGCCTTTGACACCCTGGAAGGCGACATCTCCCGCATCCAGCGGGAGGTGGACCAGGGGATCGGCGGCAATCTGGACGCCCTCCACCGCGATTTGGAGCAGCTCCAGAACTTTGTGAAAGATGTGGCGCGCATCGTCAGCGGGGATGGCTCGCTGAGTGAAAAGCTCGCCGCCCTGCGGGAGGCAGCCGATGCCATCCAGAGCGTGGACATCCGCGGCCATCTGGACGGTATCCGCACTGCCATCGGCAACATCGCCTCCATCAGCAAGAGCCTCAGCTCTTCCCTCAACCGCATCTATCAGGACACCAGCGATGACCTTCAGGAGGACTGGGACGATGCCGATGCCGCTCTCTCCGCCCTGGACAAGGCCACCGATGCCCTGCGGAAGAGCGCTTCCGCCTATGGGCAGTCCGCCAGTGACTCCCTCCATACGGTGAGCACCCAGACCGATCTCATCTCTGACACCCTCAAAGCCTATTGGGACACCGCCAGCGACAAGGGACAGAGTGCGGCCGACGACATTGATGTCCAGCTCTCCCTGATCCACGACCAGGTGGAGAAGATGACCAGCGGCGCCTCCTCGGTCAATCAGGACGTCCACACCACCACGACCGCCATCCTCACCCAGCTGGATGTGGCCCGGGCCGCCATCCGGGCGCTGACCGATCAGCCGAAAAAGACGGTGGAGGACATCTCCGCCGACCATGCGGACACCGGTCCGGGCCGAATCAGCACCTGTACCAATACCGGTGTCATCCAGGCCGATGCCAATGTGGGCGGAATTGCCGGAATGGTCTCCCTGGAGCTGGGGGAGGACCCGGAGCAGGATCTGGACCTGGAGGATGAGCAGGTCCTGGTGGACACCACAGTCCTGCTCACCGCCACCGTTCTGGGCTGCCGCAACGACGGAGATATCACCGCTAAAAAGGACTCGGCCGGCGGCATTGTTGGCCGGTGCGAGGTAGGCGCCATCCTCCAGTGCGTCAGCCGCAGCCGCGTGGAGACGGATGACGCCGGACAGGCCGGCGGGATCGCCGGGCTCTCCCGCTCGGTCATCCGGGACTGTGCCGCCCAGGCCGAGCTGAAGGGCGGCGACGCCCTGGGCGGGATCGCCGGCGAGGGCCGGGACATCTCCGGCTGTCTCGCCATGACCGTCATCGACAGTTCCGGCGAACAGCTGGGCGCCGTGGCCGGGACCGCCGACGGCACGGTCTCTGAGAATTACTTCCTCCAGGAAGAGCTGGGAGGCGTGGACGGCATGAGCTACACCGGCCAGGCCGAAGGGCTCTCCTACGAGGCCTTCTCCGCACTGCCCGATCTGCCCGCCGATTTTCTGGATTTCCAGGTCTCCTTTGTCTCCAACGGAACGGTGATCCGCTCCATTCCTGTGGAATACGGCGGCAGCATAGACCCCTCAGATATCCCTGACGTCCCCGTCTGGGAAGGGCGCTACGGCACCTGGGAGGACTTCCCCCAGGTCAATCTCCGCCGCAGCGTCACGGTCCATGCGGTCTATGACAACTGGACCACCACCATCTCCTCGGGCGGCACACAGCCCCTGCTCCTGGCCGAGGGCAGCTTTTCACCTGCAGCCCGTCTGAGCATTGCCGACTGGAGCTGTGACGCCGCCCTGCTCCCCTCCGGCCTCAAGGTGCTGGACAGCACTTCCTACGACATCACCGATCCCGACGCGGAGGTCCCCTCTCAGGTCACACTGCGCCTGCGCAGTGAGGATCCCTCCGCCCGGGTCTTCCTCATGGAGGACGGAGCACTGACCGAGCTGGATACCACCGTGGACGGCAGCTATCTGGTCTGTTCTGCGCCCTCCTCCGGTTCCCTCCTTCTGGCCGTGAAGCCGGGTCCCTCCCTCCCCCTGCTGATCGGCTGCGGCGGGGGCGTCCTTCTTCTGCTGGCCGGCGGCCTGCTCCTCTTCCGGCGCCGGCGCGGCACGCCCCGGAGCATTCCGGCGGCCGAAACCGAGCAACCTTCCGCACCGGTATAAGAACAAAGAGCGGGCCGTCTGCTTTCCGGCAGACGGCCCGCTCTCTTGCACTCTGTTCAGTTTTCCTCCCGGCGGGGCATCCGGGAGAGCTTTACGCAGGCCATGATGACACCCACCAGGAACCAGTAGATAAACATATTCCGGGGATAGAACCAGGTGTACTCGGCAAAGCCGATCACCAGAATCCCGCAGAAGGCTCCCAGTGCGGCGGCCAGCATATGGCGCACTCGCTTGTCCATGGTCTGATAGTACTGCTTCACACCGGTCTTGAGGGTGTAGGCCAGCACAGCCAGATAGCTCAAAAAGCCCCAGATTCCAGTCTCGCCCCACATCTGAAGGTAGTTGTTGTGGGTATGGATGGGGAAGCTTCCATCAAACATGGCCGGGTAAGCGTGGAAGGCCTGCTTCATCACGTCGGAGCCCAGGCCCACGCCCTTGTACCAGTAGTCGTTCATCAGATCCCGGGCCGCGTCGTAGATGGCAAAGCGGTACCGGGTGGAGGAATCCTTCATATTGCCGATGGTGAGGATCCGGTTATAGATGGTCTCCGGCAGGAAGGGGATGGCGCACAGGCCGGCCACCAGCATCACCGGCACCAGTCGCCAGTTCTCCAGGGCGATGAACACGCACACCGCCAGGGCCAGACCGATCCAGCCCGAGCGGGAGTAGGTCAGGCCGATGGCCGCCAAACAGGGCAGCAGCGCCACAAAGGACCAGAGTTTTCCACGCCAGGTCTTGGCGGCCATCAGAATTCCCAGATCCAGCGGGATGAGCATGACCAGAAGCTCGGCGAAGTTATTGGGGTTATCAAAGAAGGAGTAGACCCGCCCGGGCATGCCGTAGTTGACGGTCATATCCTGCTGGGAGGCCACGATCTCCACGCCCACATAGCCCTGATAGCAGCCGTACAGGGCGGCCACCGTGATTCCGGCCACCGCCAGCGCCACCATCAGCCGGAGCTGCTCATACCGCTTCACCGAGCTGACCACCAGCACCACGATGAGGAAGGAGATCACATGGAACGAGAAGAAGCGCATGGACAGGCGGGTGGACAGACTGGCCACCAGCGCGCAGCCGATGCACATGAGATAGAAGAGCATATAGGGCCCGAAGATGGCGCTCTCCAGATGATGCTTGGGCCGGGATGCGCTCCCCACCACAAAGAGGGCGGTCACACCCACCGCGCCCAGCAGGCCGTAGGCATTGTTCCAGATCTGGTGGGGGGCGATCAGCATCACCAGCAGGAAGAGGCCCATCAGGAAGAAGCTGGCCCCGCCCATGGCGGAGAGGGCACGGAAGACCAGGCTTCCGTCCCACACACCCTTCCCCACCCGGTAGATCCACCGGACCAGGGTACAGGGCAGATTTAAAATCAGGGTGAAGAGAGAGCAGGATACACTCTCCCGCCAGCTTTTGGGCAGGGTGCCCTCCCGCCAGACGAACTGGCACAGGGCGCTTCCCTGCACCCAGCGGCAGATGGCCCGGCCCATCCGGGCAAACACCCGCCCCACAGCGCTCTCCCCCCAGGCCCCGGCAAGGACCTGCCAGATCCCCAAAAGGAAGCGCAGCAAAATACTGTTTTCTGCAATTGACATGGGATTCTCCTTTTTCAGCGTTTCCGTGCGGCCTCATAGACGGCATAGGTCTTTTCCATCCACTTGTGGATCTCGAACTTCTCGTCGATGGTCCGCAGCGCCCCCTCGCGGCACCGCGCCAGCAGGCCCGGATCCTCCATCAGGCGCTTCATGGCCTCCGACATGGAGACCGGATCGTCATACCGCACCAGTGCGCCGCAGCCGGCCTCGTCGTTGACGATGTCCCGGTTGCCGCCCATATCGGTGGCGATGACGGGCAGTCCCGCCGCCATGGCCTCGATGATGAGATAGGACAGGGCCTCGTGCTCCGAGGCGTTCACATACAGGTCCGAGCCCTTGTAGAGGTTCTTGATGTCCTTGCGGAAGCCGATGAACTTCACCTGCTCCTCCAGACCCAGTTCCTTCACCTGGGCCTTGGAGGGCTCCAGCAGAGGGCCGTCTCCCGCCAGTACCATGGTGAAGGGCACCGCCGTGATGGTGGTCAGCCGCTTGAGGGAGTCGATGAGGTATTTGTGCCCCTTGTCCTCGGCAAAACGGGAGGCGCAGAGCATCACAAACCGGTCCTCCGGGATGCCCAGCTCCTGCCGCAGGGTGGACTCCGACCGGTCCCCGGCCCATGCCGCCGGGTCCACCGAGTTGAAGATCACCTGGATCCGATCCCCAGACCAGCCGTTGGCGATGAGCTGTTCCTTTCCCTTGTTGCACACGGCGATCATCTGATCCTGCCGCTTGTCCATCCAGCGGTTGGACAGGCGGGTCAGGGCATCGTTGGCCAGCACGAAGTGGTTGGTGTATACCACCCGGATATGGGGGTTGTACTTCTTGGCCAGCAGGGCGGTGTAGTGCTCCCGCAGGTAGTGGCAGTGGACCAGGTCGATCTCCCACTCCCGGCACAGCTCGGCCAGCTCTTTGGCCGCCTTGAAGTCAAAGCGGCGGCGCATCTCCACCCGGCGGCAGGGCACGCCCATCTCCTCCAGACGCTCCACCAGGAGCCCGCCCTCGTTGTAGGCGAAATAGGCCTCCACCCGGGTGTGGTTCAGATAGCGGACCAGCGTCTCTACATACCGCTCGGTGCCGGCCTTCCCGGCAAAGTTGAGCAGATAGAGGACCTTCATCATAAAAAGGACCCTCCTTTTCTTTCTTGATTGATGTGGACAGAAACCCACGCTCTTTATTTTACCGTCAACCACCCGGTTTGTCCACTCTTTCTTCCCGATTCTCCTCTTCCCACCGGTTTCCCGATTTGTCTTGAAGGGTATGATAGGTATATGGTATAATAGAGAGCTAAATGCCGTGGAAAATAATACAGGAGTGACCCTTGATTATGAAAACAGGTCTTATCACCTTCCATTTTGCCCACCATTACGGGGCTCAGCTTCAGGCCTACGCCACCATGCGGGCCATTCAGGGCCTGGGCCACGACTGCGAGATCATCGACTTCCGTCTGCCCCACACCACACGCACCAATGAGCTCTTCAAGCGCTCGGCCTCGGTGCGCGCACTGGCCTCCGACGCCCACACCGCCCTCCACTACGGCGCCTTTAAGGCCCGCTATGACCGCTTCAATGCCTTTGTGGAGGAGCAGATGAATCTGAGTCCCCGCCGTTACACCTCCTTTCAGGAGCTGAAAAACGATCCGCCCGCCTATGATGTCTATGTGGCGGGCAGCGACCAGATCTGGAACCCCTTCATCTACGCGGACAAGCAGTTTGAGCCCGCCTTCCTGCTGGACTTTGTCCGGGAGGGCCGGAAGATCTCCTACGCGCCCAGTCTGGCCACCCCCACCCTTCCGCCCCCCTATGACGCCCAGTTCCGGCACTACCTCTCCAGCTTTGACGCCCTCTCCGCCCGGGAGAAGCGGGGACAGGTGCTCATGAAAGAGGTCGCCGGACGGGATGCCCGGCTGGTGCTGGACCCCACCCTGCTCCTCACCGGCGAGCAGTGGGGCGAGCTGGCCGTGGCCCCCAAGATCCAGGGCCCCTACATCCTGTGCTATTTTGTCTCCGATCCCGGAGAGGTGGCTCCCTATGTCCAGGCCCTGGCCGAGCGCACCGGCTGGCCCATCGTGCAGCTGGCCGGCGCCCGGCGGAAGCTCCCCGGTGTGAAGGAGCTGGTCTTTGACGCCGGTCCCCGGGAGTTCCTGGGCCTCTTCCAGCATGCCGCCTGCGTGTGTACCAACTCCTTCCATGGCTCGGTCTTCTCCCTCCAGTTCGACCGCCCCTTCTTCACCTCCATGTCCCCCAAGGAGCGGGCCAACCCCACCTTCTCCCGCATTTACAGCCTTCTCTCCCGGCTGGGCTGCGCCGACCGGGTCATCGGCATGGCGACCACCGCCCCCGTGGACGCCCCCATCGACTACGACCATGTCCACGAAAAGCTCACCGAGGCCCGCAGCGACTGTCTGGCCTATCTGAAGGCCGCCATTGAGGGCACCCCCATTCCCACCGAGCAGACGGATGAGCCCACCGCACCCGCCAACCGGCCCACCCTGTGCGCCCCGGCGGCCTGCACCGGGTGTACTGCCTGCGCCTCGGTCTGCCCGGTGAACGCCATCTCCATGCAGCCCGATCACGAGGGCTTCCTCCGCCCCGTGGTATCCGACGCCTGTGTGCTCTGCCGGAAGTGCGAGGGAGTCTGCCCCGGCCTGCATCCCCGTCCCGCCGCCGACAGCGACGCTCAGCCCGATCCGGTCCACGCCGTCTGGTGCAAGGAGGAGGCCGTGCGGCAGAAGAGCACCTCCGGCGGCTTCTTCACCGTTCTGGCCCGGGACACCTTCCAGCGGGGGGGCGTGGTCTTCGGGGCCGTGCTGGAGCAGGGCCGCATCGTGCGCCATGTCCCCGCCCGCACCGAGGCGGAACTGGCCCCCATGCGGGGCTCCAAATACGCCCAGAGCGACCTGGGCGACACCTTCCGCCAGATCAAGGACCTTCTGGAGCAGGGAACGCCCGTGCTCTTCTCGGGCCTTGCCTGCCAGGTGGACGGTTTGAACCGCTATCTGGGCCGGGACTACCCCCAGCTCACCACCGTGGATCTGGTGTGTCACGGCGTACCCTCCCCCGCCGTCCTCCGCGCCTTTGTGGAGGAGCTGGAGCACACCCACGGCAAGCAGGTCACGGGCCTGCGCTTCCGGGACAAGGAGCACGGCTGGCAGACCGCCCACCTCACCGCGGAGTTCTTGGACGGCAGTCACTGGACTGAGGTGCTCTATCGCACCACCTTCGGCCGGGGCTTCGGCATGGGACTCTTCCTGCGTCCCTGCTGCGCCCAGTGCGCCTATACCAACACCCACCGTCCGGCCGACTTCACCCTGGGCGATTTCTGGGGCCTGGACCCCAAGCTGGAGCTGCCTACCGACCGGAGCAAGGGCATCTCTCTGGTGCTGATCAACTCGGGCAAGGCGGAGGAGCGTTTTGCCGCCCTGGCCGACCGGTTCGGCCAGGTGGAGCGCCCCCTCTCCGAGGCAGTGGCGGGCAATCCCCGTCTGGCTTCCCCCAGCGTGCCCAGCCCCAAACGAGCCGCCTTCTTTGCCTCCTTCCGCACCCGTCCCTTTGAAAAGACCGCGGCCCAGTTCCTCTCCCAGCCCCCGCTGCCCTACCGCATGGCCTCCAAGGTCCTCACCCCCCAGATGAAGCAGGTCATCCGAAAGGTTTTGAAGTAGGACTGAAATATTTACAAATTGTTCTGGATTTTTCCGTTTCACCCTGCTAGGATAGGGTAGACTCTGGACAATACTGTTTGGGAGGTATTCGTTTGCGTTCGATCGACACTTGGCTGGACCGCTTCTGCTACAAACATCCGCGGTTCGGGATCCCCCATCTCATCAACTATATCATCTTCGGCAACGTCATCGTCTATGTGCTGGACATGTTCTCCAGCGGTATGGCCAGCGCCCTGCTGGGACTGGATTTTGGGGCCGCCATTCTGAATCTTCAGCTCTGGCGCCTGGTCACCTTTATCTTTGTGCCCGAGGCCTCCAGGCCGATCTGGTTCGTGGTCGCCATGTTCTTCTATTACTTCCTGGGCAATACCATGGAAGAGAGCTGGGGAACCGCCAAATTCACCCTGTTCTATCTCTGCGGCGCGGTACTCACCTTCCTGGCCAGCATCGTCACCTATTTCTGGACCGGCGGCACCATGGGCTATATGATCAGCCTCGGTTCGGTCCATGAGACCCTGTTTCTGGCCTTTGCCACCCTCTATCCCGACGCTCAGATCCGGGTGTACTTCATTCTGCCCGTCAAGGCCAAGTGGCTGGCTGGCTTCTATGTCTTCCTTCAGGTGTGGAACATCGTCAGCATGAACCGGGTGTTCCTGCCCATTCTGCTCCCCGTTCTGCTGCCCATGCTGATCGCCGCCTGGGTCAACTACGCCATTTTCTTCTGGTCGGATATCAGCCGCCTGTTCCGCCGTGCCAATGCCCGGCGCCGCCATCAGGCCTCGGCTCAGACCGTCAATTTTAAGAAGGCCACGCAGCAGGCCCAGCAGAAAAAGGGGTACATCCACAAGTGCGCCGTGTGCGGCAAGACCGACACGGACTACCCCGATCTGGAGTTCCGCTACTGCTCCAAGTGCAACGGCTACTACTGCTACTGCAAAGAGCACATCAACAACCACGTGCATATCCAGTGATAAACAAATGGGTCCGTTCCCCTGGAGGGAACGGACCCATTTCTTGTCTATGGAATGACGCTGTATTCTGTTTCCCGCAGGACCACCGGGCTGTGCCGCCACTCCTCCCCACAGGGCGGGACCGCCTCCAGGCACAGTCCGAAGCGGTCGGTACACCGGCTCTCCAGTGCGAAGAGGGCCCGCCCCTCCGGGGAAAGCGCCCGTGCGTGGGCCGGTTTCGTGAGGATGGGGAGAGTGGCCTTTTCCTTCATCTCGGCCAGCAGCGCCCTGCCCCGGTCGTTGAAGCCCAGCACCCGCAGATAGGGCACATGCACGGGCCGGTCCCGGGCGGTCAGACCCAGAAAGGCCCAGGTCACCATCCGCCGCAGCCGGGCGTGGGTATAGCGCCGGGTCTTGGCCAGGGTCAAAAATTCCTCCACCGTGCCCGCCGCCCGGCCGCAGCGCACCAGCCGCTCGGGCAGACCCTCTCTGGCCCCGCTGTCGGGGAGGAGGGCCCAGTCTCCCTCCTCCATGGTACGCAGACGGTCCAGCACCAGGCGCTCGCACCGCGCTCCGTCGGCCAGGTTTCCCTGCCAGGGCTGGGTGAGAAAGGGCTCTGCCGCCCCGCCCTCTCCTGCCCGCAGCAGCTGCCGCAGATGGGACGCCGAGGCAAAGCCCTCCGCCGCCCCGCCGTCATGGGCCACGCCCTGCCGCTGCACGGTCATGGCCTCCCACCCGGCCGGGAGAAAGCGGAGGTACTCGATCCCCAGGTTGTCGTTGGGCCGGGCCAGGCAGTCCGCCCCGTCCGGCCGCCCCTGTTCCTCCAGCAGCGCGGCAGCCGCCGCCTGCCGGGCCGCCGGAAAGGCCATCCCCGTCCCCGCCAGACGGCGCACCTCCCGGTGGTACTCCTCCCGGTTCAGGCAGTCGGCCGCCGCCCGGAGGGACTCCAACTCCCCGCTCTCGCTGCCGAAGGAGAGGGTATCCACCACTCCCGTCCCGGCCAGCACCTCCACCGCCCCCCGGGCAAAGGCCTCCGCCGAGGCGCAGGCCCACAGGGTGGGGAGCTCCAGCACCAGGTCGGCGCCCCCCCGCAGGGCCAGCTCCGCCCGGCGCCATTTGTCGGTCAGCGCACACTCTCCCCGCTGGACCCAGTGCCCGCTCATGGCGCACACGATGGCCCGCTCCCCGCCCAGACGGCGGCGGGTCTGGGCAATATGCCAGGCGTGTCCCGTGTGAAAGGGGTTATATTCGGCTACTATTCCAACTGCGCGCATAAAAAGGGGCCTCCTTGAAAAAAATCCTATCACATGGGGCAAAGCGGGGTTGTTCTTTCCAGAAAAATACGCTAAAATACATATGTTACAGCTCTATTCTACAATACCTTCCCCCCGGCACACAAGCCGGGGAACCCAAAATAAAGGAGAGTTATGTGTCATGAAGGTTCTTGTTATCAACGCGGGCAGCTCCTCCCTGAAGTATCAGCTGCTGGATCCCAGCACGGAGGAGGTCCTGGCTCAGGGTCTGTGTGAGCGCATCGGCATCGACGGCCGTCTGACCCACAAGATCCCCGCCACCGGCGCCAAGCACGTGTTTGAGATCGCCATGCCCACCCACGCCGAGGCCATCCAGGCCGTTCTGGACGCTCTGACCAGCGCGGAGCACGGCGTCATCAAGAGCATGAGCGAGATCGAGGCGGTGGGCCATCGCGTGGTCCACGGCGGCGAGAAGTTCGCCTCCTCCGTCAAGATCGACGAGGCCGTGATGGCCGCTCTGGAGGAGTGCATCCCCCTGGCTCCTCTGCACAACCCCGCCAACATCACCGGCATCAAGGCCTGCGAGAAGGTCATGCCCGGCGTGCCCATGGTCGCCGTGTTCGACACCGCTTTCCATCAGACCATGCCCGCCAAGAGCTACATCTACGCTCTGCCCTACGAGTACTATGAGAACGACAAGGTCCGCCGCTACGGCTTCCACGGCACCTCTCACAAGTACGTGGCCGGCCGTGCCGCCGCTATGCTGGGCAAGAAGCCTGAGGAGCTCAAGCTGATCTCCTGCCACCTGGGCAACGGCTCTTCCATCACCGCCATCGACGGCGGCAAGAGCGTGGACACCACCATGGGCTTCACCCCCCTGGCCGGCGTGCCCATGGGTACCCGTTCCGGCGATCTGGATGCCGGCATCCTGGAGTACCTGATGAACAAGTACAACATGGACATCAAGGAGATGCTCACCGTTCTGAACAAGAAGTCCGGCGTGCAGGGCATTTCCGGTGTGTCCTCCGACTTCCGTGACCTGGAAGAGGCTGCTGCTCAGGGCAACCAGCGTGCCGCTCTGGCTCTGGAGGCCTTCCAGTACAGCGTGCGCAAGTTCGTGGGCGCTTATGCCGCCGCCATGGGCGGGGTGGACGCCATCATCTTCACCGCCGGCGTGGGCGAGAACGACGCCGCCACCCGTATGGCCATCGCCTCCGGTCTGGAGTTCATGGGCGTGAAGATGGACGCCGAGGCCAACAACGTCCGCGGCAAGGAGGCTGTCATCTCCGCCGCCGACTCCAAGGTCAAGGTCCTGCTCATCCCCACCAACGAGGAGCTCATGATCGCCCGCGACACCGCCGAGATCGTCGGCAAGTAAATTTCTTGCATCGCAGCATCCCCGCGGTCCCAGTCCGGCCGTGGGGATGTCTGTTTTTTCCTACTTCTCCCAAATCATACACTCACTGACAAGGAGGATCTCACTATGTCCACTCCCCATATCGAAGCCGAGCGCGGCGCTTACGCCAAGACCGTTCTCATGCCCGGCGACCCCCTCCGGGCCAAATTCATTGCCGAGACCTTCCTCACCGACGCCGTGCAGGTCAACGGCGTGCGCGGCATGCTGGGCTTCACCGGCAAGTACAAGGGCGTCCCGGTCTCCGTCCAGGGCAGCGGCATGGGCTGCCCCTCCATGGGCATCTACTCCTATGAGCTCTACCACTTCTACGATGTGGAGAATATCATCCGCATCGGCACCACCGGCTCCATCCGGGAGGACCTGAAGGTGGGCGACCTGGTCATGGCCATGGGTGCCTGCACCACCTCCAATTTCGCCGCCCAGTACCACCTGCCCGGCCTCTTTGCCTCCACCGCCTCCTTCCCCCTGCTCAAGACCGCGGAGGCCATTGCCGCCGCCCGGAAGGATCTCCACTGCGTGGTAGGCAACGTGCTCTCGGCCGATGTGTTCTATGACGATGTCTCCCCCGTGGAGGACTGGCGGAAGATGGGCGTCCTGGCCATCGAGATGGAGGCCAACGCCCTCTACTGCAACGCCGCCCGGGCCGGAAAACAGGCCCTGGCCATGTTCACGGTCTCCGATGAACTCCTCACCGGCGCCAGCGCCTCCGCCGCTGAGCGGCAGACTGCCTTCACCGCCATGATGGAGGTGGCCCTGGACACCGCCGCCGCCCTGTAAGGACTCTGTCCCATGATACAGATCAGCAATCTCTCCCTCCCCGTGGGCGGCGGGGAGGAACAGCTGCGCAAGCGCGCCGCCCGCGTCCTGAATCTGCGCCCCGAGGACATCGGGGAGCTCCGGCTCATCCGCCAGTCCATCGACGCCCGGAAAAAGAACGACGTCCATCTGGTCTGCACCGTCCAGGTGGCGGTGGACCGGGAGGAGAAGGTCCTCAGCCGCTGCAAGTCCAAGCAGGTCTCCAAGGTAGAGCGGAAGCCCTACCGCTTCCCGCCGGTGCTGCGCCGCTCCTCCCTGCCGCCGGTGGTGGTGGGGATGGGGCCGGCCGGACTCTTTGCCGCCCTCTATCTGGCCCGGGCCGGAATCCCCTGCATCGTGCTGGAGCGGGGCCGGGACGTGGACCAGCGCGCCGCGGATGTGGAGCATTTCTGGCGCACCGGCGCCCTCTCCCGCACCTCCAACGTGCAGTTCGGGGAGGGGGGCGCGGGCACCTTCTCGGATGGCAAGCTCACCACCGGCACCCATGACAGCCGCATCGGCACCGTGCTGGACACCCTGGTGGGGGCGGGCGCGCCCGCCGACGTGGCCTGGAGCCACAAGCCCCACATCGGCACCGACGTGCTCCGCCAGGTGGTCAAAACCATCCGGCTGGAGCTCATCCGCCTGGGCTGTGACGTGCGCTTTGAGAGCCAGCTCACCGCCATTCACACGGAGGAGGGAGCGGTCCGTTCCATCACCGTCACCACCGACACGGGCAATTATGACCTCCCCTGCGATTCCCTCATCCTGGCCCCCGGCCACTCGGCCCGGGACACCTTCGCCATGCTCCACGCCATGGATCTGCCCATGGAGCAGAAGAACTTTGCCATCGGCGTGCGCATCGAGCACCGGCAGCGGGACATCAGCGCCGCCCAGTTCGGGGACTACTGGAAGGACCTACCTCCGGCCGACTACAAGCTCTCCTGTCACCTTCCCTCGGGGCGCAGTGCCTTCACCTTCTGTGTCTGCCCCGGCGGAGAGGTGGTGGCCGCCGCCTCGGACTACGGCCAGGTGGTCACCAACGGCATGAGCCATCGGGCCCGGGACGGGGAGAACATCAACGGCGGCTTCCTGGTGGGTGTGGGGCCCGAGGATTTCCCCGGGGACGATCCCCTGGCCGGGGTCCGCTTCCAGGAGGCCTGGGAGCAGGCGGCCTGGGAGCTGGGGACGGGCGGCGCGGCCCCTCGCTGGCAGGAAGACGCCCCCCTCTTCCACGCCCCCGCGCAGACCGTGGGCGATTTCCTGGCGGGACGCCCCTCCCAGGGGCCCGGTCAGGTGCAGCCCACCTACCGCCCCGGGGTCACCTGGAGCGACCTCACCCGCTGTCTCCCGGCCTATGTGACCGACACCCTGCGGGAGGCCCTCCCCATTTTTGACCGGAAGGTGCATGGCTTTGCCGCCCCGGACGCCGTCCTCACCGGTGTGGAGACCCGCTCCTCCTCCCCCGTGCGCATCCTGCGGGGGGAGGATCTCCAGTCCACCGGCCTGCGGGGGCTCTACCCCTGCGGGGAGGGCGCGGGATACGCCGGCGGCATCATGTCGGCCGCCGTGGACGGAGTGCGGGTGGCCGAAGCAGTGGCCACCCGTCCCTGACGGGCTGTCCACTCCCCTTTCCCGGCAAGCACAGTGCAAAAGGAGGCGTTTCCTGTTTTGAAGCGGGACCACACACTCTATTTCCGTCTGTTCTCCTCCACCTTTCTGCTCAGCGCCTTTACCTTCGGCGGGGGCTATGTCATTGTTCCCCTGATGAAGCAGAAGTTTGTGGACCAGCTCCACTGGCTGGAGGAGCAGGAGATGCTGGACCTCACCGCCATCGCCCAGTCCGCGCCCGGCCCCATCGCGGTCAACGCCGCCATCCTGCTGGGGTACCGGGTGGGCGGGCCGCTGGGGGCCGCCCTCTCCATCCTTGGGACCATTCTGCCGCCCTTTCTCATCTTGTCGGTGGTCTCGCTCTTTTACACCGCCTTCCGGGAAAACCGGGTGGTGGCCGCCGTCCTCAAGGGGATGCAGGCCGGTGTGTCCGCCGTCATCGCCAGTGTGGTGGTGGACATGGGCGGGGACATCCTGCGGCGGCGGGAATGGCTTCCCACCGCCATCATGGCGGGCTCCTTTCTGGTGACCCTGCTCTGGGACGGGCTCAATGTGGCCTGGATCCTTCTGGTCTGCGCGCTTCTGGGCATCACTGCCACCTTTGCCGCCCAGCGCCGGAAGGAGGGTTCGCCTTGATCCTGATCCAGCTCTTTTTCAGCTTTCTCCAGATCGGACTCTTCAGCTTCGGCGGAGGATATGCCGCCCTTCCCCTCATCCAGACCCAGGTGGTGGACGTCCACCACTGGCTGGATATGGCGGAGCTCACCGATCTCATCACCATCTCCCAGATGACCCCGGGGCCCATTGCTATCAATGCAGCCACCTTTGTGGGCACCCAGATCGCCGGGCCCCTGGGGGCCATTGTGGCTACGCTGGGGTGCGTCTTTCCCTCCTGCGTCATTGTCTCCCTGCTGGCCTGGGTCTACTACCGGTACCGGAGTCTCACCGCCATCCAGGGGGCCCTGTACGGCCTGCGTCCGGCCATCGTGTCCCTCATCGCCTCGGCGGGACTCTCTCTGGTCATAACCGCCTTTTGGGGAACGGAGGGCTTTGCGCCCGTCCTTCCCGATCTTGTGGCGATAGGACTCTTCGTGGGAGCCTTCGCCGTGCTGCGCCGCTGGAAGTGTGACCCGGTTGTGGTCATGCTGGGCTGCGGCGTACTGGGGGGCATCCTCTATCTGCTTCTCCCCGGTCTGGGATAAGAAAAACGGTCACAGAAAAGGCAAATGTCCTTTTCTGTGACCGTTCTTTTTTCTTATCCAATCAGAAGAGATCCCGCTTTTTCAGAATGACCGCCACGATGCCGATAATGACCGCGGTGACAGTCAGGGGGAACCACCAGAACTGCGCCAGCGGCAATCCGCTCCCCTCGATATTCATGCCGTAGAAGCTGAAGACGATATTGGGTACCGTCAGCAGAATGGTAATGGAGGTGAGTACCTTCATGATGACGTTCAGGTTGTTGGAGATGACGCTGGCAAAGGCGTCCATCATACCCGAGATGATGGAGGAGTAGATGTTGGCCATCTCGATGGCCTGGCGCACCTCGATGAGCACGTCCTCCAGCAGGTCGTGATCCTCCTCGTAGAGGGTGATGATCCGTCCGCGGAGGATCTTCTCCAGGGTGACCTCGTTGGCCTTCAGAGAGGTATTGAAGTAGACCAGTGACTTTTCCAAATCCAGCAGCTGGATCAGCTCCTTGTTCCGCTGGGATTTGTAGAGCTGCCGCTCCATGTAGTTGTAGATCTTGTCGATCTGCTTGAGGTACTGGAGGAAGCGCTTGGCCACCCGCAGCAGCATATAGAGGATAAAGCTGGTCCGCTTCTGGGTCTCGGCATTGCGCACCAGACCGTCCTGGAAGTCCTTGATGATGGAGGATTCCTTCAGGCAGACGGTGATGATGTGCTTCTCCGTGACGATGATGCCCAGAGGGAGGGTGGAGTACACCACCGCGTCGTCCTTCTCTACGGCGGGCACGTCGATAATCAGGAGGGTCTGCCCGTCCTCCGTGTCGATACGGGAGGTCTCCTCCTCATCCAGCGCGGCCCGGAGGAAGGTGGGTTCCACGCCCAGCGTGGCAGCCACCGTGTTGAGTTCGTCCTCGCTGGGATAGGTCAGATTGACCCAGCATCCGTCCTGGATGGTATCCAGCTTTGTCATTTTCCCGTCAATGGTCTTGTGGATCGAGAGCAAAAAAATCACGCCTTTCCCGGCGGATGGGGTCTGTATCAACAGACAAATTCACCCGCGCGTCTGTGTTTTCGTTTCGTTTCCTGCACCCGGATAAGCGCAAGAATACCACGGCTGCACAGACAGCACGGAAAAAAGGCTCCGGCTCAGGCTCTGCGCGCCGCTGGTTGGATCTCGTTGTTCCGTTTTCGACTCCAAGGGTCGCTGCTCACGGCGCATATCACTCCTTCGCTGGCCAAGCTGATCTGCGGATCTCACTCCGCGAAGGGACCGGCCGAACAAAACCGGTCACCTTGCCATGGGGACGGCATGTCCGCCTGTCCCGTACGCTTCATTATACCTCCCGCCGCGCCCGAATGCAAGGACAAAAAATGCGGCCCCGGATCACCGGGGCCGCATGGCAGAATCAGTGCTTCTGATTAAAGATCTTGAAGATATCGTCCCAGCCGTCATCGGTCATACCGGTGCTCTCACCGGCCGCAGGAGCCGGCGCGCTGGACACGGAAGAAGACACGCTCTGAGACACCGGAGCGGCGCTCACCGGGGCGGACTCCTCCTTCTTCTCCGGAGCGGAGAAGGGCTTGTTGGAGAGGGCGCCGGGGTAGTTGTCCTCGAAACCGGTGGCGATCACGGTGATCCGGATCTCATCCTCCATGTTCTCATCGAAGGTAGTACCGAAGATGATGTTGGCGTCGGGATGGACGGCCTGGCTGACCAGACCGGCGGCGGCGTCCACTTCCTCCAGGCTCATGTCCATGGAACCGGTGAAGTTGATGAGCACGCCCTTGGCCCCGTCGATGGAGGTCTCCAGCAGGGGGCTGGAAATGGCCATCTTGGCGGCCTCCTCGGCCTTGTTCTTGCCGGCGGCCCGGCCCACGCCCATGTGGGCCATGCCGGCGTCCTTCATAACGGCGGACACATCGGCAAAGTCCAGGTTGATGAGGCCGGTCTTCTTGATGAGGTCGGAGATGGACTGCACCGCCTGGCGGAGCACGTCGTCCGCGATCTGGAAGGCGTTGAGGAAGGTGATCTTCTGGTCGGTGGCGTATTTCAGACGCTCATTGGGGATGATGACCAGGCTGTCCACCTTGTCCCGCAGGTCCTCGATGCCCTTTTCCGCCTGCATCATGCGGCGGCGGCCCTCAAAGTTGAAGGGCTTGGTCACCACGCCCACGGTGAGGATACCCATCTCCTTGGCCACGTCGGCCACGATGGGAGCGGCGCCGGTACCCGTACCGCCGCCCATACCGGCGGTGATGAACACCATGTCGGTATTCTCCAGCGTCTTGGAGATCTGGGCCCGGCTCTCCTCCGCGGCCTTGCGGCCCTTCTCGGGATCGGCACCTGCGCCCCGGCCGCCGGTCAGCTTCTCGCCCAGCTGCACCTTGTAGGTGGCGCGGGACACATCCAGAAAGGGCTTGTCCGTATTGGCCGCAATGAAGTCAACGCCCTCCATACCGGTCTCGATCATCCGGTTTACCACGTTATTTCCGCCGCCGCCTACACCGATTACCTTAATGGTAACTACGCTGTCCGGCCCGGTATCCAGTCCAAATGGCATATCTGCTCCTCCTAAGTAAAACAATTCGACTCTATCAAAGTAAAAATCTGCTATTTAGTGCCGTCGAACGGCTCAGAATCAATATCTTGGTTTATTTTATCGCTCTTTTGCCTGTTGGTCAATAGCTCACGCCGGATTTCTGCAAAGTTTTGGAACATGCGGGTGCCGAACACCACCACGGCCGCCAGATAGAGGGGGATCCCCATCTTCTGTCCCAGCCAGGCCAGAAAGACCGCGATGAGGGTATTTCCAATGGCTCCGGAGAGAAAGATTCCCAGTTTGAAGTGACCCTTGATGCGGGCATTGCAGCCTCCGAAGGCCGAGTCCAGCGCACCCAGCAGACCTGCCGCCACATAGAGGGAGGAGGAGGCCGGGAAGGTCCAGGGGCACAGCCACCCCAGCAGAAGGCCCACCGCGAGGCCGATGAATTCCAGTTTCAGCATCAGCCCTCACTCCCTTCTTCCCCGGTGGCCGTGGGGGTACTCAGATAATCGGTGGGGATGGTCCCGGTATACTTCTCGATCAGGAGCTTTTCACTCATCTGTACCGTGACGTTGATCTTCCACTGGCTGAGCACATCCACCACGCCGCCCCGCATGGTCAGCGCGTTGTAGAGGGTGGTGGGATCGCCGATGGCATAGATGATGAAGGGGGCGGCAAAGCGCTTTCCGTTGACCATGACCACCGAGCCGGCACAGCGGACCTCACTGGTGGAGAGGATGCGCTCTCCATTGAAGGAGATGGCCTGGGCCCCCGCGTCCCGCAGCTCGTTGATGACCGAGAGCAGGTCGCTGTCATGGATGAGATAGTCGGCCTCATCCCCGGTGGTGTTTTCCGCCTTGGAGTCGCTCAAGATGACGGACACCCCCGGTCCCTCCACGTCGGTCAGCCCCGCCACCATGGACAGGTACTCCACCTCCGCCTTGAGGGCGGCACTGCTCTCTCCGGAGACCGCCGCGTCCCGGTACTGCTCCAGCTCCTTCTGCGTCTCCTCCAGACGGCTCTTCAATCCGTCCCGCTCAGTGGTCAGATCGTTATAGAGCTCCTGAAGGGTCTCCAGACGGCCGGCACTGGTGGCGTCCAGCGCCGTATTGAGCTTGACGCTCTTGAGCTGGACCGCCAGCAGAAATCCCAGGACGGCAAAGGCCGCCACCACCGCGAACTCTCCGCGTTTGCGTCTCTTTGGCATATTTTCCTCCTTCTACCCCGACCGTTGGGGACAAGCTGATTTAAGCCTCCGGCGCGGGGCTTGGGCTGGGCGAGGGCGAGGCCGTGCTCTCCTCCCCGGTGGAGGAGCTCTCCGTCTCATCCCCCGGCATCCAGCGCTGGGCCAGCAGCCAGGCCTTGTTTCCCTCGGAGGGGAGGTGCAGCGTACCGCTCACCGTTCCGTTTCGGGCGCTCAATTCTTCCAGCGCCCGCTGGAGCCGCCAGGTCTGGCTTCCGAAGTCGTCAAAGAGGGGCATCTCCACCGTGAGGGTCCCCCCGTAGCCAAACCGCACCACATTCTCCGCGGTCAGGTCGATAAACTCGGTCACCTGTCCGGCCATTCCTCTGGCCTGGAGGGCATTGAAGAGGGCCATAAGGCTCTCCAGCTTCTTTTGCTGCTCCTCGCCCACGGCCAGCTTGCCTCCCACCGCCGGGGAGAGCGGGTCGAGTCCGGTCAGCACCGCCCGTCCCTGGGCCAGGGAGGCATCTCCCTGCTCCAGCAGTTTTCCGCGTACATCCAGCAGCCACCAGTTCCCTCCGCTCTCCAGTACGGCCACCGGAGTGCTCTCGGTCACCTTGAGCACCAGCGTATCGGGCAGCTTGCGGCTGATGGTGATTTCATCCACATAGGGAAGCTGTGTCAATACCTTGTGGGCCATGTCGAACTTGTTGAGCTGGAAGAGGTTTTCCCCCTGTTCCACGCCGGTAGCGGCGATGATCTCCGCCTCGGAATAGCGGGTCTCCCCCACCACCACGATCTCATTGACCCGGAAAAAGACGATACAGCCCGTGACGATGGCAGCCAGGATGAGAAAAAAGGACAGCACTTTATAGAGGATGCCGAAGCGTCCCCGTCTGCGCCTTCCCCGTCGTTTTCTTCTCGCCGCCATTTGTCTGTCCTCCGCTGTTCTTCTCCTTGGTAAGCCCCGCCCCGGGAGCATCGTCCACTCCCGGGGATCTCCCGTTCCGGTCTGCTACCGGCCGACCGATGCGGACGGCTCGGACTCCTCTTCCGCTCCGCCGCGGGTGATCTGGGCCCCCAGTTCGCCCAGGGTCTCTTCCAGGTGCCAATAGCCCCGGTCCAGGTGCTTGAGACCCGTGATGACACTGCGTCCCTCGGCCGCCAGAGCGGCCACCACCAGCGCGGCTCCGCCCCGCAGATCGGCGGCCTCCACGGCCGCGCCGTGGAGCTCGGGCACGCCGCACACCACGGCCACCCGGCCCTCCACTCGGATATCGGCTCCCATCCGGGCCAATTCGTCCACATGGCGGTACCGGCTCTCAAAAATATTCTCCACGAAGAGGGTAGTCCCCTTTCCCTTGCAGAGGGCCGCCATCAGCGGGGGTTGGGCGTCGGTGGGAAAGCCGGGATAGGGGGCGGTATGGATGGGGCGGCTCCCAAAGAGGGGGGCGTCGCTGCTCAGGCAGACGGCATCCCGCTGGCTGACCACCCGGCAGCCCGCCTCCGCCAGGACCGACGTCACGGTGGAGATGTGCCGGGGGTCCACTCCGGTCACCGTCACTTCGCCTCCGGCCGCCGCAGCCGCCGCCAGATATGTACAGGCCACGATCCGGTCCCCCATGACGGTATATTCCCCGCCGTGCAGGGGCCGGCCGCCCTCAATCACCACCATAGAGGTCCCAGCGCCCCGCACGCTGGCGCCCATGGCCGTGAGGAAGCCCTGGAGATCCACGATCTCCGGCTCCCGGGCCGCGTTGCACAAAATGGTGGTCCCGGGCGCCGCCACCGCCGCCAGCATGGCGTTCTCGGTGGCCCCTACGCTGGGACGGGCAAAGATCACTTCCCGGCCCTTCAGCGCGCCCCGGCAGTACAGGCGTCCGCCCCGCTCCTCGATCTCTCCTCCCAGGGTACGAATGGCCTTGAGGTGCAGGTCGATGGGACGGGGTCCCAGCTCACACCCGCCCGGAAAGGAGAGGTCGGCCTCCCCCATCCGTCCCAGGATGGCCCCCAGGAAGATCACGGAGGAGCGCATCTCCCGCATCAGGGCGTGGGGAACGTCCCAGCGTACCGGGGCCGTGGCGTCCACCGTCACGGTGGTCCCCTCCTGGGTGACCCGGCAGCCCAGATGGCGCAGGATCTCCAGAGAGGCCGTCACATCGGACAGGGGCGGGCAGTTATGGATCACACTGGTCCCCGGCGCCAGAATGGCGGCAGCCAGGATGGGAAGGGCGCTGTTCTTCGCCCCATGGACGCGGACTGTGCCGCTCAGCGGCCGTCCGCCTTCAACGATCAAAGCACTCATGGATTCCGTCCTCCGCAACATTGGTTTGTTGGTTTTACAAACCATCCTATGCAGAGCAGAACCATCGGTGAAAAACCTTATTTCCGCGTCAGAGCCAGAAGGGTCTTGTAGATCTGCTCGCTGGCATCGGGCACCGCCATGTGCCGCAGGGCCTCTCCCATGGCGTCCCGCTTCTCCTTGTGGGTGAGCAGATCGGCGGTGATCTCATAGAGCTTCTGGCCGGAGGACTCCTTCTCCGGCAGCAGCACGGCGCCGCCCGCCTCGGAGAGGACCCGGGCGTTCTTGGTCTGATGGTCGGCCACCACGTTGGGCGAGGGGACCAGCACCGACGGCTTGGCGATGGCGGTCAGCTCCGAGATGGTGGAGGCTCCCGCCCGGCAGAGCACCAGGTCGGCCGCCGCCATGACCACCGGCATGTCGTAGATATACTCCCGCACGTCGATGGAGGGGTGATCCTTCAGATCCACACCCAGCTCCTTCAGCGCGGCGCACACGTTCTTATAATCCCGGCCCGCGCCGTGGATGTGATGGAAGGGCTCCCCGGCCTTGCACTCCAGGGCGATGAAGTCGGCCATCTGCCGGTTCATCACCGACGCGCCCAGGCTGCCCCAGACCGAGACCACCACCGGCCGCTCGTCGGTGATGCCCAGCTTGGCACGGGCCTCCTTGCGGGTGTACTGGAAAAAGTCTCCCCGCACCGGGGTCCCGGTGACCACGACCTTCTCCGGGCAGTCGTAGTGGCTGCGGCTCTCCTCAAAGCCCACCATCACCTGATCCACCACCTTGGACAGGGCCTTGGTGGTCAGGCCGGGCACCGCGTTGGACTCGTGGACCGCAGTGGGAATCCCCTTGGCCGCCGCCGCGTTCACGATGGGATAGGAGGCATAGCCACCCGTCCCCACCACCAGATCGGGCTGAAATTCCTTCAGGATCCGCTGGGCCTGCTTCTTGGAGCGGCCCATGTTGACCACAGTCTTCAGGTTGTGTCCGATGGCCGCGGGGGTGAAGGAGCGGCGGAAGTTGGTGATGGTCACCGTGCGCAGATCATAGCCCTCCTTGGGCACCAGACGGGTCTCCATGCCGCCGTCCGCTCCCACGAAGAGCACCTTGCAGTCCGGGTCCCGGAGCTGAAAAAGCCGGGCCAGCGCCACAGCGGGATTGATGTGTCCGGCTGTGCCGCCACAGGTAAAGAGTACGTTCATCTTTCTCACAACCTTCTTGATTCTCTGTATCTTGCACCGGTGCTATCCCTGCTTGGCTGCCGGGATCTGACGGGATACGCTCAATACCATCCCCATCTCGGCCAGCTGGATCATCAGGGCGGTGCCGCCGTAACTGAAAAATGGGAGAGAAATGCCTGTGGTGGGAATGAGGTTGGTCACCACCGCGATGTTCAGAAACACCTGTCCGGCCAGCAGCGTCATGATACCCACCACCAGCAGCGCGCCGAACCGGTCCCGGGCGTGGATGGCGATCCAGAATCCCCGGATGATGAGCAGCGCGAAGAGGAAGAGGATCACGCAGGCCCCCACCAGACCCAGCTCCTCACAGACCACCGCAAAAATGAAGTCGTTCTCCGGCTCGGGCAGGAAATCAAATTTCTGCCGGCTCTTGCCCAGGCCCACGCCCAGAAGGCCGCCGGAGCCGATGGAGAGCAGGGACTGGATGATCTGGAAGCCGTCCCCTCGTCCGTTCATGCCGTCGTTCCAGGGGTCTCTCCAGATCTTGATACGGGTGGACTGATAGCCGCTCATCATCAGCAGGAGCAGCCCGGCCAGGCCGGCCGCGCCGCCCACAAACCAGTAGAGCTTGATCCCCGCCGCAAAGAGCACCGCCGCGCCGCCCAGCATGATGAGGATGGTACCCGACATGTGGGGCTCCAGCATCATAAGCACCGCGATGGAGAGCAGGATGGCCCCATAGGGCACCAGCTCCAGAAAACCGGTCCGCTGCAGCGCGGTGAGCGGACCGCTCCAGTAGGAGCGGGGATTGATCCGCCGTGGTTTTTCTGTGTTGCGCTTACAGAGCCGGGCGGAAAAATACATGATGACGCCGATCTTGGCCACCTCAGAGGGCTGAAAATTGATGGGGCCGATCTGAATCCACCGCTGGGCGCCCACCGTGGCCTTACCAAAGCCCAGCGGGGTAAAGACCAGCAGCAGCAGCACATAAGCCGCTCCCAGCACAAAGACCGACATCCAGCGGAAGGACTGATAGTTGATCTTGGTGACCACATACATGGCCACCAGTCCCGCCACCGCAAAGCCCGCCTGCTTGACAAAATAATAAGTAGGGTTGTTATGGGCCGTCTTGGCGTCATAGAGCGCCGTGGCATAGGAGGCGGAAAAGACCATGACCACGCCGATCACGGTCAGCATGACCACCAGCATCAGAAAGGGCAGGTCCACCGGCCCGCGGGCCAGCTGTTCCTCCACGGTCAGGTCTCGCTTGTGTTTCCGCGCCAAAGAATCGCCTCCTTGCTCTTGGCCCCGCCCGGACTTCCGGGCAGATTATACGGGAAAACGGTTGGTCACACCCAGGTAGGCCAGCACACAGAATACCACGGTCACGCTGGTAAAGACCACCACCAGCTTGACCTCGCTCCAGCCGCCCATCTCAAAGTGGTGATGGAGGGGCGCCATGCGGAAGATCCGCTTGCCATGGGTGGCTTTAAAATAGGTGACCTGGATGATGTCGGAGAGGGTCTCCGCGATGTAGATGATCCCCACCAGGATCAGGATCAGGGGCATATCCAGCGCGAAGGCCAGGCCGCACACCATACCGCCCATGAAGAGGGAGCCGGTGTCGCCCATAAAGACCTTGGCCGGGTGGAAGTTATAGATCAGGAAGCCCAGCAGTCCGCCTACCAGGGCGCCGGAGACCACACCGATCTCCCCGCGGTCCCACTGGACCGCCACAATGGTGAAGAACATGGCCACCGGCACCGTGACACTGCTGGACAGGCCGTCGATTCCGTCCGTGATATTCACGGCATTGACCGTGCCCACCATGACAAAAGCAGCAAAGACCATATAGACCACCCAGGGCAGCTGGAAGGTCACGTTGACAAAGGGGATGTAGAGATCGGGGCTCAGGTACCCCTCATTGCGCAGCAGGATGGTAAACACAATGGCAGCCGCCAGCTGAAGGAGGAACTTGGGTCCGGCGGTGAGTCCGGTGTTCTCCTTTTTCTTCACCTTCATATAGTCGTCCAGAAAGCCGATGGCGCCGAACACCAGCGCAAACAGATAGGTATACAGACCGCCCAGACGGCCCGCCATCAGGTCCTTCCAGCCGATGACCACCAGCACCACCGCGATGGCGATGATAAACATCAGTCCGCCCATGGTGGGGGTCCCCTGCTTGGTCATGTGCCAGGTGGGACCGATCTCCTTGATGGCCTGCCCCGCCTTCAGCCGGCGCAGAACCGGGATCAGCAGCCGGCCCGCCACGGCGGACACCACGAATCCCAGAAGGATGCTCAGGACAATACTCAAATCCATTCTTTTGAACCTCCGTACCTCTTTGTAATAAACCTGGATTCACTCACAAAGACGTATTTTATCACACACACGCTGGTATTTCCACCAAAAGGGTGGAGAAATATGTCACGAAATATCCCGCCCCGCAGCGGGGTTCTCTCCCTCTTTTGCCATGGCGGCCACCGCCGGGGCGTCCGGGGGGAAGCAGGAGGCCACCTCCTCCCGCTCATCCAGGTGGAAGCGGATGCCCCCCACCTCCTGATAGGTCTCATGTCCTTTCCCGGCCAGGACCACGGTGTCCCCCGTCCGGGCCAGGGAGAGGGCCAGCCGGATGGCCCTGCGCCGGTCGGGCTCCACCCGCCAGGGGGCTCCGGATGGGTCCATGCCCCGGAGGATGTCATAGATGATCTCCATGGGCTCCTCCGAGCGGGGATTATCCGAGGTCACTACCGCCAGATCCGCCAGGGCCGAGACCACCGCTCCCATCTTGGGACGCTTGGCCCGGTCCCGGTCTCCCCCGCAGCCGAAGAGACAGATCACCCGTCCCGCCGTAAAATCCCGCACCGTGGTGAGGATGTTCTCCAGGGCATCCGGGGTGTGGGCGTAGTCGATGAGGACGGTGTAGTCGGTGGGGGTTGGCACCACCTCGATGCGGCCCTTGACCCCCTGGGCGTGTTCCAGCGCCTGGGCGATCCCGTCCAGGGGAAGCCCCAGAACCAGGCCGCATCCGATGACACCCAGGGCATTGTAAATGGTAAATCCGCCCGGAATGGGCAGATGGACCCGGGAAATTCCGCCCCGGATTACCGCCTCAAACTCCACATGTCCCGGGAAAAGCCGGATACACTTGGCCGTCAGGTCGGCGCTGTCCTTATTTTCCGAATAGGTGTAGCAGGGACAGGGGGCTGTGGCGGCGTAATACCGCCCAGCCTCGTCGTCCAGATTGACCACCGCCTGCTCACACTGCCGGAAGAGCAGGCCCTTGGCCGCCCGATATGCCTCCATGGTCCCATGGAAGTCCAGGTGATCCTGGGTGAGATTGGTGAAGATCCCCACTGCAAAGGAGATCCCCACCACCCGCTGGAGGACCAGCCCGTGGGAAGAGACCTCCATCACCACATGGCTGCATCCGGCGTCTGCCATCTCCCGCAGGAGCTTCTGGACCTCCCAGCTCTCCGGCGTGGTGCGCTGGGCCGGCAGGCTCTCCCCGCCGATCATATTCCGGTTGGTGCCGATGAGCCCCACCCGGGCCCCCAGCACCTCCTCCAGAACTGCCTTGAGCAGATACGTGGTGGTGGTCTTGCCATTGGTCCCGGTGACGCCGATCACGGTCAGCTCCCGGGCCGGGTGCCCAAACCAGTTGGCCGAGAGTGCGGCCAGGGCCGCGCGGGCGTCGGGCACCGTGATCCACGGTCCCTCCCCCTCCGGCGGGTGCTCACACACCACACAGGAGGCCCCCCGCTCCACCGCTTCCCAAATAAAGCGGTGTCCGTCGGTACGGCTGCCCGGCAGAGCCACAAAGAGCTCCCCCGGCTGCAGCGTCCTGGAATCGTAACAAATTCCTGAAATTTCCATTTTAGAGTCAAGCGACGCCCCCAAAGGGGCGACGCCGGCCAGAAGCTGGCGTAATCTCATACTATCACCCCTTTGGGTTTGTCGCTTCCATTCACTCTATGTATGGATTCTCTCTAAAATGTCTGTGAGATCTATTTTTTATCTATGGTTTGGTATCGGGTCAGATGCCGGTCCCGGCGCCGCCGCTGGCGGTGCTCTGGATAAAGTGGACCTCCACCACGGTGCCCCGCTCCACCTGGGTCCCGGCCGTGATGGTCTGGCTCTCTGCCTTTACATCGCTGCCCACGGTGAGACCGGTGGATTTGAGGTAGAGCCCCGCGTTGGTCATGGCGGTTTGGGCCTGCTCCCGGTTCATTCCCACCACATTGGGCACCGTCACCTTGTCGGTGGGCTTCTCCACACCCATGTAGAGGATGACCTGGCTTCCGCCCGGGATGGCCACACCCTGGGCCGGGATCTGGGCGGTAACGGTATCGCCCTCTCCTTCCACGCGCACATCCAGTCCGCTCTCCTTGAGGCGGGCCGTCGCGTCGGCCTGGGTCATGCCCAGCACGGAGGGCACCACCATATCCATGGCTGCCTTCTCCTCTTCCGTATACTGCTTGGCGACTCCCATATAGTCCAGGATATCGGTGAGCAGTTTGCCCGCCTGGGGGGCCGCCATACTGCCGCCGCTGATGTACCAGCCGCCGGCCGTGGTGTTGGCGCCGGGAGCCACCGGCTTGGGATTGTCATAGGCCAGCAGAACGATGACCTGGGGATCGTCCGCCGGGGCAAAGCCCAGGAAGGACACGATGGTGTGGTCCTTCTCCTCGGTCTCAGAGGAGCCGGTCTTTCCGCCGATCCGGTAGCCTGCCACATAGGCGCCCTTACCAGTGCCCGGCGGCTTGACCACGCCCTCCAGAATGGAGCGGCAGCGCTCGCTGGTCTGCTCGCTGATGACCTGCCGCACCTCGGTGGGCTCGGTATGCTGGAGGATGTTCCCGTTGGCGTCGGTGATACTCTCCATCACATAGGGCTTCATCAGGTGTCCCCCGTTGACCACCGAGGCCGCAGCCGTCAGAAGCTGGATGGGGGTCACCTTGAACCGCTGTCCAAAGGAGGCCGTGGCCAGGTTGGTAATACCGTTGGCGCTGGTAAAGAGGTCCTCGGACCAGAACACGCTGTAATTGGGCTCTCCCATCATGTCGATGCCGGTCTGGGAGAGGAACCCGAAGTCCTCCACATACTCGTAGAACTTCTCCGCCCCCAGCCGCTGCCCGATGGCGATGAACGCCGGGTTGCAGGAGTTGGCCACCGCCTGGGCCAGGGTCTGGGTCCCATGTCCCGTCCGCTTGGAACACTTGATGGTCCGGTCGGCCACGGTGGCCGATCCGGTACAGACAAAGGTGTCGCTCTCGCTGACCACGCCCTCCTCCAGGGCGGCGGCCAGCACCATGGATTTAAAGGTAGAGCCCGGCTCATAGGGCTCGTTGATGGCCTTGTTGCTCCACTGCTCATAGAGCAGCTCCGTGCTCTGTTTGGAGCGCTCCTCGTCGCTCAGGCTGGAGTCGTTCTTGATGGCGTCCAGCTTGGCGGAGAGGACCGGGTCGCTGATGGTGCGGGGATTGTTCAGGTCATAGGTGGGCGAGTTGGCCCAGGCCAGGATGGCCCCGGTCTTGGGGTCCATGGCGATGGCAAATCCGCCGTCCTGCACCTCAAATTTCTCGATACCCTCGGCCAGCACCCGCTCGCAGTAGTACTGGATGGTGGCGTCGATGGTCAGGTGGAGGTCGTTGCCGTCAATGGCGTCCTCATAGTCCTCATACCGGTAGAGCATCTGGGTTCCCCGGCCGTTCTTGGCGGTGACCACGCGGCCCACCTTGCCGCCCAGCTCCTCGTCATAGATGGCCTCCATGCCGTAGGCGCCGTGGCTGACCGTGTTGTTCTCATAGTTGACCCAGCCGATGACCTGGGCCGCCAGGCTGTTGTTGGGGTAGTAGCGCTTGGAGCTGGGCTGGACATAGATGCCCTCGGAGAGGCCGTTTTCCGAGGCATAGCTCCGGACCTGGTCGGCCACATCCCGCTCCACCTGGGACTTGATGACCTCATAGGCCGAGTTGGTCTTGGCCAGGCGCTTGAGGATCTCCTCCTGCTCCACCCCCAGAATGGCGGAGAGATTCTCCGCAATGGACTCATTCGTGGGCTCCGGATAGTCCGGCATAAGCTTTTCCCGCTTCTCCGGGTCACTCTCTGCCTGGGCCTTTTCCACCTTCTCCCGGTATTCCTGCTGCCGCTCGATGATCTCCCGGGGGGCAAGCTGGATATAATAGGCCTCGGCGCTCATGGCCAGGGGAGAGCCCTTGCTGTCATAGATGGTCCCCCGGTTGGCGGTGACGGCCTGGTCCCAGGTCTGCTGATCCAGCGCCTTGGCCTCCAGCTCGTCATGCTGCACGATCTGAAGGCTGTAAAGGCGGATAAACAGCGGGATAAAGGCCACCACACCGCACACCACCATCAGGAAGAGGGTGCGCATCAGGATGGTCCGGTTGGCTTTTCGGTCCGGCTGCGGTCGTTTTTTGTCATTTCTCATGCCGTTCTCCTTGATATACTGCATGAGGGCGTAAGAAAATTTCACTTTTCTTACGCCCTCGCCGGAAGGCTGCCAATCCTGGGCAGCCCGGTTCTCTTTTTTGGGGTCTGCAATGTACTATATGGAAGGACTCAGCGGAAATATTCCACCACTTCGCCCACGATCTCCTGAATGCTCCGGATCACCCCTTCTACCCCTTTCACCGGGGCATCCTCCGTCAGGAACTCAATGGCATCGGGCTCCGAGAGATCCACATAGCAGATCTGGCTGTCATCCGGACGGATCATACTGCCGTCCGCCGTGAGCTTCTGCTCAATCTCGCTCAGATCATAGGCCAGGGCATACTCCGCCCGGAGCTGCGCCTCGTCGCTCTGAAGGGTGGTCATTTCCCGCTTGAGAGAGACCACATCGTCCGAGATCTGCGCCAGCTGGACATAGCTCATCAGAAGCAGCACGGCAAACACGGCCACCGCCGCAAAACCGACCACCGCAAAGATGGAGACACGTCCGGCCTCCCGTACCTGTACCCGGGGGCGGGAGACAGCCCGCTCTCTGGGGCGGACCCGGGGACGGGGCTCCAGTACCTCCGCCCGCTCCAGGCGGCGGGCAGCGGAGCCATCATAGGCAGTTCCCGGTATCCTCTGGTACGCAGATCTCGTTTTACGCTTGGCGATTGAGGCCATGGGAACCAACTCCTTTTCTTTCGTAAGGCGATCCCCCGGTTCCGTGGGATCACAATTTCTCCGCCACCCGAAGCTTGGCGCTTCTGGCACGGGGATTCACTTCCAGCTCTTCCGCGCCCGAGACGATGGGCTTACGGCTGACCAGCCGGATCACCGGCTTCTTTCCGCATACGCACACCGGGAAATCCGGCGGACAGGTGCACCCCTTGGCAAATCCGGCCAGGGCGTTTTTCACGATCCGATCTTCCAAAGAGTGGAAGGAGATCACCGCCAGCCGCCCACCGGGCTTGAGCCGGGGCACGGCGCTCTGAAGCATCCGGTCCACCGAGCTGAGCTCATCGTTGACCGCGATGCGGATGGCCTGAAAACACCGCTTGGCGGGGTGCTGCTTTTCCTTAAGGGCCTTGCCCGGCATGGCCGAGCGGATCACTTCTACCAGCTCCAGCGTGGTCTCGATGGGCCGCTCTGTCCGGCGGCGCTCAATGGCCGCGGCAATGGGGCCGGCATAGCGCTCCTCCCCGTACTGGGAAAAGATGCGGCGCAGCTCCTCCCGGGGCCACTCGTTGACCACGGTGCGGGCCGTCAGGGTATCGCTCTGATCCATGCGCATGTCCAGCGGGGCGTCCGCCATATAAGAAAAGCCCCGGGACGCGTCGTCCAGCTGCGGGGAGGATACGCCCAAGTCAAAGAGCATTCCATCCACCGCCGGGATCTCCAGCCCGTCCAGAATGGCGTCGATCTCGCAGAAATTGCTATGTACCAGGGAGACCCGGTCCATCCAGGGACCCAGCCGCTCCTGCGCGGCGTCCAGCGCAGCCTGATCCCGGTCCACGCAGATGAGCCGACCGGTGGTCAGGCGCTTTGCGATCTCCCGGGAGTGGCCTGCCCGGCCCAGGGTACCGTCCAGATAGATCCCTTCCGGTTTGATGTCCAGCCCCTCGATGCACTCATGCAGCAGCACAGGAAGGTGGGTAAATTCTGCCATACCGGAGCGGTCTCCTCTCTACGTATCTCTGTATCTTCTCCGCCCGAACTCAAAGCCCCAGCAGGAGCATGGTCTCCGCCACCTGCTCCGGGGTGAGCTCGCGCTTCTTCTTCTCGTTCCAAGCCTGGGCGTCCCAGATCTTGGCCTTGTCATTGTTGCCCACCACGACGATGTCCCGGGTGAGCCCCGCATAGTCCCGCAGATCCTGGGGGATCAGGATCCGCCACTGGCTGTCCGGCTCACACCGGGCGGCGTTGCCGAAGATCACATCCATGGCGGCCGCCTGGCTGCTGGGCAGCTCGGCCACCCGCTCCTGTAAACGGCGCCAGGTGGCGTCCGGATACATCACCAGGTATTTGCAGATGCCGGCGGCGTCGCGATTGGCGCCCACCGCCACGTGGAAGCTGGGGCCCAGCTCCTCCCGGAGCTTGGCTGGCAGGAACATACGGCCCTTGGCATCCAGGGTATGCTCGTAGGTGCCGGTCATGCTCCGCTCACTCCCCTCACCGGAATGGGATTTTGCTCCCTATTCCTCCATTCTGCTCCACTCTGTTTCTTAGTATAAAGGCTCTGTAACCAAATTGCAAGTATTTTCTATTTCTTTTTTTCAAAAAAGTTCCGTCTTTTCGGGAAAATTTCACGGTTTTCGTCACAAAAACATATGTTCGATTTAAATAATATCCCCGTCCTCTTTCGCTCCGGAATCTGGCATAATTTTGTAAAAACCGTGACTTTCCGGCCCAAACATGGTAAGATGGGACAGAATCCCATCCTGCGTATACAGGACTGGAAGGAGGAAATCGGATGAGTCACTGTGCCAACTGTGCCCCCCACTCCTGCGCGGGGGGCGTTTTGGAGCACCCGCCTGTGGACTGCCCCAGCTGTGCCGCTCCGCTCCAGGAGCAGGCCATGTCCCTTCTGGCGGAGGAGGAAAACCAGAGGCTGGCCCGCACGGCTGCCCAGGTGGAGGCGGAAGGGTACGGCCGCCTTACCCGGGTGGAGGAAACCATCCTCTTTTTGAAGAAGATGGGCTGTCACAAGATCGGTCTGGCCTTCTGCACCGGGCTGTGGCGGGAGGCCCACGAGCTGACCAAGATCCTGGAGTACCACGGCTTTGAGGTCTGCTCCGCCATCTGCAAAAACGGCTGTCACCCCAAGCGGGATCTGGGCCTGAGCGACCAGGAGACCGTCCGGGGCTGTGCGGACGAGGTCATGTGCAATCCCATTGCGCAGGCACTGGTCCTCAACGAGGCCCGCACCGACTTCAACCTGCTGCTGGGTCTGTGCGTGGGGCATGATACCCTGATCCTGAAATACCTGGAGGGTCCCGCCTCGGTCCTCGCCGTCAAGGACCGGGTCACCGGACACAATCCCCTGGCCCCCATCTACCAGGCCCAAGGCTATTACCGCAAAAAGCTCTATCCGCCCCGGGAGGACTGATCCTCTCCCCCGGCCAAAACAAAAAACGCTCCCTCTTCCGAACAACCCGGAAGGGGGAGCGTTTCTTTGCATTTATTTATTGCCCATGCTGGAGGCGGCGCTGCGGAACCGGGCACGGGACTTCTTGATCTCGTCATAGGCCTCGGCCACTGCCTCTTCCGTGCGGCGCAGGGCGTCCTCACAGTAGGCGTTGGCGGCCTGACGCAGTTCCCGGCTGCGCTCCTCGGCCTGGCGGAGCATCTCGTTGCCCCGCTGCTTGGCTTGGGCGGTCAGCTCATCCTCGGCCAGGATCTGCTTGGCCCGGTCCTCGGCCTGGCGCTTGATAAGGTCGGCCTCCCGCTTGGCGGAGGCGATATAGTCGTTCCGGCTGGCGATCAGCTTCTTGGCCTCGCTCAGCTCCATGGGGAATTGGCCCCGGATCTCATCCAGAAGGTCCAGCGCCTTGTCCCGCTCGATGATGCACTTGTCACTGCTCAGGGGCACGCCCTTGGCCTCGTCGATCAGTTGATAGAGCAGGTCCATCAGTTCTTCCACACCGCTGGCCATTACTCTCCCCTCCTCTGTCTCATTCGTTCGTTCACATCGTCGATGATCTCCCGGGGCACGAAGTCCGAGAGGTCGGCCCCATAGCGGGCCATTTCCTTCACCACACTGGAGCTGATGTAGGTGTATTTGGCGCTGGACGGCATCAGCATGGTATCCAGTCTGGGATTGAGCTTTCGGTTGAGCAGAGCCATTTGCAGCTCGTTCTCATAGTCCGACACCGCCCGCAGGCCCTTCACCAGGGTGCAGGCCTTCCGCTCCCTGGCGTACTCCGCCAGGAGGGTCGTGGACCAGTCCACCTCCACATTGGGCAGCTTGTACACCACTTTGCGGATGAGCTCCGCCCGCTCGGGCGGGGTGAAGAGGCCCGTGTGGAGTTTGTCGGAATTCACCATCACGCAGACGATCAGCTTGTCAAAGCACACCGCCGCCCGCTTGATGATATTCAGATGGCCCAGCGTAATGGGATCAAAGCTTCCAGGATAAATCGCAGTCTTCAAGGGATAACTCTCTCCTCCCCCGCGGACGTCCGTTACAGTCCGCGCCGGTACAGGGTGATCTTGATTTTGCCGTAACGGTACTCCCTGCCCTTCTGATAGGGCTCAGCCAGAGCGGGAAGGGCCTGTTCGGCCGCACTTTCGCAGACCATTATACCATGTTCCGAAAGGATGTCAATTGCAGCGATCTGTTCCAGGGCCTTTTCCAGCAGGCCGGAAGCATAGGGCGGGTCCAGGAAAATCAGGTCGTATTTCTGCCGGCAGGTGAGCAGGAAGGACAGGGAATCCCCCTGGACCACCTTGCCCCGCTCCTCCAGACGGGTAGCCTTCAGGTTCTCCCGGATGAGGGCGGCCGCCTCCCGGCGCAGGTCCACAAAGGTACACTCCGCCGCTCCCCGGGACAGGGCCTCGATGCCCAGCTGGCCCGTTCCGCCGAACAGGTCCAGCACCTTGCGCCCCTCGATGTCAAACTGTACGATATTGAAAATGGATTCCTTCACCTTGTCGGTGGTGGGCCGGGTCTCCATGCCGCTCAGCTCCTTGAGCCGGCGTCCCCGGGCCTCTCCCGATATCACGCGCATATCGCTTCATTCCTTTCCTGGTTGTTGGGTCTGCCCCTCCGGCTCCTGCCGGGGGTGGAAGTGCGCATAGACCGCCTGGGCCGCATTTCTGGGCACCACGTTTTCCAGCTCTTCCACCGTGGCGGCCCGGATGTTTTTGATGCTCTTGAAGTGGCGCAGCAGCTCACTGCGCCGCTTCTCCCCTACGCCCGGGATCTGGTCCAGCTCGGAGCCCCGGACCCGCCCCTTCCGCTGGAGGCGGTTGAATTCGATGGCAAAGCGGTGGGTCTCCTCCTGGATCTGTCCCACCAGGGAGAAGAGGGCGGGATTGCCCTGAATACCGATCTCCTCCCCGGCCGGAGTGACCAGGGCCCGGGTCCGGTGGCGGTCGTCCTTCACCATGCCGTACACCGGAATGGAGAGCTCCATCCGCTCCAGCACGCCCGTTGCCACCCGGGCGTGGGTGGTCCCGCCGTCGATGAAGAGGAGGTCGGGCTTCTGGTCAAACTTCTCATCCCCGTCCAGATAGCGCCGGAAGCGCCGGGTCAGCACCTGCTCCATGGAGGCGTAGTCATCCGGTCCGTCCATGTCCCGGAGCTTGAAGTGGCGGTAATCCCGCTTGCGGGGCTTTCCGTCCACAAAGACCGTCATGGAGGCCACGATGTCGTCGCTGCCGGTGTTGGAGATGTCGTAGGCCTCGATGCGGTGCGGAGGCTCGGGCAGATCCAGGAGCTTTCCCAGCAGCTCCATGCGCTTGCTCTGGCGCTCCTCCCGGGAGGTGGCCCGGGCCACCTCCTCCACGGCGTTCTTGGTGGCCAGGCGGATGAGATCCATCTTGGCCCCCCGCTGGGGTGTGATGAGATGCACCCGCCGGCCGGCCTGTTCGGAGAGCATCCGGGTGATGGGCACCTCGTCCTCCAGCTCGCAGGGCAGCAGGATCTGCCGGGGCAGGTCCCCCCGGTCCCCGTAGAAGCCCCGCACCAGCGCGGAGATCACATCCCCCTCGTCCTCCTCCATGGGGGTCTCCAGCAGGTCCCAGTCCTTGGCGGCCAGCTCCCCGTCCACATAGTGGAGGACCACAAAGCAGCTCTTGGCCTCTCCCCGGTGAAAACCCACCACGTCGGTGTCGGCCAGACTGCCCGCCACCACCTTCTGCCGCTTTCCCAGCAGCTCGATGGCCCGGTAACGGTCCCGCAGCTGGGCGGCCCGCTCAAAGCGCAGCTCCTCGGCGGCCCGCTCCATCTCGGCGCGGATCTCCTCCCCCACCTCCTGGAACTTTCCCTCCAGAAGGCGCACCGCCTGTTCGATGGCCTCCCCATAGCGGGACTGGTCCATGTCCTTCCGGCAGTAGCCGTCGCACCGTCCCATGTGGTAATTGAGGCAGGGACGGCCCTTTCCGATGTCCCGGGGGAAGACCCGTGCACAGGTGGGCAGGTGCAGGGCGGCGCAGATGGCGTCCAGGATGGCCTGGGTATTCCCCCGGCTGGCAAAGGGCCCGAAATACCGCGCCCCGTCCTCCGCCACCTTGCCCACCAGGGAAAAGCGGGGATAGGCGTCCTGAACCGAGAGCCGAACATAGGGATAGCCCTTTCCATCCTTGAGCAGGATGTTATAGTGGGGCTGGTGCCGCTTGATGAGGGCGTTTTCCAGCACCAGGGCCTCAAACTCCGAGTCGGCCACGATGACGTCGAAATGGTCGATCTGGCTGACCATGGCCCGGGTCTTTTCCGTGTGGGAGGCCAGATTGGCAAAGTACTGGCTGACCCGATTTTTCAGAGCCTTGGCCTTCCCCACGTAGATGACCGTGTTTTTGGCGTCCTGCATGATGTACACGCCGGGCTGGAGGGGCAGGCTGTGGGCTTTTTCTTTCAGTTCATCAAAGGTCATATTCCACCTCTGGAGGACATCCCAGGAAAACGGTTGAAAAAAAGCGCCGCGGTCAGCGGCGCTTTTTTCTTGTGCGCATAAAGATTACTCGGAGAAATTGGAGCTGATCAGCTCGATGAGAGCCTCCACAGCTTCCTTTTCATCGGGGCCGTCCGCGATCAGGTTGATGGAGGTGCCCTTCACGATACCAAGGGAGAGCACACCCAGCAGACTCTTAGCGTTCACCCGGCGCTCCTCCTTCTCGACCCAGATGGAGCTCTTGAACTCATTGGCCTTCTGGATGAAAAACGTCGCCGGACGCGCATGCAGACCGACCTGGTTGTTCACCACTGCCTCTTTCATATACATAAGCGTTTCCTCCCCATATGCACTTGCATACTCTGTAATATAGAATAGCAAATTTGTCCCAACCCGTCAATGACATTTTACACAAATTCCAGCGAACCATGTCGCTCCTTTCCACGCAGACATGGAAAAGAGTCATCTGTTTGTCACAGGCGGACGTTCCTTCCGATATCCGTCGGTTACTTCAGCTCCACCACGGTGACGCCGTCCTCGCCCTCGCCGTAGCGGCCGGGCCGGAAGGACTTTACATAGCGGCTGCGCTTGAGGTGCTCCCGTACCGCCTTGCGCACCGCGCCGGTGCCCTTGCCGTGGATGACCACCACCTCGGTCAGGCGGCCCATGACGGCGTTGTCCAGGAAGATGTCCAACGCGCCCACGGCCTCGTCGGTCATCATGCCCCGCAGGTCCACCTCGGGCGAGGCGCCCAGGCTGCGCAGCTTGTGCTCGGCCCGGCGGATGACCTTCTGGGCCTCCTTCTTGGTCTGGCTCTCGCCCTCCACCACCCGGACCTCGCTCTGCTTGGCGGTGATCTTCAGGATGCCGGCCTGGAGCTGAAGGGAACCGTCCTTGTTGACGCTCAGGACAGTGGCCTGGGTGCCCATTTTGACCAGCTCCACCGTGTCGCCGGCCTTGGCAGGCCGGGTGGGGGGCGGCGCGGGGGTCTCCTTCCGGCGGCCCAGCTTGTCCTCGGCCTCGTTCAGCCGGTGCTTCAGGCCGGAGCGGGCCTCGTTGACCCGCTGCCAGTCCTCCTCCTTGCGCTGGCGCTTTCGCATGTCGTTGAGCTCCTGGAAGACCTGGTCGGCGGTCTCCCGGGCCTCCTCCAGGATACGCCGGGCCTCGGCCTGGGCCTTCTCCACCGCCTTGGCCCGCTCCTGCTCCAGCTTCTCCCGGTACTCCCGGGCCACCTTGGCGGAGTTCTCCATCTCCCGGCGGAGCTTGGCGGCATTCTCCTTCTCTTGCTCCATCTGCTGGCGCTGCTCGTCCAGCTGGGTGAGAACGTCCTCAAAGCGGACATTCTCCGCGTCCAGCCGGTCGGCGGCCTTCTGGATGATGTGCTTGGGCAGGCCCAGCCGCTCCGAGATGGCAAAGGCGTTGGACTTGCCGGGGATGCCGATGAGCAGCCGGTAGGTGGGGGCCAGAGAGTCCACATTGAACTCGCAGGAGGCGTTCTCCACTCCCTTGGTGGTCATGGCGTACACCTTGAGCTCGGCATAGTGGGTGGTGGCCGCCACCAGGGCCCCCAGTTCCCGGGCGCTCTCGATGATGGCGGCGGCCAGGGCCGCGCCCTCGATGGGGTCGGTGCCCGCTCCCAGCTCATCGAAGAGGATGAGGGTCTCGTCGTCGGCCGCCTCCAGAATGCCCACGATGTTCACCATGTGGGAGGAGAAAGTGGACAGGCTCTGGGCAATGGACTGCTCGTCTCCCACGTCGGCCAGCACCCGGGAGAACACCTGGATGTGGCTGTCCCCGTCCACAGGGATGTGGAGGCCGCACTGGGCCATGAGGACCAAGAGGCCAATGGTCTTGAGGGTGACCGTCTTACCGCCGGTGTTGGGACCGGTAATGACCAGGGTGTCAAACTCCTCCCCCAGCATCAGATCGTTGGGCACCGCCTTGTTGGGGTCCAGCAGGGGATGGCGGGCCCGGCGGAGGTAGATCCCCCGGGAGACAATCCTGGGCTCGGACCCCTTCATCCGGTAGGAGAGCTTGGCCCGGGCAAAGATCACATCCAGCAGGATGAGCAGGTCGTAGTTCTGGGCGATGTCCTCCCGGTAGGAGGCGCACTCGGCGGAGAGCTCGGCCAGGATGCGCTCGATCTCCTTTTCCTCCCGGGCCTGGAGCTCCCGGAGCTCGTTGTTGGCCTTGACCACGCCCATGGGCTCAATGAAGAAGGTGGAGCCGGAGGAGGACACGTCGTGGACCAGTCCGGGCACCTCGTTCTTGTGCTCCGACTTCACGGGCACCACATAGCGGTCGTTGCGCTGGGTGATGATGGCCTCCTGAAGGTACTTGGCCTGGTTGGAGGAGATGAGCTTGTTGAGGATGTCCCGCACCTTGCTGGCGGTGGAACGGATGTGGCGGCGGATGGAGGCCAGCTCGGGACTGGCCGAGTCGGCGATCTCATCCTCTCCCACGATGGAACCGGTGATCTTCTCCTCCAGATAGCGGTTGGGGGTCAGGGAGGCGAAGAGGTGGTCGATGCAGGTGCGCTTCTCCCCGCCCGCCCGACCATCAGCGTACTCCTTGGCACTGCGGGCGGCACGCAGGACGGCCGCGATGTCCAGCAGCTCCCGGGTGTTGAGGGCGCCCCCCATATTGGCCCGCTGGAGGGAGGCCCCCACCGGCTTCACGCCGGAGAAGGAGGGCGTCCCGCTCAGGGTCATCAGCTCCACCGCCGCCGTGGTCTCGGCCAGACGCCGCTTCACGTCGTCGGCGTCGGTGAGGGGACGCAGGGCGGCGCAGCGCTCCTTACCCTCGGCCGTCACCGCTTGCTCGGCCAGGCGCTCCAGCACCCGGGGCAGCTCCAGCGTCTGTATGGATTTTTCAAATAGATCTGTCATAGTTTCGATATACTCCAATCGGTTTCCCGGCGCCCGTCCTTACAGGCAGTGGACCCGCGCCGGGTCATAGCGGTCCTGCTGGGCCTTCTCCCGCTCGGGATAGCCCACAGGCACGATGGCGAAGGCCTCCAGATGATCGGGCAGATTCAGGATCTCCCGCATCTTATCCATTCGCTCCGGAACCGGGGCGATGCCCAGCCAGACGGCGCCCAGGCCCAGCTCCACCGCCTCCAGCAGGATGTTTTCGGTGGCGGCGCTCAGGTCGATCTGGGCATACTCCGGATGGGCCGCGTCCTTCCGGTAACAGGGCACGATGGCCATGGGTGCGTTTTTGGCACACATGGAATAGGCATGACACTGGGACAACTGCTCCAGCAGCCCCCGGTCCCGCACCACATAGAACTCCCAGGGCTGCTGGTTGGTGGCGGAGGGAGCCGCCATGGCCGCCCGGAGGAGCTGCTCCACCTGGGCGTCGGTCACCGGCTTGTCCTGAAATTTACGTACGCTTACCCGCTGAAAAATACTGTTCATACTGATCGGTTCTCCTGTTGGTCGTTGCCCCCCGCCGCCGGGCTGAGCCCGGGTATGGGAAAGGCCAGATTCTTATAAAAGTCCAGGGTGCGAAAGCCCCGGTCCAGCTGCGTGGTCAGAAACCGCTCGCTCACACGCCCTAGCTGCCGCAGCCCCTCCTCCCCCAGGGCAAAGGAAAAGAGCCGCTTGGGGTCGCCGTACACCACATGGCGCATGGCGGCCAGCACCCCCGGGCTCACCGGGACGGAGAGCCCCTCCCCGCCTCCGCGGCAGCGGGCGCACAGCAGCACTCCGTCCACCAGCTGAAAGCGGGCGTCCTCCGGCTCGGGCACGCCGCAGACGGCACAAGCGTCCAGCAGCGGCTCATACCCGATGAGGGAGAGGAGCTTGAGCTCAAAGGCCGCCTTGACCAGCGGCAGGGGCTTGTTCAGCCGGTCCAGCGCGTAGAGGGCGTTGAGGAGGAGGGAGAGCACGGCGGGATCGGGCTGCTCCTCCCCCACCACCGCCTCCAGCACCTCGGCAAAGTAGGAGCCCAGGGCCACCTTCTCCACGTCGGAGCGCACACCCCAGAAGAGCTCCAGCGGCTCGGCCTCGTTGAGGGTATAGTGGTCCCGGTAGGAGAAGAGGGTCATCTCCGAGTAGACCAGCAGCTGGGTGGAGGCGGCCAGGCGGCTCCCCTTCCGGCGGCAGCCCCTGGCCTTGACCGTCACCTTCCACCCGCTCCGGGTGAGTACGGTGAGGATCTTGTCCGATTCCTTGTAATTGACCTCCCGCAGGATGATCCCCTGTGTGGTGAGCAGCATGTCCCTTTCCCCATTCTATGTAAGGGGGACAAGTCCCCCGCCGCCTCAGGCGGTCTTATCGTTTTGGGCCTCCTCCTCGCTGTGCCGGAGATGCTCCGCCAGCGCGGCGGCCTCCGGCAGGCCGGTGGCCCAGAAGAGTTCCCACAAGGTCTCGCTGTCCATGGCGCAAGCCCCCTTTTCACGGTTAGCTTGGCTGAGGACGCGTGGATTTATAAGCGGTAAATTTTATGGTCACTCGTCTTTATATCCAAAATTATGGATCAAATTCAGGTTGTCCCGCCAGTTCTCCTTCACCTTCACCCAAGTCTGGAGGTACACCTTGGCGCCCATGAAGCGCTCGATGTCCTGCCGGGCCAGGGTGGAGATCTTCTTGAGCATGGCGCCCCCCTTGCCGATGATGATGCCCTTGTGGCTGTCCTTCTCACAGTAGATGGTGGCGTCGATCTCGATGACGCCGTCCCGCTCCCGTTCGGCAAAGCGGATGAGCTCCACAGCGGTGCCGTGGGGGATCTCCTTGTCCAGGCACAGCAGGAGCTTCTCCCGGATGATCTCGGCACAGACCTGCCGCTCGGGCTGGTCGGTGACCATGTCCTCAGGGAAGAGCTGGGGCCCCTCCGGCAGGAACTGGGCGAGCACGTCCAGCACCTCTTCCACTCCCTCGCCGTTTTTGGCGGAGATGGGCAGGATGGCGTTGAACTCATGGGCCGCAGCGTAGGTCTGCATGACGGCCAGCAGCTCCTCCTTCTCCACGGTATCGATCTTGTTGATGATGAGCACCGAGGGGACGCCCAGGCTCTTGATGCGCCCGATGAGCTCCTCCTCCGGTCCACCCACGTGGGGAATGGGCTCCACGATGAGACACACCGCGTCCACATCAGCCACGCTGTCCTTGACCACCTTCACCATGTAGTCGCCCAGCTTGGTGCGGGCCTTGTGCAGGCCCGGGGTATCCATAAAGACGAACTGGCAGTCGTTCCGGTTGACCACGGCGCAGATGCGGTTGCGGGTGGTCTGGGGCTTGTTGGTGACAATGGCGATCTTCTCGCCCACCAGGGCGTTGGTCAGAGTGGACTTGCCCACGTTGGGCCGTCCCACGATCGATATCATGCCCGATTTTTTGATTTCCATAGGTTATCCTCAACTTTCTTGAGCGTATTTATGTTAGGATTCTCCGTGATAAGCGAGATCCTGCCAGGCCTCTTCCACCGGGAACCACCCCCGGCTGTCCACGGTGTACTCCGCCCGGACCACCGGGGTAAGCTTCCCGTCGATCCGGTCCTCCACGGTCAGCAATACCCGGTCCTGTTCCTCCGTCGCGCCGGGGATGACGCTGCTGTCCGTGCGGCGGATGCACACCAGCTCGCCCTCCTCCCAGCGGTAGAAGGCGTGGGTCCCCACCAGCCCGGCATAGCCGCCCCGGGTATAGCTGCGCACCACCTGCCCGGCTGCGTCAAACTCCGGTGCGCAGACCTCCGCCAGGGCGGGCTCCTCCACAAATTCTCCCGCTTCCGGGTCCCAGAGCCAGTAGTTCCAGTAGGTGGGCTGATTGCCCATAAAGTACAGACATCCGAAGTCCGGGTATCCGTCAAAATTGGCGTCCGCCACCTCGCTCACGCCGAAAAAGTAGGGGGTCTCCAGCGTCTGCTCCATGGTCTGGAGGGGGGCGGACAGATCGGCGGGGTCCCACACCTGGATGCGGGACTTGTCCTCCTCGATATGGTTCAGGGTGACCCAGAAGTCCCCTACCGCAAAGGCCCGGTGGTTCTCGTCGGAGAGCCACCGCACCGCTTCCTGCTCCGGAGTGTCGGCGGTTTGCGGGGTGGGCGTGGGTACAGACTCCGGGGCCGCGCAGGCGCACAGGCCGGTCAGTAGTACCGCGGCACTCAGCGCCAGGGGCCACTTATTCTGCGCCATGGTCCTCCTCCCGGGTGATACCCAGCGCACCCAGGATGGCCTCCTCCCGCTCCCGCATCTGCTTCTTCTGGGGACCTTCGTCCAGGTGGTCGTAGCCCAGCAGGTGGAGCACCGAGTGGACCGCCAGATAGCACAGCTCCCTTCGCTCACTGTGGCCGAACTCCGCGGCCTGGGCCTTGATATGGTCTACCGAGAGCACCATGTCTCCCAGGGGGAGCACCTCGCTGCCCGGGTCCAGCAGGTCCTCGTCCTCCGGCGTGGGAGGCTCCCCCGGCGTGAACTCGAACATGGGAAAGGAGAGCACGTCGGTGGCGCGGTCCACATCCCGCTGCTCCAGATTGATCTGGTGGATGCCCTCGTCGTCGGTGAAGAGCACGTCCACCTCACAGGGAAGCCCCACTCCCTCCGCCTCCAGTGCGGCCGGGATGACCTCCCGCAGGGCGTCGGCAAAGGTCTCGACGCCCTCTACCTCGGTCTCAATGATGATCTGATGTTCCATCTGCTTCTCCCCCTTGTGCGGCGCTTCCCGTTACTTGTCCCGCCGGGCGTTGCGGCGGTTTTCATCCTCTTCATAGGCCTTGATGATGCGCTGTACGATCACATGGCGCACCACGTCTCCCTCATTGAGCTTGCAGATCTCGATGTCCTGCACGCCCTTGAGCACCCGCATGGCCTCCTTCAGACCGCTGACCTTGTCGGTGGGCAGGTCGATCTGGGTGATGTCGCCGGTGATGACGATCTTGGAGCCGAAGCCCAACCGGGTCAGGAACATCTTCATCTGCTCCCGGCTGGTGTTCTGGGCCTCGTCCAGGATGATGAAGGAGTCGTCCAGGGTCCGGCCGCGCATATAGGCCAGGGGGGCCACCTCGATGTTGCCCCGCTCCACATATTTCTGATAGTTCTCCGGCCCCAGCATGTCGAAGAGGGCGTCGTACAGCGGGCGCAGGTAGGGGTCCACCTTGGACTGAAGATCGCCGGGCAGGAAGCCCAGCCGCTCCCCCGCCTCCACGGCCGGGCGGGTCAGGATGATGCGGTTGACCTGCTTGTCCCGGAAGGCGGCCACCGCGGCGGCCACCGCCAGATAGGTCTTGCCGGTGCCCGCCGGGCCGATGCCCAGGGTGATGGTATTCTTCTTGATGGCCTCCACATACCGCTTCTGGCCCAGGGTCTTGGGCTTGATGGGCTTTCCCTTTGCGGTGACGCAGAGCACGTCCTTGGCCAGGGTGCCGATCTTGTCCTCATTGCCCGCCCGCACCAGATTGATGATGTAGCGCACATTCTGCTCGTTGATGGACTCCCCCTTAGCCGAAAGGGTGAGCAGGCCCTCGATGGCCTTCACGCCATACATGACGGCCTCGGCCTCGCCGGTCACCTTGAGCTGGGAGTCCCGGTTGAGCACCGTCACCCCCAGCTCCTGCTCGATCAGTTTGATATTTTCATCGAAGGAGCCAAAGATATTGATGGCCTCCTCCATCCGTTCGATGTTGATGGTGTGTTCGATCATGAATTTGTTTCGTCTCCTCTTCCCGCCGGCAGGCGGGTCTGGTATCCAGGCTCGTCAAAGGGTACGAACCGTCCGATCTCTTCTGTGCACTCCGCCCGGAGGGTGACGGTCAGCATCTCATCCGTCACAACGGCGGTATACTCGGTCCGCGTGATGCTTCCTCCTTCGATCTGTTCCGTGAGAGCCCGCTCCAGCTGCGCCTCCAGCATCTCTTGGGCGGCAGCCAGGTCCACTTCTGCCGGGGTGAGCGTGTATTCCCGCATGGTCTCCCGGCCCAGGCTCAGAGGGAGAGCCAGATCCATTCCGCTCCCCGCATTCCAAGTACTGCTTATTTTATCATACTGTGGGAAGGAAATTCCACTCTTTCGGTAAAAATTGATGCGTTTTCCCAGAATGGTGAGAAACCAGCGTCCGGTCTCCCGCCCGGTGTACTCCTTGACCTGGGCCGTGAGGGGAATGGTGGCCTGAAGGGTGCGCCAGGTCTGTGCCTCCACCCGTCCCTGGGCCCGGACCTGCTGCCAGCCCACGTCCTGTTCGCTGTACATGGGCCCCTCCAGCAGCACATTTCCCTGGATGAGCACGTCCCCCGCGGCCACCGGCTCCCCCACCTTGCGCTCGGTCTCTCCGGCGAGGACCTCCAGGCGGGTGATGACGCCGTCGGTCTCGGCAATGATGTCTCCGTGCTCGCTCTCGTCCACCAGCTCGGGGGCCTTGACCCGCTCCCGCACCAGCACCTCGGCCCGGGCCCCGTGGAGGTTGATGGACATCCACGAGATGCCCTCCAGCTCCAGCAGCGCCCGCTGCTCGATGTAGTTGATCTCCAGCGCCGGACCAAAGGCCCCGGGGCGCACCCCCAGACGGCGCAGGGTGGACAAAATCGTGGCCGACGGCACCTCGGTATTGCCCGAGACATCCACCACCAGCACAAACTGGGTCATCAGGAGGACCGCCAGCAGCGACAGGGCCAGTCCGGCTAAGAGGGCGTACCGCCTGCGGAAGCGCTCCAAAAAGGTGGGCAGCCCGCCCCGCTCCACCTCGGAGAGGGTGCAGCCGGACCGGACCGCCAGGTCCTCCAGGTCGCCGCGCTCCTGCCGGGGCACTTTGAGCCGCACGGCGGTACTCTCCACCCATTCCACCCCCCAGAAGGACACTCCGCGCTGGGCACACAGGTTGAGAAACCGCTCCGGAAAGGCCCCCTGGGCCTCCACCTCCACGCTGCCCCGGAGGAAATTGACCACTTTTTTCATCCGCTTCCTCCTAATCCAGCTCCACGGCCCGGATCTGTCCGGTGATGAGCAGCTCTCCGGCGTTCATGGAACGCAGCTCCAACCCCTCGCCCCGCACTTTCAGGATGAGTTTTCCCCCGGAAATATGGATCTCCTCCGACCCATAGGCCAGAATCCCCCGGTGATTCTCCATCCGCAGTTCCCGGTCTCCGATCAGCTCCATCCGGGGCAGTCCCGCCACCAGATCGCCGGGCAGATCAAAGACCTGGGCGGTCCGCTCCAGAACGCTCTCCTTTTTTCGCTTCCCTGCCATGGCAACGCCCTCCTGTTCCCGACTACTTTATGCGCCGCCCCGCTCGGAATTGCCTGTCCCAACGAAAAGGGTGTGCATCCGGATCTTCTCCGGACGCACACCCTGTATTCTGCCGCTTCGCTCAGGACTCCTCAAACCAGAAGCCGGTAAAGCTGTCTTTCATGACCCGGTATCCGTTCATCATACACGGGTAGGAGAAGGAGCGCAGTACATTTCCTTCCCTATCGCACTCGCCAAAGGTATGGGCCACGCCGCTGTTGAACACATAGTGCTCCCCCACCTCCTGGACATTGGATACAATGCTGGAGTAGACCAGCGGGATGGACTCCACCAGAGCAAAGGTCCGGTTTGTCTCGTCCACCCGGTAGTAGTAGATGTAGGAGGATACGCCCGCCCCGTCTGTCAGAGACGTGCCCACACTCTCGTCCAGCTCCGGCTCATAGCCGTCCCGGGTACTCAGCCCCCAGTAGTTGTTGTTGTACATGCGCAGAAGGTACACGCCCTCCGGCAGGCTCTCATCCTCCACCCGTTCCACATCGTGCTGTCCATACTGGAAGACAAAGTCCCCCTCCGGCTGATAGCACAGGTTCTCATACTCTGTGCCCGCCCAGAAGTCCGGGTCTCCGATGAGCGCGGTGAGGACCGGCTCGGTCTGAAGGCCCGTGACCTGTAGAATGGTGGAGGTCTCCCGGGAGCTGACCACGATGCTGTCGCTCTCCTCCAGATACTGGATGGAATTCAGGTGCAGCCAGTCCCGCTCCCCTGCCTGCCAGAAAAAGGGGTCTGTGGCGCTGATCGGCCGGGTACTTTGACAGTAGGAGTCCATCAGCTCGGAAAAATCCACCCGCTCGGTCACCGCGCCGCTCTCCAGATCGATCTCGATGACCACGTCCATCGTGGTCTCCTGCTCTGTGTCGGTCACCAGGGCAAGGATGGTCCCGTCCGGCCCCCAGTTGATGTCGTGGTGGAGCTCATACTGTCCCAGATCATAGACCCGCACCGCCTGGCCCAGCGGATTGAGCAGGGCGATCTTCCGGCTGCCCACACAGGTGTAGAATCCCCGCTCCTCCCACAGGAAGCGGTCGGAGTGATAGCCCTCCAGCACCATCTCATACCGCAGGACCCCCTCATTGTCAAAGAAGAAGGTGTAGCCGTAATAATCTCCGATCCCCGTGGCATAGAAGAGCCCGTCGGAGAGGGCCTCTCCCTCCGCCTGGCCGGTAGCGTCCAGGCGGGTGTCATAGCCCGAGAGGGCGTCCGGCATCTCCACCGTAAATGCGGCCGACTCCTGTACCTCCCCCCGCTCGTCCACCGCCTCCAGAGTGACCTGGTTGGTCTCCCCCGGGACCAGACCGATCAGCAAAAAGCAGTGGCGGCCCGTGTAGGCCTCCTTTCCGCTCTTGGCCGTCGCGGTAAAGTCGGGATCATCCGCGCTGGTGGTATGGACCGTATAGCGGATCTGGGTCTTCTCCCCGGTGTCAAAGCACAGCAGCAGTCCGTTGGAGCCCGTACCGAAAGGATTGAGCACCGCCAGCGGCTCCCCGATCCCATGCGCCTCCTGCTGGATGAGTTCCAGCAGATGCTGGGCCAAACGCTGCTGTACCGCCTCGTCATAGTAGGTGAAGCCCTCCTGCTCATACTCCTCGGGCACCATCTGCACCACCGGGATGCTGGCCTCGCAGGGCGCCGTATAGACCTCGATCCCCCGCTCTTCACTGGTGTAGATATGCTCTCCCACCGCGATATCCCAGCTGTCCCGGCTGCTCATCTCCGCGCCCAGAAAAGAATCCACCGCCAGCTTACACCCCAGCAAAATACCGGCAACCAGCAGGATCCCTCCTCCGATCAGCAGGATCGCTCGTTTTTTTGTCATGGTACACTCGCTCCTTGGCGGTCCGCTCACCGGACCTGAGGTAAATTTCTATCTTTCAATGATACGGAATCCATTTCCGATATCAAGTACAAATCTGTAAATTTTTTGCGTCATTTCGTCTCTCTCCGCCCAAAAAGGTGCCGCCCGAACCTCCGGGCGGCACCTTTTTACGCTCTGTTCGCTTCCTGCTCCATCTGCTCTGCCAGCCGATCCACAGCCGCTCCGACCAGGGCGACCACCGCGCCGATCTGTTCCGGCGTGATGCCGTCCACATGGATGCCGCCGCTCACCAGGACCGCGCAGTCCAGCCGCTTGGCCAGCCGCTCGGCGGCCTTTTTCACCACGCCGTCCTCTTTATGGCTGGGCAGGACCAGCACCGACGCGCTGGAGCCGATGCTCCCGTCCGGATGGCGGTAGGGCGCACCCAGCGCCGCCGCCCCCAGATGGGGAACCTCCCCTCCGGTGATGGTCACGTTCCAGTCCCGGCCCATGCTCTGGGCCGTCAGGGTCAGGGCGATCCCCTCCCCCTCGGTATGCAAGGTCAGCATGTCGTATCCTCCTCGATTGTCTCGGATGTCTCGCTCAGATAGGCCCGCAGCCGCTCCGGCGTATTGGCAGAGGGGTCTTCCAGTACGTGGTCCAGCAGCTGCCGCTGGGCCGCGCCGATGTCCTTCCCCCGGTAGCCCAGGGCCGCCAGGTCCCGCCCAGACAGGGCCAGGTCCTTCACGTTCCAGCAATCCCCCCGGCGGAGCACCTGCTCCAGCGCAGGGGAGCTCTCACGGCCCTCCCAGTCGCCCATCCAGGCCCCGGCCCGGGCCCCGTCGACGCCATACTCCCACAGGGCGCGCCGCCACGCCTCGTCGGTCTGGGGCAGTCCCCCCTTCCACAGCCGGAATCCGTCGGCACAGGCCCGGATGGTCTTTCTCTCCAGGCGCAGCGTCTCCAACAGGGAGGGTCCCTCCTCTCCCACCACGGAGCATAAGCCCGCCCAGCGGGCCTCCGGCGTCCGGGGCAGACGGCTCAGGGTGACGAAGGCCCCCCGGGGGATACACTCGTACCGCCGCATCAGCCCGGTGTCAAAGAGCATCCGGGCCCATCCCGGCCGGGGAGAGCACAAGATTTTCTCCAGCTCTCCCCGCACCCGCTCATGGGAGAGCACTTCGGCCAGCGCCGCACACCGCCAGATGCCCCGCGCCGTGTCGGTCTGGAGCTCAAACCCCAGCTGGGCCGCAAAGCGCACCCCCCGGAACATCCGCAGGGCGTCCTCGGTAAAGCGCTTCTCCGGCTCTCCCACGCACCGGATGAGCTCCCGCTCCAGATCCTGCCGTCCGCCGAAGGGGTCGATCACCCCTCCGTCCGGGGCCAGAGCCATGGCATTGATGGTAAAATCCCGCCGGGCCAGATCCTCCTCCAGCGTGGCGTCAAAGCGCACCTCGCCCGGGTGGCGCCCGTCGGTATAGCCGCTCTCCCGCCGGAAGGTGGTGATCTCCACCGGCCCGTCCCCGGTGAGCACGGTGACCGTCCCGTGGCGCATGCCCGTGGGGACGGTGCGGGGAAAGAGGGCCATCACGGTCTCGGGCCGTGCCGCCGTGGTCAGGTCAAAGTCGCCCGGCGTCCGTCCCAGGAGCAGATCCCGGACACATCCGCCCACCGGATAGGTGGGCCACCCCGCCTCCCACAGGCGGTCCCGGCACCTCCGCACGCCGTCCGGTATGTACAGCTCTTTCACCATACCACCCCATTTCCCGTATTTTTCTCTTGTAAGGGGACTATACTGCGGTATATAATAATATGTTCCAAATCTGTTTTCCCTCTGCGCCCAGGGCGCAATACGATACCATATCGTCATTATAAACTTCTGGAAAGGGTGTGTAAACCCATGGCTGCAACTGACATCCATGATTATCTGCGTCCCGGCCGGCGGGCCCATCTGGTCGGCATCGGCGGCGTTTCCATGTCCCCTCTGGCGGAGGTCCTCCACGGGGCCGGTATGACCATCACCGGTTCCGATATGCGGGAGAGCGCCACCACGGAGCATCTGCGCTCCCTGGGCATCCGGGTGGACATCGGCCACCGGGCCGAAAATGTCGCCGGCGCCGATCTCATCATCCGCACCGCCGCCGCCCACGACTCCAACCCCGAGATCGCCGAGGCCCACCGTCTGGGCATCCCGGTCTTTGAACGGGCCCAAGCCTGGGGCTCCATCATGCGGGGCTACCGCAACGCCCTGTGCATCGCGGGCACCCACGGCAAGACCACCACTACCTCCATGTGCACCCACATCGCCATGGCCGCCGCCGCCGACCCCACCGTCATGATCGGCGGTACCCTTCCCCTGCTGGGCGCAGGCCACCGTGTGGGCAAGGGGGACACCATCATTCTGGAGAGCTGCGAGTACTGCAACTCCTTCCTCTCCTTCTTCCCCACCGTGGCGGTGATCCTCAACATCGAGGCCGACCACCTGGACTTCTTCAAGGATCTGGAGGATGTGGAGCACTCCTTCCGCGCCTTTGCCGACCGGGTGCCCGAGGGCGGTCTCATCATCGCCAACCGGGACGATGCCAACACCATGCACGCCCTGGAGGGGGAGGAGCGTCCCATCCTCACCTTCGGTCTGGAGGAGGGCGACGTCCACGCCGCCGGTCTGACCTGGGTCAACGGCCTGCCCGCCTTTGACGTGATCTGCCGCGGGGAGAAATTCGCCCATGTGGAGCTCCAGGTCCCCGGCGTACACAATGTGAAAAACGCCCTGGCCGCCGCCGCTTCGGCCATCGCCCTGCACTTCCCCCCTGCCGCGGTGGAGGAGGGGCTTGCAGCCTTCCACGGCGCGGGCCGCCGCTTTGAGCACAAGGGCAGCTTCCACGGGGCGGAGGTCTACGACGACTATGCCCACCATCCCGGAGAGCTCCAGGCTCTCTTCTCCGCCGTGAAGGGCATGGGCTATAAGCGCATCATCTGCGCCTTCCAGCCCCACACCTACACCCGGACCAAGGCCCTCTTCTCCGATTTCGTCCAGGTGCTCCGGGAGCCTGATCTGGCCATCCTGGCCGAGATCTATGCCGCCCGGGAGACCGACACCCTGGGCATCTCCTCCCGGGACCTGGCCGAGCAGATCCCGGGCAGCCGCTACTGCGCCACCCTGGAGGAGGTCACGGCTCTCCTGCGGGAGATCGCCCGTCCGGGGGATCTCATCCTGACCGTGGGCGCCGGCGACATCTACACCGCCGGAGAGGCTCTGGTCAAACACCAGTAATCCAGTCAAAAAGCGGGCATCCCCGGAAAGTCCCCTCTTCCCGGGTATGCCCGCACTGTTATTTCTGCATGCGCTGGAATACGACGGCGGCCTGCTCCCGGGTCAGGGGGGCGCAGGGCTGGGTCCCGTCAAAGAGCCCCGCCTGCACCGCCGCCTCCCAGTCCGTCTCCGCCCAGGAACTGACCGGCTTAGCCGCCTGCTCCTTGCGGTAGGCCGCCATGGCGGTCTGAAACATGGCGTCAAACTGCTCCTGTGTCAACTCGTCCTCTCCTTCCAGAAGGGCCTTCACATCGGCCCGCAGGGTATCCATGCTCTTGCCGTGCCTGGGAAACCAGTGGGACACGTCGGCGTGGTTGCTGGCCATATCCTCCTGGTAGCCCTCCCGGTGGTCCACGATGTCTCGCAGGGGGTCCAGGCCGTATTTGCGGCAGAGCATGGCGCACAGCTCCACGGCGTTGGTGTAGACCCGCCGGAAATAGTCCGCATTCTTCTCCGCGTCATAGCCCACCATGGTCCCGCCCTGGTAGGTGTGCCCGGCGGGCTCCAGGATCTCAAAGCTGATGTGGGTGTTGTTGGCCGACGTGCCGCCGTTGGGCGGCGTCCCGGCGTGCCAGCCCCGCCAGTTCCAGGGCAGGGTCTCGGTCACGCCGTCGGCATGAACAAAGGCGTGGGCGCATTTATCCACCCCCGGCTGGTCCCACAGCCGCAGCCAGACGTTCACGTCCGGCTGCGGCGTCCCTGTGGAATGGACCATAATGCCCTTGGGTACGATGGTGCGCCCCGCCTTATAGCAGTCGTTTCGTGTTAAAATGTGTTCGGTCAGCTGCATGGTCTCTCCTCCCGGAGTATCCTATGCGCCGCCTCTCTTTTCGGACACCCTGCGGCCCCCTTGGGAGATCAGCCGCCCAGGGTCAGGCCGCTTCCCTTCTGGGAGAGACCGTCCTTTTCCAGCATCTGCTCCAGCACCTTCACATCGGTGGTGATGTCCATGGCCGTGTTCTCAAAGAGCTTATCCAGCTGCTTTTCAAAGCCCTCCACCACCTTATCCATCATCCCCTCGATGCGGACCTTGGCGGCGCTGATGTTCTCGCCCTCCACGCCCTGCTCCTCCAGCTGGGCATAGGAGTTGAGGATCTTCAGCGTGGTGGGAAGGTAGTAATTCAGGAAGCTGCGCAGCTGGCCGCCCTTTTCCGGGTTCTTCTTCTGATACTCAAAGATCTTGCGGGTGATCTCCTCGATGCGGTCGATCTTCTCGCTCATGGCGGCGTCCTCAATGGCGTCGTTCACCGCGCGGATCTGGGCCAGCGTCCGGTCGTCCTCTCCCTGGGCGGGTTCGGGCTTCGGCTCAGGCTTCTCCTCCTGAATTCCCTCGTCGCTGAGGATGAGGCGTCCGGTGCTCATGTCCAGATAGCCGGTGGGCAAGAGGCCCTCATCCAGCATCTCCTGCAGATCATCACAGGCCGTATGCACCGACACCGGCATGGCCTGGGCCAGGGTCTCCACCCAAATCGAGGTCTGGTGTCCGATCAGCGCCAGATACTTGCGGAACCGGCGGGCCTTTTTGTTCCTGCTCATCCCCACGGCCAGCACCACGAAGCCCGCGCAGCAAAAGCCCAGGGGGAAGAATACGTCCTCCAGATACCAGATGGGATTGCCACCCCAGAACAGGCTCTCCACCATCTCCAGGATGGCGCTGGCAGTGCCCAGACCGAAGACGCCCGCAATCACGCCGCCGACGATCATCATGCTCTTCCCCCGGTTCAGGCGCAGGTGTTCCTGCTCTGCCGGGACCCGGCGCTGGACCTTCCGCGCTGCCCCCATTCCGGTGGATACCCCCTGGGTGCCGGGCTGGCGCACCTCCGTCCGCCGGCGTACCACCGGCCGCTCCTCCTGGTGCACGCCCTGGGTACCGGGCTGCACATAGGTCCGTCCGGTGGGGGCCGAACGCCCATGGCTCGCCGGGCGGTTGTTCTCGGTCAATTTCCGGAACAGCAGAAACAGCCCCACCGGCCAAAACAGCGCCAGCATAAGCACGATCAGGATCCAGGATCCGATCTCACTGTTATTTGTATCTTTCTTCCCATAACCCGCCATATCCGGGCCCTCCTGTTCGGCAATGGTTTTTCCACTCTTATTATCTCTGATTGTAGCACAGAACTCTGAAAGAATCGATGAAAAATATATTTAAATTTTTTTAAACCCGCCCCACACAGGGAACCGAATCCCTTTTGGCACGTCTAAAAAGTACTTCAAACTCATACAACACGCTTAGATGGAGCGCAAACCGGCAGGAATAAGCCCTGTAACCGTTCTGTAATTGCATTTTGGGGCAGGGACACCTATAATGGAGAGCGTATCCAGTTCGTTACCTCAATATTGGGAGTTGATATCCATGGAACACTCGAAAGGCAAACGCGTCATGCCCGACCCGGAGGGCGGCAGACGCAGAAAATCCGGCCGACCACCCAAGGTCCTGGTCGGTGTACTCATTTTCCTTTTGCTGCTCTGTGCCGGCTACGCCGGTATGTGCGCCTATGCTGCCACCAGCGGGAAGCTGCTGCCCAACACCCGCATCAGCGGCATCCAGGTGGGCAGTCTGACCCGGGAAGAGGCCCAGGCCAAGCTGGAGGCGGAGCTTCCCGCCCGGCTCTCGTCCCTCTCCGCTGACTTCACCTGCAACGGCAGCACCTTTACTGTCTCCGGGGATGCCCTGAGCGCCGATATCTCCGGCGCGGTAGAGGCGGCCTGGAACGACAACCAAAAGGGCGGCGCGGCGGCCGGCGGCTTCCGCTTCCTCTCCGCCCTGGCAGGGCAGTCCAGCGAGGTGGAGGTCCAGCTCTCCTTCTCCCAGACCCCCGCCTCCATCACCCAGGCGGAGGAGCATATCTCCAACCCCATGGTGGAGACCAGCTGGACCGTAACGGCCGACACGCTGGACTTTACCAAGGGCACCACCGGGCAGGCCATCGACGTGGACGCCCTGGAGGAGCAGCTCCTGCGGGAGTTCCAGACCCTGCTGTCCGAGGGCGGCACCTCCGCCCCTGTACCCATCGAGGTCCCCGTGATGACGGAAGAGCCCCCCGAGCCCGACTTTGAGGCCATCTATCAGGAGGTCTACACCGAGCCCGCCGACGCCTACCTGGACAAGAACACCAAGGAGATCATCCCCTCGGTCACCGGCATCCGGTTTGACACGGACGCCGCCCGTACCGCCCTGGCCGACACCGCGGAGGGTGAGGTCTGCTCCGTGCCTCTGGAGAAGGAGGAGCCCAACATCACCACCGCCAAGCTCAACGCCAACCTCTTCAAGGATGTCCTGGGCAAGTCCTCCACCAAGACCGCCGGCGGCTCCTCCCGCTGGCACAATGTGGATCTGGCCTGCCAGCGGGTCAACGGCACCATTCTTCTCCCCGGCGAGACCTTCTCCTACAACGCCACGGTGGGTCCCTACTCCCAGGCCGGCGGCTATCAGAAGGCAGGCGCCTATGTGAGCGGCACCACCCAGGACACCTGGGCCGGCGGCGTGTGCCAGCTCTCCTCCACCCTCTATTATACGACCCTCAAGGCCAATCTGGAGACCGTGGAGCGCCACAAGCACAAGTACGACGTGGGGTATCTCCCCTCCGGCCTGGATGCCACGGTCTACAGCAACAGCCTGGACTTCCGGTTCAAGAACAACACCGACTACCCCATCAAGATCGTGGCCTCTCTCACCAAGAGCGGCGGCACCCGGTACTGCAACGTCACCATCTACGGCACCAACACCACCGGTATCTACGGCGATCCCTACTCGGTGGTGGTGAGCACCACCGCCCCCAAGACCGTCTACGAGCCCAACAGCTCGGTGCCCCAGGGCTCCAAGCCCCAGAAGGACCCCACCCGCACCGCCTACACCGGCAAGGTGGTGGAGGTCCATCAGCGCCTGCGGGACGCCAACGGTAAGGTCATCAGCGACACGGTCATCCACAACGACCGCTTCGATGTACGCAACGCGGTCTACTTCTATAACCCCGCTGACGCGGCCCGTCTGGGCATCGACACCTCCACCGGTCTGATGACCGAGGTGCCTGTCACGCCCACACCGACGCCCACGCCGTCCCCCACCGCGACACCGGCGCCCACACCGGCGCCCTCCAGTACCCCCGCTCCCACTGCGGCGCCCTCGTCGACACCGACTCCGGCGCCTACCACCTCCGCACCCCCCAGCAGTACACCGGCGCCCACTGCATCCACCGATCCCAATGTGCCGGTCCTTCCCCCGGAGGCTCAGACCGGAACTTGAGTTTTTTCGCCACATGGAGCGCGGGTCATCTCTGACCCGCGCTCCTGTTTATCACTTCAAGGAGGGATTCCCCTATGTTTCAAGGCTTTTCCGATGCCACCATCGACTTTATGTGGGGCATCCGGTTCAACAATGAGCGCCCCTGGTTTCAGGCCCACAAAGAGGAGTATCTGACCCATTTCTATCAGCCCATGAAGGCCCTGGCCCAGGAGGTCTATGACGCCTTCCAGGCCCGGCACCAGGTGCCGGGCCTGTGCTGCAAGGTCTCCCGTATCTACCGGGACGCCCGGCGCCTGCACGGCAGAGGCCCCTATAAGGATCATCTCTGGTGGTCCATGGAGCGCCCCACCGAGGACGCCTTCTCCACCCGCCCGGTCTTCTGGTTTGAGCTAGAGCCGGAGGGCTGGTCCTACGGTCTGGGGTATTACTCGGCCACTCCGCTGACCATGGCCAAGTTCCGCGCCCGGCTGGACCGGGACCCCGCGCCCTTTGAGCGCCTGGTCCGCAGCCTGGACCGGCAGGCGGTCTTTCAGCTCACCGGCGTGGACTACAAGCGTCCCAAGGGGGCCCCTCCCTCCCCCCTTCTCGCTCCCTGGTACAACAAGAAGAGTTTGGCGCTGGAGTGCGATCACAAGCTGGACGACCTTCTCTACTCCCACGACCTGGTGGACACTCTGCTGGAGGGATACGACTTCCTACTCCCCTTCTACACCTATTTCTCCTCCCTGGACGGCGATCCGGACCCGCGGGAGGGATAAGAAAGCAGCTCTCCCGGCGCGTCTGGCGCAAACCGGGAGAGCTGCTTTTTTCCGAAACGAAAAAGCGCCCCTGCGGACTGTGGAGGAGTGCTCCATAATGTGCGGCCCGGACGGAAGTACCGCCCGGGCCACACGTCAGTTTTGTGGAAAGAAATCCGTGCTTAGATCATGCCGTTACCGTCATCCCATCCAGGTAGGCCCCGGCGATCTCCACCAGATCCTGCAGGTCGACTCTGCCGTCCTGGTTTACGTCGGCCTTCTGGGCCTCATCCCATCCGGAATCGCCCTCTCTAACCTGATAGAAGTCCTGAGCCGCCGCGATGTCGTTGATGTCCAGCGTACCGTCTCCGTTCACATCATAGCGATTGCTCACCGCCGTCGTGACCGCGGCAGCCTGCGCGTTCACCTGTCCCTGAACACCGTCGTTGCATTTGACCTCGTTCAACGTGACCGTAAGGTTGCCCTCAGATTCCAGGGTACGGATATACAGGGTCATCATGTCCTTCTGCTCCGCCAGAGCCTGTACATCGGAAAGGCCATAGCTCAGCACCGCATCATAGCGCAGGGAGCCGTCTTCCTGTGCAGTCTTTTTGTAGGTCAGCAGCGTAAAGGGATCGGCCGCCACCAGAGAGGCGGCATCGGCAAAGAGGCCCTCTCCCTGTACCTGGAAGGTCAGATGGATGGTCTTGAGGCCCTCATCGCTCCCCTCCGCGGAGAACACATAGGGAACACGGGCGTTCTGACCGGCCTGCGCAGGGCCGGAGACCGAGACGGAAATCTGATTCTCCTCGGGCTGGCTTTCCCCCTTGAGATCCGTACCATAGACTGCGGCGATCTCCGCGTCGCTCAGGGCGCGATTCCAGATGCGCAGGTTATCCATCCCGAAATCCAGATCGGTTCCGCCGATGTAGAAGGGGGAGCCGGAGGTCAGCGTGGCATTCTCGTGCAGGCTTCCGCTGGCATAGGGGATGCCGTTGACATAGGTGGTATAGGTCTTGGCCTGGCGGTCCACTTTCAGCGTAATCATGGACCACTCGTTCTTGTCAAAATCACGGAAACGGATGTAGGCGGTCTGATCATAGTTTCCGTTGCCCGGCCCAATGGAGCCGCTGATATGGTCGGGGGTGCCGTCGTTGTAATCATAGGCGAAAATCACACCGGAATTGGTGGCGCTGCTCCAGCTCTTGTTGCCCATGATGGTCTGATCGGCCCTGGCGGTATAGGGCTTATACCAGAAGCTGATGGTCATGTCCTGGTCCTTGCCCAGTTGATCCAGGGTCTCCCGGGCGCCCAGATCAATGCGCTCTCCGCTCTCCAGGCGGACAGCAGTGCCGTTGTTGACGCCGGACTCGTAGCTAATGGTGTCGTCAGTGGTCACCGCAGCGGTGCTGTCGGCTCCATCCGTCAGGTCATGTTCAAACTGCAGGTCCATCTGCAGGCCATCCCAAATGCCTTCGGGCAGGACGGTGGGCGGGTCCAGGGAGACTTCCTTCCCTGCCTCAGCCTGCTCCATGAGGGACTCCAGTTCACTGATCCAGATGTAGCGCTGGAGATCTTCTGCCGCATCCTGACCGGCAGCGACCTCACTCAGTTTCTCTTTCAGGGCCTGGATCGTGGCGGCGGGATATGTGATTTGATAGACCCCATCTGTGCCGGCCTCCGCCTTTTCCAGCAGAGCCTGGGCCTTTTCCACCGCCTCGGCCAGCAGGGCGGGATAGTCCCCTTCCGGCAGGTCCGCACCCTCTCCCGCAGTCTGGAAGGTGATGCTCTGAGGCGTAGATTGATTGCCGAAGTTATCCACGGCAGTGACCTGGATCTGGTAGAGCGTGCCCGGCTTCAGCTCCGAGAAGAGCAGGGTCATCTCGGTGGGATAGGGCCGCAGGTAGAACCGGGAGTAGACGGTAAAGGACCCGGTATAGGACTTGGGCTCATTGCCGCCGAAGAGGGTAGGAGCCACAGAGTAAGTGGCGTCCTTGTTGCCCAGCAGTTCCTTGACCGAGATCTCATAGTGCTCGGTGAGCTCATCGTCCACCGCCTGGGTAAAGGTAAGCGTGGCGCCGGTCTCACTGACCTCGGACATGGAGATCTGGGCATCCTCCTCAAACCAGGGCGCGACCTTGCTGCGCTGGTCGCTGGTGTAGCGGAAACCGTCGGTCCCCTCCTGCGTCTCGATGACCCAGGGCATTCCCATCCAGCGCTCATTGGTCGCATCAAAGCGGCGGATGACCGTGGTACCGTCCTCTAGGACCGAGACGAAATTACAGGTGCGCTCATACTCCACCAGCTGATCTCCCTCATACTTTCCCTGGGCGGGCGGGAGGACCGGCTCCAGACTGGAGGGCAGTTCCACATAGTCCATGGAGCCGTTGTTCACCACTGTGAAGTCATCCTGGTAGATCCCGTTCTCCGCCTCATTGCTGTAGTGGGAGTGGGCGGTAAACACGATGGCCTGCGGATAGTCCGCCAATGCATTCTGGATCGCGGTACCCACAATATCCTGATAGCCGCCCCAGGTGGTTCCGTTGAGGCCGCTGTGAACCTGTACGAAGATGGGCTTGCCCATGTCGTAGTCCTCGGCCGAAGAGATCTCCTCCAGCGCCTGAGAGAGGAAGGATTGGTAATTGCGGTAATCCAGGGAGATAAAGTCGTAGCCGTTGATCTCCACATGGTAGTTGCTGTAATCGCCGCCGTCCGCCTGCTCAAAATACCAGTTGGGACGGCCGTCCGCCTTCGCCTCGCTGAACATGGGTATCATGTAGTCGCCGGGGCGGTCATGGTTGCCTACGGCATAGAGAATGGGCATCTCCTTGCCGAAGGTCTCATCCATCAGCTGGATGACTGCGTTGTAGAAGTCGCGGCTGCTGTCTGGATATTCCAGGCGCTCATTGGCCTCCACGTCGCCGTCCACCAGTACCGCATCGGTTTCGAACCCATTGTCCACAGCCCAGTCTTTGATATTGGTGAAGACATTCTTCCACTTCTCATAGCTGGAGACATGGGTATCCGACATACTGATGAATTCCAGCGCCGCAGGGACATCATTATAGGCCTCATTGGCCTGATCCACCCGCTCCTGCGTCATGGCCTGTACGCCTTCCGGCGCGGCTGCCATGGCGGTGGGAAGGATGGAGAGCATCAGCGCCCCGCTCAGCGCGGTCGCCATCCATCGTCTCATGTGCATAGCAAATTACCTCTCTTCGCTCTCAAATGTACAAGGGCACCCCTGTGTCAACCCAGCGGCTGTCCTTACCCCAAATACGGTTTTCCATACATGCGAACCTTTCTTCAGGGGATCCATAGGATAAGTATAAATATTCTCTGTAAAGTCTGATATCCGCCTTCCGATAAGTTCTCGTAAAGCAGAGTCTCCGCTTTCTTCCCTTCTGCAGGCAGACCACCCCAAGGGAAAATATCCATTTTATCTGTACATTTTTCTTCTTCCCATTTAAAATCACATCCGGGCTATTTCAGAGCAAAATAAAGATTGTACAATTATTTTGTAAATTTTCATACATTCTTCCGGGTCTCCCGCACAGTCCATGCCTTCCCACGCAAGGCCATAAAGCGGCGCGCTTCTTTTGTGATTTTGCCGAATACAACGCACAAAAAATGCCCCTCAGGACCAACGGCTGATTGCCGTGTCCTGAGGGGCACATGTCATACATCGAACTGAGGCTTCCAAATACACCCAGATCGATTTTCTCTTATGATATCAGTTCAAAAAGTCCTTGAGCTTCTTGGAGCGGCTGGGGTGGCGGAGCTTCCGCAGGGCCTTGGCCTCGATCTGGCGGATACGCTCACGGGTGACGTTGAACTCCTTGCCCACTTCCTCCAGGGTGCGGGTGCGGCCGTCCTCGATGCCGAAGCGGAGCTTGAGGACCTTCTCCTCCCTGGGGGTCAGGGTGGAGAGCACGTCCACCAGCTGCTCCTTGAGCAGGGTGAAGCTGGCGGCCTCGGAGGGCTCGGAAGCGTCCTCGTCGGGGATGAAGTCGCCCAGGTGGGAATCCTCCTCCTCGCCGATGGGGGTCTCCAGAGAGACCGGCTCCTGGGCGATCTTCAGGATCTCCCGCACCTTGTCCACCGGCATGGACATCTCGGCGGCGATCTCCTCGGGGCTGGGATCGTGGCCCAGCTCCTGGAGGAGCTGACGGGAGACGCGGATGACCTTGTTGATGGTCTCCACCATGTGGACGGGGATGCGGATGGTACGGGCCTGGTCGGCGATGGCGCGGGTGATGGCCTGCCGGATCCACCAGGTGGCGTAGGTGGAGAACTTGTAGCCCTTCGTGTAGTCAAACTTCTCCACGGCCTTGATGAGGCCCAGGTTGCCCTCCTGGATCAGGTCCAGGAAGAGCATGCCGCGGCCCACATAGCGCTTGGCGATGGAGACCACCAGACGGAGGTTGGCCTCGGCCAGACGCTGCTTGGCCGCCTTGCCCCGGCGGATGGCCTTCTTGATGGCGGCCTCCTCCTCGGCGGTGAGGGGATAGTCCTCCCCGTTCTTGCGGGCCTTCTCGATCTCGGCCCACTGCTCCTCAGCGGCGTCACCGGCGCCCATGTCCTGGGCCAGCTGGATCTCCTCGTCGGGGGAGAGGAGGTTGACCTTGCCGATCTCCTTGAGGTACATGCGCACGGGGTCGTCGATGTTGAAGGCGTCCACCAGCGTGTTGGGATCTACGATCTCCTCCTCGGGGATGTCCTCCAGATCGTCGATGGAGGGGACGATGTCATCGCCCAGGTCGGGGAGATAATCCTCGCCGGCGGTGTCGATACCCAGGTTTTCCAGGGTATCGTAGATCTTGTCCATCTGGTCGCTCTCCAGATTCATGTTCTCCAGCACGTCCATCAGCTCGCTGGCCGAGAGCTTGCCCTTCTTCTTGCCCCGCTCGATGAGCTCGCTGAGCTTCTCCGCACCGGGCACACCCTCCACGACCTTCATGATCTCCAGGCGTCCGGCTTCGATCTGAGCCTCGCTGGGGCCCTTGGCACCCTTGGCCGCGTTTACTTTCTTTTCACTCATGTGCTCATCCTCCGTAGGCTTTTTTTTCTCTAAATTTTTCCGCGGCCGCCAGGAGGGGGTCCACTGCGCTCTCCCCCGCCCGCTTGAGGGCCTCGGTCTGAATGATGGCTATGTAATCCCGCAGGGCCTGCTGGCTGTGGGCCAGAGACTCCGGCTTTTCCAGCACCCCGGCCAGGAAGCTCATCTCCTCGCTGGTCAGTTCGCCCGCCAGTGCGGCCAGCTGGGTGCTGCGTCCCTCCTGAAAGCGCTGGCGCAGCAGGGCGTATACCCGCCCCAGCACCGGGACGGAAAATTGCTCCGGCGTCAGGGATTCGCTCTCCCGGAAGAGGGCGGGCTCCAGCAGCATCAGCCGCAAAACCCCCTCTTCCGCCCGTCCCGAGCGCATGTTGGGATAGCGGATGCCGTACTCCCGGGGCTGAAGCTGGGCCGCCGGGGTCAGGTCCCGCCGCTCCTGCTGCTTCTTGGCCTGCCGGAGCCGGCGCTGATACTCCCGCTGGATCTCCTGCGCCATGGCCTGGGGGGAGATCCCCGCCGCCTGGGCGGCCCGGCCGCCGTAGATCTCCCGCTCCACCGGGCTGGGGAGGGTGGAGAGCATGGCGGCGCTCTCCCGGAGAAATTCCACCTTCTGGGCGTCGTCGCTCAGGTCGTATTTCACCTGGATCTGACGCAGGCGGTACTCAATGTGGTTCTCGCTCTGATCCAGCAGCTTGGCAAAGGCCTCCCGGCCGTATTTCTTGATAAACTCATCCGGATCCTTGGCCCCCCGCATCTGGAGGACCTTGACCTGAATGCCCGTCTTTTCCAGAATGGGGATGGCCCGCTGGGCGGCCTTCATCCCCGCGCCGTCCCCGTCGTAGGCGATGACCGCCTCCTTGGTATACCGGGAGAGGAGCTGGGCGTGCTCCTGGGTCAGGGAGGTGCCCAGGCTCGCCACCGCGCAGTCAAACCCCGCCTGGTGGAGGGAGAGGGTATCCATATACCCTTCCGTGAGGATGATCCGGCCCTGCTTGGATTTTTTGGCGATATTCAGGGCAAAGAGGTTGCGGCTCTTGTTGTAGATCACCGTATCCGGGGAGTTGAGGTACTTGGGCGTGGAGTCGTCCAGCACGCGGCCGCCGAATCCGATGACCTCCCCCCGCAGGTCGATGATGGGGAACATCACCCGGTTGCGGAAGCGGTCATAGATCCGCCCCTTTTTGTTGTCCACCGCCAGTCCGGCATCCAGCAGCTCCCGCTTGGTATAGCCCTTCTCCATCATGGCCTGGATCAGGTTGTCCCACCCTTCCGGGGCAACGCCCAGTCCAAAGCGGGTGACCACCCCTGGGGAGAGGCCCCGCTTCTGGAAGAGATATTCCGCCCCCGCTCTTCCCTCCGGGGCCCGCAGTTTTTCGTGGAAAAACCGGGCCGCGTCCTTGTTCAGAGCCAGGAGCCGCTCCCGCCGGCGGCGGTATCCCTCATTCTCCCCCTGCTCGGGCATCTCCATGCCGGAGCGCTGGGCCAGAAAACGCACCGCCTCCACAAAGGGCAGGTTCTCCATCTCCATGATGAAGGAGATCACCCCGCCGCCCTTGCCGCAGCCGAAGCAGTGGTAGATCTGCTTTTCGGGCGCCACGGAGAAGGAGGGGGTCTTTTCGTTGTGAAAGGGGCACAGGCCCCAGAGATTGTTTCCCTTTCGGGTCAGGTGGACATAGGAGGAGACCACGTCGGAAATCTCGTTCCGGGCCACCAGCTCGTCGATAAATGCCTCAGGTATGGCCATGGCGCTCCCCCCTCTCCCCTCATTTTACCGCCCAGGCCCTTGGGATGGCCAGGGTGCGGAACTGCTCCACGGCGTATTTGTCGGTCATGCCGGCGATGTAGTCGCACACCGCCCGCTCGGTCCCCTCCAGCGCCCGGATCTCCTGGAACTCACCGGGGAGGCGGTCGGCCTCCTTCCGGTAGTACTCAAAGAGAAAGCGGAGCATATCCTGGGCCTTGCGCTCCTCCCCCTTGGCCAGGGGGCTGTGGTAGACCCGTGCAAAGAGAAAGGCCCGCAGCTCCTCCATGGCCCGGCGGCAGGGCTCCGACTGGCAGATCTCTCCCTTGTCCCGGCTCTGCTCGATCACGTCGGAGACCAGGGTGTCGATCCGCTCCCCGTGGGAGAAGCCCAGCACCTGGGACAGCTCCAGCGGCACATCCAGCGGATAGAGCACGCCGCCCCGGATGGCGTCGTCGATATCGTGGTTGATATAGGCGATCCGGTCGGCCAGGCGGATGAGCCGTCCCTCCAGGGTGGCGGCCTCCTCCGCGCCGGTATGGCAGCGGATGGCGTTGCGCACCTCCCAGGTGAGGTTGAGTCCCGCGCCCCCCTGCTCCAGCCGCTCCACCACCCGGAGGGACTGGACATTGTGTTCAAACCCGCCGGGCATGATCTCGTTGAGGACAGCCTCCCCGGCGTGGCCGAAGGGGGTGTGCCCCAGATCGTGCCCCAGGGCGGCCGCCTCGGTCAGGTCCTCGTTGAGGCGCAGTCCCCGGGCCATGGTCCGGGCCACCCGGGCCACCTCCAGGGTGTGGGTCATGCGGGTACGGTAGTGGTCCCCCTCGGGGGCCAGAAAGACCTGGGTCTTGTGCATCAGCCGCCGGAAGGCCTTGGAGTGGACGATCCGGTCCACATCCCGCTGAAAGTCCGTGCGCATGGGACAGGGCGGTACCGGCCGGGCCCGGCCGCGGCTCTCCTCCGCCCGGCAGGCCCAGGGCGACAGCTGCTCCCGCTGGGCCTGTTCCACCGCTTCCCGTACTGTCATGGCGCTCCTCCTCCCGAAACGACTGAAAAGGCACTCCAATTACTATATACGCTTTCCGGCGTGAAAATCCTTCTTTTTGCAAAAATTTTTTTGCACTCCGGCTTACACCGGGTCGTCGGCCAGACGGACCATGTGGATGTGGTCCTCCCACACCCCGTGGATGCGCAGATAGGCCCGGGCCAGGCCCTCCTCCCGGAAGCCGCATTTCTCCGCCACCCGGAGGGAGCGGCGGTTGCGGGGCATGATGTTCCCCTCGATGCGGTGCAGGCCCAGCGTCCCGAAGGCAAACGCGGCGCAGGCCTTGACCGCCTCGGTCATATAGCCCTTGTTGATCTCGCTCCCGTCCATCTTGCAGCCCAGGAAGCAGGACTGAAAGGCACCCCGCACGATGTTGTTGAGGGCGATGTAGCCGATGGCCCGCTCCGGCTCCCCTTTGCGGAAGAGCCAGAAGGAATAGCCCCGGCCCTCCTCCCGGTCGATCCGGGCCTGCCGGAGCAGGCGGCTCTGCTCCTCCAGCGTGTAGAATTCCGGCGCGCGCTCGGGCTCATAGGGCTCCAGAAAGTCCCGGTTGCGGGTGTAGAAATCCAGAACCAGAGCGGCCATGGACTCCTCCGGGACCCGGCCCACCAGGCGCTCGGTCTCCAGATACAGTTCCTCTGTCATGTTCTCTCCTCCTCACTCAGCCGATGGGTACGTCCTTGAATACCTCTCCCACCACCTGGGCCGCGGAGGTGCCGGCGGTGAGCTCGGTAATGCGGGCCTGGAAGGGCTCCACCGCCCCCTCCGGCAGGAGGGCATGGACGGTGACGTCAGCGGCGTATTCGGTCTCTCCCAGCACGCCGCCGCAGGCCTCCACTTCCAGCTTGACCCGCTCAAACATCGCATAGGGACAGGGCACGGCCGTATCCACCCAGCGGCGGACTACGGAACGGCCCGCCGCGTCCAGGGCGTCCTTGGCCGAGCGGGTATAGGCCCGCACCAGGCCCCCCGCCCCCAGCAGGATGCCGCCGAAGTAGCGGGTCACCACGCAGCAGACGTTGGTGATCTCCTCCTTCTGGAACACCCCCAGCATGGGCTGTCCCGCGGTTCCCTGGGGCTCCCCGTCATCGGAGTAGCGGACGATCCCGCCCTCCCGGATCAGATAGCACCAGCAGTTGTGCCGGGCGTCGTGGTATTTCTTCTTGGTGGCCTCGATCCGGGCCCGGGCCTCCTCCTCGGACTCCACCCGCCAGACATGGCCGATGAAGCGGGAGCGCTTCTCCACAAACTCGGTCTCCGCATCCCCCGTGGGGATATAGTACTCGGTCATCGCCGCCCCTCACTTTCCCCTTGTTCTCGCCCAGTCCGCGCGCGTCATGGCATAGCACAGCGTCAGGCGGGGCTCCCCGCCGAACGCGGTCAGACGCTGCATCCGGAGGAAGCGGAAGGAAAAGCCGCACTTCCGGATGACCCGCTTGGACTTCTGATTGCCGTCATAGTGATCGCACCAGATGGTGTGGAGGCCCAGGTCCTCAAACCCGTAGCGCAGCAGCTCCTCCACCGCCTCGGGGATGAGTCCCCGTCCCCAGTAGGCCGGGTCCAGGGAGTAGCCGATCTCGTCGTCCGGCCCTCCGGCCTCCTTCCGGTGCCGCCCGGTGAAGCCCGCCGAGCCGATGACCCGTCCATCCTGCCGGTGTACCACGGCAAAGACCCCGGGCTCGGAGAATACGGTGCGGATGATCTCCCGGCTCTCTTCCAGGCTCTCATGGGGCTTCCAGCCCGCGGGGGGACCCACCCTGGGGTCCTGGGCGTAGGAGAAGAGCTCCTCCGCGTCCCCCGCCTCAAAGGGCCGCAGGATCAGCCGTTCGGTTTCCAGACGCATCCTCTCTCCTCCTCAGTCCTCCCAGAATTCCTTGGGCGGTTTCCAGCCCTCTACGATATAGTCCTTCATGCGCCCCAGCAGGATGGGGGTGAGGATGCCCGTCACCTCGATGGTCTCCCCATACTCCACCTGCTCCACCTTGGCATCCCGGTAGAGCATATCCAGCAGCCCGCCCTGGTCATAGGGCAGGTGGAGCACCACCCGGCAGGCACCGGTATCCAGCCGCTTGCCGATCTGCTCCAGCAGCTGGTCCAGCCCCTGGCCGGTCTTGGCCGAGATGGCCACGATATCCTCCCCGTGGGGCACGATCTCCCCGGTATAGCGGTCGCACTTGTTGAATACGTCGATGCGGGGGGTCTCGGCGGCCCCCAGCTCCACGATGAGCTTCTCCACCACCGCGGCCTGGTCCCGCCACTCCGGGTTGGAGGAGTCGATCACGTGCAGCAGAAGATCGGCGTAGCTCAGCTCCTCCAGCGTGGCCTTGAAGGCCTCCACCAGGTGGTGGGGCAGCTTGGAGATGAACCCGACCGTGTCCGAGATGAGCACGGTGCAGGTGTCCGAGATCTCCAGCGTGCGGGTGGTGGTGTCCAGGGTATCGAAGAGGCGGTTGTTGGCGGGGATATCCGCCCCGGTCAGCTTGTTGAGCAGGGTGGATTTGCCCGCGTTGGTGTAGCCCACGATGGCCACCACCGGCACCTCGTTTTTGATGCGCCGCTCCCGCTGGACGCCCCGGACCCGGCGCACCTCCTCCAGCTCCTCCTTGAGCTTGGAGATCTTGCGGCGGATGTGGCGGCGGTCGGTCTCCAGCTGGGTCTCACCGGGGCCGCGGGTGCCGATGGGGGACTTGCCGCCCGAGGCGGTCTGGCGCACCAAGTGTCCCCACATGCCGGTCAGCCGGGGGAGCAGGTACTGGTACTGGGCCAGCTCCACCTGGAGGCGGCCCTCCCGGGTACGGGCCCGCTGGGCAAAAATGTCCAGAATGAGGGCCGAGCGGTCCATCACCGCCACCTTCAGCTCCTCGGAGAGTACCCGCTGCTGGGAGGGAGAGAGGGCATTGTCAAAGATGACCATGTCCGCTCCGCTGTTCTCCACCAGCTCCCGCACCTCGGCCACCTTGCCCTCGCCGATGAAGGTGCGGGGATCGGGGGTGTCCTTGTTCTGGAGCACCGAGCCCACGCAGGTGCCTCCCGCCGTCTCCAGCAGGTCCTCCAGCTCCTCCATGGTGGTCTCGGTGGCGTTCTCCTCGGCGCTCAGGCAGTGGGCGGAGAGGCCCACCAGCACGGCGCGGTTGATCTCTTTCGTGTTTTGTTCGGTCATAGTACCTCCTGTGGGCGTCCCTTATGCTTTTTGCAGGACCTCCACGATCTCGCCGATATACATCCGGTGATAGTCCTTCTCGGGATAGCACTGCTCCAGCACCGCCGGGTCGGTGAAGTGTCCGGGCTCCAGGTCCTGCCAGTAGAGCTTGCGGCAGACGATGACCAGCTCGGCCTCCTCAAAATAGGGGGCGTTCCCCTCCGCCGCGGCCACGGTGAAGCCGCACTCCCGGATCTTGTCCAGCTCCCGGCCGCTCTTGGCCCCGCACAGGGCCAGCTCCCGGCGGTACTTGTCGCCAAAGAAGGACAGAGTATAGTATCCCTCCCGCTCCACAAATTCCATCGTGTAGCGCTGGGGACGGATGACGCACATGGCCACATTTCTGCGCCAGAGCACACCCAGTCCGCCCCAGGAGGCGGTCATGGTGTTGCAGTGTTCCGGCGTGCCGGCCGTGACCAGCATCCACTGGTCGTTGAGCATGGAGAAGAGATTCTGATCGATCTCCTCCGGTCTGATCTTCCTGAACATGGTTGTCCCTCCTTGGATGGATGCTCCGCCCGGATGCTCCGGGGGGCGGGTACAGAAAAACCCGTACCGGAACCGGTACGGGTTTTCATTGGAATCTTACTTCTGATCCAGACCAAACTTCTTGTTGAAGCGGCTGACACGTCCGCCAGTATCCACCATCTTCTGCTTGCCGGTGAAGAAGGGGTGACACTTAGAGCAAACTTCAACCTTAATGTCCTTCTTGGTAGACCCGGTTTCGATCACATTACCGCAGGCGCACTTAATGGTAGTCTGTTCGTAATTGGGATGGATGCCTTCCTTCATTTTATGTTCACCTCTTTCTCCCAGGGGATCAGTCGTCATAAACGCAACTGATATACTACCACCTTTCCCCTGAAATTGCAACTGTTTTTTCAAATTTTTTTGATTTCTTTTTTGAGGGACATGGTCCTCCCGCCCGGCGCATACCTGTGTATCACCGGGGGTACCCCCGGATCTGCGCAACGGACGGAGGGTAAACTATGTCATTTCTCACCGCGCTGGGGGACGCCATCTGGAACCCCTGGCTTCTGCTTCTTTTTCTGCTGACGGGGCTATGGTATTCCCTGCGCACCGGCTTCTTTCAGATCTTCGAGGTCCGCCGCTGGCTCCGCGCCACCGTGGGCTCCCTCTTCCGCCGGCGGGGAGCGCGGTCCTCCGGGGGGCTGACCCAGTTTCAGGCCCTCTCCACCGCCCTGGCCTCCACCATCGGCACGGGCAGCATCGCCGGGGTGGCCACCGCCATCTTCTACGGCGGTCCGGGGGCGGTTTTCTGGATGTGGGTGTCCGCCCTGCTGGGCATGATGACCAGCTGCGCGGAAAAGACCCTCGCCGTGCGCTACCGGGAGCGCGCCCCCGGCGGCGGCTGGCAGGGCGGCCCCATGTGCTACATGGAGCGGGGCCTTGGGTCGCGGCCCCTGGCCCTCTGGTTCTCCCTGTGCTGTGTGGCAGCCTCCCTGGGAGGCGGGAACCTGGTGCAGGCCAACTCCATCGCCGCCGCCCTCCACAGTACCCTGGGCTGGGATCCACTGACCATCGGTCTGGCGGTGGCCCTGGGCTGCGGGGCGGTCATCCTGGGCGGGGTGGGGCGGATCGGCGCGGTCAGTGAGAAGCTGGTCCCGGCCATGGCGGGGCTCTTCCTCACCGGCGGGCTCTTTGTTATCCTCCGCCACGCCGACGCCCTTCCCGCCGCCCTCTTCCAGATCTTCTCCTGCGCCCTGTGTCCCCAGGCCGCCCTGGGAGGCGCGGCGGGGTATGGCCTGGCCGCCGCCATGCGCTACGGCGTGGCCCGGGGGGTCTTCACCAACGAGGCCGGCATGGGCTCCTCCGCCATGGCCCACGCCGCTGCCCAGGTGACCGATCCCGCCGAGGAGGGCATGTGGGGGATCTTTGAGGTGGGGATCGCCACCCTGACGGTCTGCTCCATCACGGCGCTGGTCATCCTGACCTCCGGCGTGTACGATCCGCAGGCCGCCCTGGACGCCATCGCCGGGGGCCATGTCTCGGGCACCCTGCTGGGCGCCCCCCTCTCGGCCGCGGCCTTCTCCACCGTGTTCGGCCCCTACGGGGGACTCTTCGTCTCGGTGTGCCTGCTCCTCTTTGCCTTTACCTCCCTGCTGGGATGGAGCTACTACGGGGAGCGGGGCCTCGCCTACCTCACCGGGAGCCGCCGGGCCTGCGCCCTCTACCGGGTGGTCTTTCTGGTGACGGTGGTGCTGGGGAGCGTGGGGGACGTGTCCGCCGTGTGGCAGCTGGCCGACATCTTCAACGGCCTCATGGCCCTGCCCAACCTGGCGGCCCTCCTGCTCCTCACCCCGGAGGCCCTCCGCCTGCTGCGCCATTGGCGGGAGCTCCAGCCCTGAACCTCTGCGCCTATCCCATCTGATAGAGACCCACCAGAATGGGCATGGTCACGATACACAGGAGGGTCGTCACCACATAGATGGCGCTGGCATAGTCGGCCTCCCGGTCATAGAGCTGTGCCATCTGGGTCACCGTGGCCGCCGACGGCGTAATGGCGGCCAGAAGGCTCACCAGCAGGATGGTCTCGCCGTTCTCCGCCAGGGCGGAAAGCCCGCTGAATTTCAGCAGCCCCAGCAGGATCAGCGGGACCACCACCAGGCGCAGGGCCGTCACCTTCCAGATGCCCCGGAAGGAGAAGGCCTTCTTCAGGTCCATCCCGCCGATCAGCATACCGGCCACCACCATACTGAGCGGCCCGATCATGCCGCCCATCCCCTCCATGGCGCCCGTCAGCAGCTCGGGCAGCCGGATGCCCGCTGCAAAGAGAACGACTCCCGCCAGCACCGCCAAAATATTGGGGTTAAGCAAAATTTTCCGGAGGGAAACCTCCCGCTCCCCGCTGAGGAGGATCCGGCAGTGTGTCCACAGCAGCGGGACCTGAATGGCCAGAAAGACGCTGGTGAAGACCACCCACTCTTTGCCCAGGATCGCACTGACGATGGGGATGATGAGATTTCCCGCATTGGAATACATCACAGAGGCCTGCTCCACCGCACGAAACCGCCATACCTTTCCAAGCAAGGTGACCAGCAAAAAGAGAACCACATGGATGACTACCGCCGTCAGCAGAGAGAGGAGCAGTCCTTTCACCAGCTCCGGCGTCCGCTCAATCTGAAAGGCGTTGAGCATCACGCAGGGCGAGACCAGGTAAAGGGTCACCACCGAAAGACTTCGGCTGTCCTCAGAGCGCAGAAGTCCGCTCCGCACCAGGACCCACCCAAGCAAAATCATCAGGAACAGCTCTCCGATCTGCTCCGCCAGCAGCAAACTGATCATGTTTCTCTCCTCTTTTTCTTCTCAAACACATGGGATTTCTCTCTGCCGATTTTTCCGGCAGGTTCACATCATTTCTACCCCTCGGTTCTCCGAAAAGAACCACAGCACCCGGCGGCAGACCGGGCGGCCGGTGATCTCCTCCAGAGCACGGCTGTACGCCTCCAGCTGGGGACGGTACTCCTCCGCCCTTTGGCGCAGGGCCTCCCCCGCCACCCGGTCGGTCTTGAAGTCCACCACGGTGATCCCCTCCGCCGTCTCAAAGAAGCAGTCCACCACGCCCTGGAGCAGGACCTCTTCGCCCTCTCCCGCCTGGGGCCAGTAGTCCCGGGCGGGGACCAGGATGGAAAACTTGAACTCCCGGCGGAGGGTGGCGGAGGAACACACCTCCCGCCCCAGGGGCGAGGCAAAGAAGGCGGCCAGACGGGCGGGGTCCACCGCCTTTCCCTGCTCCGGCGTGAGATACTCCTCCCGGACCAGGCGCTCCACCTCCCGGGCCACCTGGGCCTCCGAGGACGCCTTGGAAAAGTCGATGTACTGCATCACCAGGTGGAGGGCCACTCCCTTCTGGGCCGGGGTCAAACCGAACTCCTCCTCCGCAAAGCGGGGACGGCGGAGCACCCCCTCTCCCCGGCGTGTGCCCGCCTGGGGGGTGTGCTCGGCGGCCTCCCGGTCCAGCTCCCGCCCCTTGAGCTGGGTGGCGGTCAGCTTGGACGGGATCTCCACGTCCCGCGCCCAGGGATAGCGCCAGGTGAGGGCTTCCCGCAGCTCCCCCTCCCCCATGCCGGTGGGACGGACCGTCCGCACGGTCCGCTCCTCCGTCTGGGAGGACACAGGGGGACGCTTCAGCGCCCCGCCGGGGATCCAGCGGATGTCCCAGGCCGGACCCAGGGTGGCCAGGGTGGGCGGGACCTCCACCGCACCCGCGTCCCGGAGGGGGGCCGCCTCGGGCCGGGCCAGGACGGGCAGGAGGACCCACTGGCCCACCGACTGACAGGCGGCCAGGGCCTGAGGCTCCACCGGGCAACCCGCGTCGGGGGCCAGCCGGGCAATGTCCCGTCCGCCCCCGGTGAGGGCCACCGAGAGGATGAGCTTGTCCTTGGCCCGGGTCACCGCCACATAGAGCAGGCGCAGCTCCTCAGCCATCATCTCATACTCCAGCTGCCGGGCCACCGCCCGGCGGGCCAGGGTGGGGTACTCCACCATCCGCCCCACGTCCAGCCGCTTGGGCCCCACGCCCAGTCTGGGGTGGAAGAGGATGGGGCGCTGCATGTCCTCCCGGTTGAGCCGCCGGCTCAGGCCGCACAGCAGCACCACCGGGAATTCCAGTCCCTTGGAGCGGTGGATGGACAGGATGCGCACGCCGCTCCCCTCCCGTCCCGGGTCGGGCGCAGTGATGCGCTCCCCCTTCTCCTGCAGGCGGGTGAGGTAGGAGAGGAAGCCGTACAGTCCCCGGTGGCCCGCCTTCTCAAAGCGCCGGGCCAGCTCGGTGAGGAGCAGGAGGTTGGCCTGCCGCTCCTCGCCGTTGGACATACTCCCAAAGACCCCCATCAGGTTGGAGCGGTCATACAGCCGCCAGAGCAATTGATAGCAGCTCTGATCGGCCGCGCCGAAGCGCAGCTCCTCCAGCTCCTCCAGGAAGGCCCGGCAGGGCTCGTCCCCCCGCTCGGCCCCGGAGCAAACCGCCTGATAGAAGTCTCCATCCGGGCAGCCCGCCCGCAGCAGGGCCAGCTGGTCGGCGGTAAAGCCGTACACCGGGGAGCGCAGGGCCGAGATGAGGGGCACATCCTGCCGGGGATTGTCCACGATCTGGAGGAGGGCCAGAGCTACGTTCACCTCGGTGGAGGCAAAAAAGTCCCCTCCTCCGTCGGCCTCCCAGGAGATGCCCCGCTCGGCCAGCGCCCGGGCATAGTGGGGAAGCACGGTGTTGGGGGAGCGCAAGAGGATGACGATGTCGGAGGGCTCCGCCGGGCGGACTCCTCCCTTCCCGTCCCCCACGGGAAAGCCCTCGTCCAGAAGGGCGCGGATGCGCGCCGCGGCAAAGCGGGCCTCCTGCAGGTCCCGGGAGACCCTGGCCGCCCGCTCCTCGGCGGGGCGCTCCTCCTCGTCCTCTCCGGACAGGTCCAGGGCGTCCAGCTCCACGGCGGGATTGGGGATCTCCGGGAAATCGGGCCCCGGATAGAGAAACTCCTCGGGCGTATAGTCCATCTCGCCGAACTCCACCGACATGAGGTTGCGGAAGAGGAAGTTGGCCCCCTCCAGCACCTCAGGCCGGGAGCGGAAGTTCTTGCTCAGATTGATCCGCCGGCTCTCCCCCGCCCTGGCGTACTCATAGGAGGGGAAGGTGCGGTATTTCTCCAGAAAGATGGTGGGGTCGGCCAGCCGGAAGCGGTAGATGGACTGCTTCACATCCCCCACCAGGAAGAGGTTTTTCCCCTCCCGGGAGAGGGCGGAGAAGATGGCGTTCTGCACCTCGTTGGTGTCCTGATACTCGTCCACCATGATCTCGGCGTACCGCCCGGAGAGCTGCCCGGCCAGCTCGGTGGGCCCCTCCGGTCCCACCAGCAGCTCCACGGTCAAATGCTCCAGGTCGGAGAAGTCCAGCACGCCCCGGCGGCTCTTCTCGGCGGCATAGGCCCCCTCAAAGTCCCGCACCAGGGCGAAGAGGGCCCGCACCGCCGGGTGGACCGCCCGCAGGTCGTCCAGGAGATCGGCGCTCTCGTCCACAAAGCCCTCGGCCAGCTTCTCCATCCGCTTCTTGCAGCGATTGCGCAGGTCCTTCACCCGCTCGGCGTCGGCCAGCCCCGCCGGGACCTTCTTCCTCCCCGGCGTGGGGAAGGGGATGGGAAGGGCCTCCCGGGCGGCGTCCCACCCCTGGCGGGCGGCCTGGGAAAAGCGGCGCAGCCCCTCCAGTGTGGCGGACAGGCTGGGGGCGTAATTTCCCTCAAACACATCGTCGCAGGCGCACAGCTCCAGGGCCCGGGCCATCTGCCCGGCCCAGTAGTCGGCCTGCCGCCCGGCGTCCTCCAGCAGCAGCCGGCCCCATACCGTCTCGCCGGCCTCGGCCACGCCGTCCAGCAGGAAGGCACGCTCCTGCTCCGCCAGCCACGCCGCCGGGCGGGGATGGCTCTGGACCCGTCCCCGGATGTCCAGCACGATCTGGACCAGGCGGCTGTCGTCCCGCCCTGCCGACATGGTGTCCACCAGGAAGGAGAAGTCGTCCCCCTCCTCCAGCGTCTCATAGCGCCGCTCCAGCACCTCTGTGAGGGTGTCCAGCATGAGCAGGCCCGCCTCACTCTCGTCCAGCAGGCGGAAGTCCGGATGCAGGTCCAGCAGATGGCCCTGCTCCCGGAGGATCTGGGCGCACAGGGCGTGGACGGTGGAGATCTGCGCCTTGTAGACCAGCGTGGACTGGCGGCGCAGGTGCCCGTCCTCCGGATGGGCGGCCAGCCGGGCGGAGAGCTCCTCCACGATGCGGGAGCGCAGCTCCGCGGCGGCCGCCTTGGTGTAGGTGATGACCAGGAAGGCGTCCACGTTGAGCCCCTCCCGCTCCACCCGGTCCAGAAGCCGCTCCACCAGCACCCGGGTCTTGCCCGAGCCGGCGGCCGCCGACACCAGAAGGGTCCCGCCCCGGTTGTCCACCACCGCCTGCTGCTGTTTGGTCAGTTGAAATCCCATGCGCCTGGCTCCTTTCCCGGCCGCTCTTCCGGCCCTGTCTCATGCAAGGGAGGGGCTTACTCCTCCCACTTCCGGGCGTGTTCCTCGTTCCAGATCTCGGGGTCGCCCACCCCCACCTCGCTGGCCCGGTAGACCGGGTTCTTTCCCGCCCGGCGCTGCTCATTGTAGTCCCGCAGGACCCGGAGGGCCTGTCCGCCCAGCAGGAGGATGGCCACCAGGTTCACGAGAGCCATCAGGCCCATGAGCACGTCGGCCAGGTTCCACACGGTGGAGAAGTCCATCTGGGCCCCCAGGAAGACGGCGGCCACACAGGTTACCCGGAACAGGTTGAGTCCGGTTTTGGAATCCCGGATGAATTTGAAATTGGTCTCGGTGTAGTAGTAATTGCCCACCAGGGAGCTGAAGGCAAAGAGGAAGATGGACACCGTAATGAAGAGGGGTCCGAACTCGCCCACTTGGTTGAGCACCGCCGCCTGGACATAGCCCATGTCCTTGACCGCCGGGTCGATGGGCACCCCGGAGAGGAGCAGCATGAAGGCGGTGGTGGAGCAGATGAGGATGGTGTCGATAAAGACCGAGAGCATCTGCACCAGGCCCTGCTTGACCGGGTGGGACACGTCGGCCGCCGCCGCCGCATTGGGTGCGGAGCCCATGCCCGCCTCGTTGGAGTAGAGTCCCCGCTTGACGCCCTGCATGATGCAGGAGGCACCCAGACCGGCAAACATGGCCTTGGGGTCAAAGGCCTGCTGGAAGATCATGGAGAGCATGGCGGGCACCTGGCCGATGTTCTTGACCGTGATGAAGAGGCCCAGGGCGATATAGACGGCCGCCATGACCGGCACCAGGCCGGAGGTGATGGCGCTGATGCGGCGCACGCCGCCGAAGATGCTCACCGCCGTGAGGGCGGCCAGGATGCCGCCCACCACCAGAGGCCAGATCGAGTCGGCATAGTGGGGGATATAGTATTTCAGAGAAGTGCCCGCGTTGAAGGCCTGGAGGGCGTTGAAGCCGTAGGCAAAGCAGGCGATGAGGAGTACGGCAAAGACCACGCCCCACTTCCGGCTGCCCAGCGCCTTCTGGATATAGTAGGCGGGACCGCCCACCCAGTCCTCTCCGTGTTTTTCCTTATAGCACTGGGCCAGGGTGCTCTCGATAAAGGCGGAAGCCGCCCCCACCAGCGCCAGCAGCCACATCCAGAACACCGCGCCGTATCCGCCCACAGCGGTGGCGGTGGCGATGGCGGTGGCCACGCCGGCGATGTTGCCCGTCCCTACCCGGGAGGCGGTGGAGATCATCAGGGCCTGGAAGGACGAAATGTCCTTTCCGTCCCGCTTCTTCTCCCCCAAAACCCGGATGGCCTCGGGAAAGAGGCGGAACTGCACCGCCTTCGTGCGGAAGGTGAAATAGAGTCCCGTCACCACCAGCAGGGCGATGAGGATATAGGTGTACAGAAAGTTGCTCAGCTCTCCTAACAGCGAGTTGAACCAGGTGGTCATATACTTCTCTCCTTAAAAAATTTGATCTGCAAAATCGTGTGGGACCTCACAGCCCCAGCTTCCGCCAGAAATCCTCCCCCTTTACCGTGGGGAAGTAGCGGACGCGGTCCTCGCCCCGCCCCTCCTCAAAGTGGCAGGCGGGGGCGTAGTCACACCACTGGCAGGCGTTGTGGTCCGGTCCCCGCCAGAAGGGATCGGCGGCAATCTTTCCGGCCGCCAGCTCCGCGCCGATCTCCCGGAGGATGGCGGAAATGTGGCGCTCCAGCCGGCCAAGCCGCTCGGCCGAGACCAGGGCGTCGCCAGTGACGGCCCCCGTCCGGCTGGAGACCTTGACAGGCAGGAAGTGAATCCCCTCCGGCCCGGCGTGCTCCATGGCCGAGAGCACCTCCGGCTCGTCCAGAATGAGCCCCTTGCGCTGGAGCTCCCGGTCCATGGCCCGGCGGCGCTCGCTCTCGCTCATGGAGCGGCTCCCCGCCAGAACGGCGTCCCGGGCGGGCAGGTAGAGCACCCCCGCCGGTACGATATGTTTCCCGAAGCGCTCCTTCCCCTCCTCGGTCAGGGTGAAGAGGTAGAGGAGCATCTGAAGCCCCATACCGTTCCAGATGTCCGTGAGGTCGAAGGACTTCCGCCCCGTCTTATAGTCCACCACCCGGAGACAGAGCTTGTCCCCGTCCACCCAGCCGTCCACCCGGTCCACAAAGCCCGAGATGCTCACGGTCAGGCCGTCCACCTTCAGCTGGACCGGCGGCAGGTCCTTCCCCTGGCCGAAGCCCAGCTCAAAGGCGATGGGCTGGAAGTCGGAGCGGGAGAGCTCCTCCACCACGTTCTCCACCACGGCGTACACCGACTTGAGCAGACGCCGGAAAAGGTAGCGGAAGCGGGGGGACTCCCCCTCCAGGCCGCCCAGCTTCTCCCGGACATACCGCTCCACCACCGACCGGCTCAGGGCGTGCAGCTCCTCCTGCTCCATCTCCCGGGGGACGGGGACGGTGCCCTCTTTCGTCAGGGTGCGCAGCACGTGCTCCAGCACATAGTGGACAAAGGTGCCGTACTCCGGGGCCTGGAAGCCCGCCGGGCGGCGGGCCTTTGCCTTGAGGCCGTACTGCATGAAATAGGAGAAGTGGCAGGACTTGAACTTGTCCATGCGGGAGGCGGACATAGGCACCTGCTGTCCGTACAGGGCGGCCACCGCCGCGGGGGACAGGTGCCCCCGCTCCAGGGCGGCGGCCCGCTTCATCCGCTCCACCAGCGCCGCGTATTCCGGGAGGGCCTCCAGGGCCTCCTCCACCTCCGGATAGCGCCCGGCCAGCTCTAGGGCGGGCCGTGGGGCGCACAGGCGGAAGGTCCCGCCCGTCTGACTCTCCCGCTCCACCCCCAGGCCGGGGAACATCCCCCACAGGCGGCCCACCAGGAAGGCGGGACGGCGCTCCTCTCCCTCCGGTCCGGCGGCCGGCCAGCTCACCGAGAGCCGCTCCGTTGGAATACACAGGGACTCATAGACCGTGGTCATCTCCCGGTCCAGCCGGTCGGGCAAGCTGGGGGCCAGCTCCAGCCCGAAGGAGGCCAGAAGACTCCGGTCGTCGTCGTTGAGCAGGCCCGGCCCAGGGGAGGCCTGGGGGATGGAGGCATCGTCCGCCCCCAGCAGGAAGAGGGCCCTGCACCTCTTGTGGGCCAGGCGGGGCATCTCCCCGGCGTGGACCCGGTCCAGGGAGACCGGGATGGAGCCCACGCTGTACTGGGAGAGCACCAGGGAGAAGAGCCGGGCATACTCCTCCCCCTCCAGCGGCAGATCGCCCAGAATGCGGGCGCACTGCTCCATGGCGTCGCACAGGATGTCCCAGAGCTGGCGGTACTCCTCCGCCAGGGCGGGCTCTCCCCGGGCGCGGAGGGCCTCCTCCCGCTCCAGAAGGCGCTGGGGCAGGCCGATCTCCTCCAAAAACTGATAGAGGGCCATGGTCTGTCCCCGGCCGGTCCGGTCCACCCCCAGCCGGAGCTTCTCCAGGGGCCCGGTCACCTTCCGGCGCAGGGCGTTGAGCTCTGCCAGGGCGGCGCGGTCCTCCTCGCTCCAGGACAGGCCGTAGCCCTGGGGGTGCATGGTCCAGTCCCCCTTCTGGGTCCACTGCCCGCCCCGCAGGTTCCATTTGAGGGCATAGTTCTCCAGCCGGTCCCGCTCCTCGTCGGTGAGGTCGGTGAGCCCGGTCTTGAGATAGCGGAAGAGATCCTCATAGCGGTACTCCCCCGCCACCGTATCCAGGGCGGCTGTGATAAGAGAGAGCACCGGCTTTTGCAGGATGTCGCTCATCTCCCCCAGGAACACGGGCACTCCGTAGCGCCCGAACACCGTCTCGATCAGGGGGCCGTAGAGCTCCATGGAGCGGGCGGTCACCGCGATGTCCCGGAAACGGTAGCCCTCCTCCCGGACCAGGCGGAGGATCCCGGCGGCAGCCCGCTCCACCTCGGCGTAGGGGGCGGCCGCCTCAAAGAGGGAGATCCCCTCCCAGTCGCTTCTGGCCTCGCCCGGGCGCAGGGCGAAGAGCTCCTCCTCCACCGCCTGGAGGGCCGGGCTCCGCTCCCCTCTCCCCTCCAGCACCTGGGTATCGGCGGGAACTCTCCCCTCCCGGGCCAGGCGGAGGAGCTGCCGGGCGGTGCGCCGGGCCGTGGTAAAGAGTCCGCCCTCTCCGTCCCCCTCCTCCAGGGTGTCACAGGTGAGGGTCACCGTCACCGACCGGGCCTGCCGGAGCAGGACGGCCAGCACCTGGCGCTCCTGAGGAGTGAAGTCGGTAAAGCAGTCCAGATAGAAGTCCTTTCCCTGGGCCCAGCCGCTCCCCTCCAGGGCGGTGACCAGCCGGGTGAGCCGGTCCCGGGGGTCGGCCCCCTGCTGCTGGGTGAGGGCCTCATAGGCCCCGAAGATCAGGGCGATGTCCCGGAGCTTGTCCCCCTCGCCCCCGCCGGTCTCCTCCCCGGCCTCCCAGAGGGCCTCGGGAGAGATGCAGCAGCTCTTGAGCTCATCCACCGTGGAGAGGAGCCCCGTCAAAAAGGCCGGCTTGCGGGAGGGCCGGCGGTAGACCGTGAGTTTGTCGGCAATCTGCCGCAGGGCGGCATACATGAGCAGGAGCCGTCCCCCTGCGTCCAGTGCCAGGGTGGCCACTCCTCCGTAGACCGAAAAGACCCGCCCGGCCAGCCGGGTGAAGGAGAGGACCTCCGCATAGCGGGAGACCTGGTTCCCCGCGGCGGCGCACAGCCGGCGCTCACTGTCGTGGGAGTGCTGTTCCGGCACGATGAGGATCTGGGGGCGCTCCCCCCCGCTCTCCCGAATGCGCCGGAAGAGCTCGCCGGAGGCCGCGCCTCCTCCCCGGCTCAACAACAGATGCAGTATACTGGACCTCCTCCTTCCGCAGGGCGGCCTCTGGCCGTCCCTCCAGACTGTCAATAACGTGTACTTCTGCCCTTTGCACTGCAAGAGCCTCGCAGAGTTCCGTTGTCCGCAGACAACGGAAGAGAGGCAAAGCGTGTTTTCCGGCGGCGTGTACGTCGGAAAACACACCCCTCAGGCCGCAAGCGTGCGCCCCTTCCCAGGAACCCAAACGAAGCCCAGCGAAGCGGGTTTGTTTGGGAGAGGAGGGGCAAGGGAGTGAAATGAGCCCTGGCTGTCAGGCCGGGGCGAATGGTGCGGACTTTGACCCGACGATGCATGCAGCGGCCTGCATCCTCTCGAAAAAATGCTCGCATTTTTGAGAAGCATGTCGGACTTGTCCGACATGCGGAAGGGCCCGCGCCAACGCCTGGCGCGGGCCCTTGTGTTTGAGTTTACTGGGGGCTGACGGTGTAGTTGGGAGCTTCCTTGGTGATGTAGATATCGTGGGGGTGAGACTCCCGCAGGCCGGCCGCCGTGATCTGGATGAACTGAGCCTTCTGCTGCAGATCGGCGATGGTGGGGCAGCCGCAGTAGCCCATACCGGCGCGCAGGCCGCCCATGAGCTGATAGATGGTCTCGCCGGTGAGTCCCTTGTAGGGGACGCGGCCCTCGACGCCCTCGGGCACCAGCTTCTTGTTGTTCTGCTGGAAGTAGCGGTCCTTGGAGCCGCAGGCCATGGCGCCCAGAGAGCCCATGCCGCGGTACACCTTGAACTGACGGCCCTGGTAGACCTCGGTGTCCCCGGGGGACTCCTCACAGCCGGCCAGCAGGGAGCCCAGCATGACCACGTTGGCGCCGGCGGCGATGGCCTTGGCGATGTCGCCGGAGTACTTCACGCCGCCGTCGGCGATGATGGGCACGCCGTACTCGGCGGCCACGCAGGCCGCGTCATACACAGCGGTGATCTGGGGCACGCCGATACCGGCCACCACGCGGGTGGTGCAGATGGAGCCGGGGCCGATACCGATCTTCACACAGTCGGCGCCCGCCTCGATGAGGGCACGGGTACCCTCGGCGGTGGCCACGTTGCCGGCGATGAGCTGCACGTCAGGGTACAGGGCCTTGATGCGCTTGACACACTCCAGAATGTTGTGGCTGTGGCCGTGGGCGGAGTCCAGAGCCAGCACGTCGGCGCCGGCGTCCACCAGGGCGGAGACGCGGTCCATCACGTCGGAGGTGACGCCGATGGCGGCACCCACCAGCAGGCGGCCCTTCTCGTCACGGGCGGAGTTGGGGTAGACGCTGGCCTTCTCGATGTCCTTGATGGTGATGAGGCCCTTCAGGTTGCCCTTCTCGTCCACCAGGGGCAGCTTCTCGATCTTGTGGCGGCGCAGGATCTCCTTGGCCTCCTCCAGGGTGATGCCCTCCCGGGCGGTGACCAGGTTCTCCTTGGTCATCACGTTGTCGATGAGCTGGTTCATATCGGTCTCAAACTTCATATCGCGGTTGGTGATGATACCGATGAGACGGCCGTTGTCACAGATGGGCACACCGGAGATGCGGTACTTGGCCATCAGCTCGTCGGCCTCGGCCAGCGTGTGGCCGGGCGCCAGCCAGAAGGGGTTGGTGATAACGCCGTTCTCCGAGCGCTTGACCATATCCACCTGCTCCGCCTGGGCGCCGATGGACATGTTCTTGTGGATGATGCCGATGCCGCCCTCCCGGGCGATGGCGATCGCCATGCGGTACTCCGTCACGGTATCCATAGCGGCGCTCATCAGAGGAATGTTCAGGGTGATCTTCTTGGTGAGCTTGGTGGTCAGGTCAATGTCCGCGGGGAGTACGTTGCTCTCAGCAGGCACCAGGAGCACATCATCGAAGGTGAGCCCCTGCTTGGTAAACTTCTGGCTTGCATCCGTATTGACCATAGTGCATCTCCTTATCTGCAATGAATTTTTCCTATTTTACTATCTGTGTCGAAGGTTGTCAACCCTCCGTTTCCGAAAGGGGCGCAAGGGTGAGGGCCGCGTCAAACCGGCTCTTTCCATCCCGGTCGGAGCCGTGGGCATACCACATGCCGTTCTCCGTGCCGGTATAGACCTCAATGGTCTCGCCCGGCAGGCATTCCGCCAAAAATCCCACCTGGAGCTCCGAGAGGAACTTCCCCTCGCCCAGCTTCTCCATATGCAAAGCGTCGCAGATAAAATCGGCGTATTTGCTGTTGTTCACATGGCGGTTGACGTCGGCGTCGCTGTAGTGCATGCGCCGCTCCTCCGCCAGGGCCATCTCCGCGGGCAGGTGGATCTTGCCCAGGGTGCGCTCCTTGCACAGCTCTCCCCCGTCGGTCCCGACAAACTCCGTCACCTTGGACAGGCGCAGGAGCTTGTGGGTCTCCAGATCGGCCAGCACCCAGGTGGAGACCGCCTCGCCCACATAGACCCCGTCCACATACAGGTCATAGTCCCGGTAGGTGGAGGCCCCCTTGCCGCCCCGGTGCCAGGTCTTTACCGTGACGGTCTCGTTCCAGTGGAGAGGCCGCTCCAGCCGGTACCAGATCCGGGCCAGCATCCAGAAGCAGTTGTACCGCTCCAGCGTCTCCTCCCGGGAGACATGCAGGGCCACGGCCGCCTCGGTGGCCGCTTCCTGCAAAAGCCCCAGCAGGGCCGAGGGGCGGCACTGGTTGAAGGGATCGGTATCCCGGGAGTCAATGGTATATTCATAGGTGAAATACATATATTTCCCTCCTCTTTCCGCCGTCACGCCCGGCGTCCGTGGATGCGGAGGGTGTGCTTGCAGCAGATGTCCTCAATATCGCTCTCGGTGGCGGCGGGGATGCGCAGATCGCCCCCGCACGCGGCACAGACCAGGTCCACCGAGCTGTAATTGACCTGGAGCTTCCACTCCTTCCCGCCGCAGGAGCAGGAGATCCCGCCCCGCTTGGCGATGTCCCGGATCTCGGAGAGCACCTCGTGCATGACGATCTCATCCAGGAACGCGCCCCGCTCGCCGGCCTCCCGGTGGAGCTTGTCCACGGCCTCCTCCAGGCGGCGCACCGCGCCGAACACGGTGTCCTCCTCGCCCACATAGCAGCAGTCCAGGCCCGACTTCCCGCAGGAGAAGGCCAGTCCCCGCCGGTGGAGAAAGTCATGGCTGGCGCAGGTCACCCGGTGCTCGCCTCCGCAGGAGACACAGGGCACGGTCAAATGCACCCGATCCCCCATCATCTCCACCCGCAGGGCCGATTTCCCGCAGGGACAAGGCAGCTCATTGGGGGCCGCGGCCAGCTGGAACACGCTCCGCTCCAGGATCACGCTCTGCCGGCAGGCGGGACAGATATAGGCAATGGTTCGTTTCTCTTCCGCCATAAAAACTCCTTTTTTCCACAAAAGCAGTGCCGCCGCGCCGCGCATGCACTCCTCCCAAAAGGAGTGCCCGCTGTCTTCCGCGGCCGCACAGGATAAAAATATTATACTCGAAACATCCCGCTTTGACCAGACGTTCCCCCCACAAAATCCGCGTGCATAAGACCCTTTCTTTTTGTTCAAACTAGGCCCGAGAACAACATTTGGAGGCGAAAGGCATGAACAGCAAACGACGGGGCAAGCAGACCGTGGCTCTGACGCGCCCTCCTTCCATCGCCGGCTTTGCCAGCGTGGTGGGGAAAAAAGAGGGCGAGGGGCCGCTGGCCGCCACCTTTGACCAGATCGGCGCGGATGACACCTTCGGCGAGACCAGCTGGGAGAAGGCCGAGAGCGCCATGCAGCGTCTGGCCCTGTCCGCCGCCCTGGAGAAGGCGGAAAAGGCCGCCTCCTGTCTGGATTATATCCTGGCCGGGGACCTGCTCAACCAGTGCATCGGCACCGGATTTGCCGTCCGGGGGACCGACGTCCCCTTTTTCGGCCTGTATGGGGCCTGCTCCACCATGTCCGAGTCCCTCTCTCTGGCAGCCATGCTGCTGGACGGGGGGTTCGGCACCCTGACGGCCGCCGTGACCTCCTCCCATTTCTGCTCCGCCGAGCGGCAGTACCGCACCCCCCTGGAATACGGCGGCCAGCGCACCCCCACCGCCCAGTGGACGGTGACCGGGTCGGGCGCGCTCATCCTGACCGCCGAGGGGAGCGGCCCCTATGTGACCCATGTCACCACCGGCAAGATCGTGGACAAGGGCATCCAGGACCCGGCCAATATGGGGGCCGCCATGGCCCCGGCGGCCTACGACACCATCCGCAACCATCTCTCGGACACGGGGCGCAAGCCCTCCTTCTACGATCTCATCGTCACGGGGGATCTGGGCAAGCTGGGCCATGAGATCGTGCTGGACTTTTTCCACCGGGACGGCGTGGATCTGAAAAACCTGGTGGACTGCGGGGTGCTCATCTACGATCTGGAGGGGCAGGACGTCCACTGCGGCGGCTCGGGCTGCGGCTGCTCCGCGGTGGTGCTGGCGGGCCATCTTCTGAACGGCATGCTCCAGGGCCGGTGGAAGCACATCCTGTTCTGCGGCACCGGCGCCCTCCTCTCCCCCACCTCCACCATGCAGGGGGAGAGCATCCCAGCCATCTGCCACGCGGTGGCCATCTCCACCCAGGTTTGAGGAGGAATGCATATGGATCTCTTTTGGGAATATGCCCGCGCCTTTCTGTGCGGGGGCGTCCTGTGTCTGATCGGACAGCTGCTCATTGACAAGACCTCCCTCACGCCCGCCAAGATCCTGGTGACCTATGTGGTCTCCGGCGTGGTCCTGGGCGGGCTGGGGATCTATGAACATCTGGTGGACTTTGCCGGCGCCGGGGCCACCGTCCCCCTGACCGGGTTCGGCTATCTGCTGGCCAAGGGCGTGCGCAAGGCGGTGGAGGAACAGGGCGTAATGGGGGCGCTCACCGGCGGGATCACTGCCGCCGCCGGAGGGATCACCGCCGCCATCTTCTTCGGCTACCTGGTGGCCCTTCTCTTCAAGCCCAAGCCAAAGTCCTAAAGCCTGTTTGAGAGACCTGTCGAACCTATTCACGCACGCTGAGTGCCTGTCCACCCGTTTGGGGGACAGGCGCTCTTTTCTTTCCCCATGTCTTTGTGGTATACTCAATCGTATTCCAACGCAAAGGAGTATCCGCTCATGAAATGGCTCATCGCTTCCGACCTGCACGGGTCGGCTTACTGGACAGCCCGCCTGCTGGACGCCTTCCACACCGAGGGCGCCCACCGGCTGCTCCTGCTGGGGGACCTGCTCTACCACGGGCCCCGCAACGACCTGCCCCGGGACTATGCCCCCAAGGAGGTCATCGCCATGCTCAATCCCCTCGCCTCCCAGATCCTGTGCGTCCGGGGCAACTGCGAGGCGGAAGTGGATCAGATGGTGCTGGACTTTCCCGTCCTGGCCGACTATGCCCTCCTCCAGGAGGGGGAGCACCTGATTTTCGCCACCCACGGGCACCAGTTTCATCTGGACCACCCGCCCAAGCTCCAGCCCGGAGACATTTTGCTCCACGGACATACCCACGTCCCGGTCTGTGTGGAGGGGCCGGTCTTTACCTATCTCAACCCCGGCTCGGTCTCCATTCCCAAGGAGAACAGCCCCCACAGCGTCCTGCTGCTGGAGGACGGCCGCTTCCAGTGGAAGGACCTGGAGGACGGACACGTCTTTCAGGCCTGGTCCATGTCCCCTGCCCGGTAAAGACATGGACGTTCCCGCTCCCCTGTGGTAGAATCAAACTACTGCAATCCCCCATTGATTCCAAATCTATAAGGAGTATTTTATGAAATTTCCCCGACTCTTGCTCCCCTCGGCTCTGCTGCTGGCCTGTACCCTGAGCGCCTGCGGCGGCGGAACCACCGCCGCCTCGCCCTCGCCCTCCCCTTCCCCCTCGCCCTCTGCCGCTGCGGAGGATACGGCCCAGGAACAGAGCGGCGTCCTCAGCACCTTTACCGCCACCGACCTGAACGACCAGGCGGTGGACCAGTCCATCCTGGCCGACTATGACCTGACCATGATCAACGTCTGGGGTACCTTCTGTCCCCCCTGCAAGGAGGAGATGCCCGCGCTGGCCGAGCTGCACACCGAGTACGCCGACCAGGGCTTCCAGATCGTGGGCATCGTCAGCGACGTGCTCAACCAGGACGGCACCCTCAATCCGGAGCAGGTGGAGGAGGCCCGCACCATCGCGGAGGGCTCGGGCGTCACCTACACCAATCTCCTCCCCTCGGAGAGCCTCTATCCCATCCTGGGGCAGATTTACGCCCTGCCCTCCACCTTCTTTGTGGACTCCGAGGGCAACCAGGTGGGGAAGTTTTACATGGGGGCCAAGACCAAGGACCAGTGGGCCGCCGTCATTGAGGAGACCCTGGAGGAAGTGCAGTGAAGAACGTGCGCGCCTTTCTCCCCACTCTGCTTGTGCTGGGGCTGGGGGCGGCCCTGATGGTGGTGGGCACCCGTCTGGGGGGACGGGACGCGGTCTTTATGAAGGCCGTGAATCTCTGTCTGGAGTGTGTGGGCATTGGATAAGAAGCGCCGCGGTCTCCGGACCTGGGTCCAGCTGGCCTGGACCGCCCTCACCAACGGCTATGTGCAGGGCTTTACCTCCGGGACCATCTGGAAGGGTCCCTCCAAGGCCTACTGCGTCCCGGGGCTCAACTGCTACTCCTGCCCCGGCGCGCTGGGCGCCTGCCCCCTGGGCGCCCTCCAGTCCACCCTGGCCAGCGGCCGGGCCAGGACCGCTCTGTATGTGCTGGGCTTTCTGATGTTCATCGGCGCGGCCCTGGGCCGCTTTGTGTGCGGCTGGCTGTGTCCCTTCGGCCTGGTGCAGGACCTGCTCCACAAGATCCCCTTCGTGCGGAAGCTGCGCCGTCTGCCCGGGGAGAAATGGCTGCGCAGGATCAAATACCTGCTGCTGATCGGCTTTGTCATCCTGCTCCCCCTCTTTGCGGTGGACGCCTTCGGACAGGGCTCCCCCTGGTTCTGCAAGTACGTCTGCCCCTCCGGCACCCTGCTGGCCGGCTGGCCCCTGGCCGCCGTCAATCCCATGCTGCGGGACGTCCTCGGGTTTCTCTTCGCCTGGAAGAGTCTGCTCCTCATCCTGCTGATCGTGCTCTCTCTTCTGGTCTACCGTCCCTTCTGCCGGTATCTGTGTCCCCTGGGGGCCATTTACGGCCTCTTGAACCCCATTTCCCTGTACCGGCTGAAGGTGGACGCCCACCGCTGCACCAGCTGCGGCCACTGCCAGAGCGCCTGTAAGCTGGACATCCCGGTCTGGCAGCGCCCCAACAGCGTGGAGTGCATCCGCTGCGGCGACTGCCTCCAGGCCTGTCCCACCGGCGCCATCACCTCCACCCCGGCCCAGCTGCGCAGGGCCTGCCGGGGCAGATCCTGATTTCTCCCCTGCTGTGAAAGGAGCGCCCGCCTTGTCTGTTTCCCGACTGACCCGCTGCGCCGTACTGACGGCTCTGGCCCTGGCCCTCTCGGTGGCCGAGGGTCTGGCCCCGCTGACCATCCTCATCCCCCTGCCCGGCCTGCGGCTGGGCCTGGCCAATCTGGTGACGGTATACGCCCTGTGCCGCCTCTCCGGGCGGGAGGCTCTCCTCATCCTCCTGGCCCGCTGCTTCCTGGGCAACCTTCTGGGGGGCAATCTGATGGCCCTGGCCTTCTCCCTGACCGGCGGACTGCTGGCGCTGGGGGTCATGGCCCTCCTGCTCCGGCTCCCCGCCCTCTCCCTCTACGGCGTATCCATCGCCGGGGCCGCCGCCCACAACACCGGGCAGATCCTGGCCGCCATGGCTGTGCTGGGCAGCCGGGCCCCGCTGGTCTATCTGGCCCCGCTGCTCCTCTGCTCTCTGGTGACGGGGGCGGTCACCGGAGCGGTCTCCCTCCTGCTGGTACGGCGGGTGCCCGCACCCTTCTCCGCCGCCTGACCGGACCTTTTCCAAATCTTACACGATTCGACGGAATTTCGTAAGAATTTGTAACCTGTTTGTGGTTTTTTTCGGTCCTTTCCGCGCTATGATAGTGTCTGCCGGAGGAGCATCGTCCCCTGGGACGCCGTCTTCTCCTCCTTCCTCCGGAAATACAGATGATAAAGAGAGGATGCGAGCTTTATGAATTGCCTGAAACGCGGCGCGGCCTTTTCTCTGGCCCTACTGATGACCTTTTCTCTGGCCGCCTGCCAAAAGCCCGGCGCAACACCCGGACCGGAGCCGAGCGCCTCCGCTGCCCCGGCCCCCACGCCCACACCCACGCCCGACCCGGAGGAGGCCGTGCGCACCTACTGGTCGGAGGACCAGCTCACCCAGGCCTGGGGCCCCAACCAGGTGGTGGAGCATCTCTTCTTCCACCCGGTCATCGCCTATCCGGAGTTCACCTTCTCCAGTGCCGTGCCGGAGAACCGGCAGAAGGGCCTGGACGACTGGATGCTCACCGCCGACGAGTTCAAGAAGATCCTGGACGAGCTCTACCGGCGGGACTATATCCTGGTCAACATGTGCGATGTGTGGAGCGAGTACACCACTGAGAGCGGCGAGTCCCGGATGCAGCGCAACACCCTCATGCTGCCCGAGGGCAAGAAGCCCCTGGTCCTCTCCTTTGACGATGTGAACTACTACGAGTACATGCTGGCCGAGGGCTTCACCTCCAAGCTGGTGCTGGGCGAGGACGGGGACATCTGGGCCGAGTGCACCGATCCCAACACCAAGGAGACCTTCCTCACCCAGGATCTGGACGCCACTCCCATTCTGGACCAGTTTGTCCGGGCCCACCCGGACTTCTCCCTCAACGGCGCTAAGGGCTGCTTCTCCCTCACCGGCTATGAGGGCATCCTGGGCTACCGCACCCAGAACGACATCGACATCGCCGCCGACGACCCCCGCCGTCCCGCCTTTGACGCCAACCGCCAGGCCGAGATCGAGGCGGTCAAGCCCATTATTCAGCGCCTCAAGGACACCGGCTGGACCTTCGGCTCCCACACCTGGGGCCACATCAACCTGGGCTCCTCCAAGGTGGATCTGGACTGGGTCAAGCGGGACACCGTCCGCTGGGCCGAGGAGGTGGGCTCCCTGGTGGGTCCCACCAATATCCTCTTCTATCCCCACGGCGCCCGCCCCGACGGGGACGACTGGCATCAGACCGGCCCCAAGCTCCAGTACCTCCAGAGCCAGGGCTTCCGGATCTTTGCCAGCGTGGGCGTCAACTCCTTCTCCTACATCAAGGACGATCTCTCCGCCGTCATCTGCGACCGGCTCCATCCGGACGGGACCACCCTGCGCTACGGCGGACACCACTACACCCAGTTCTATGACGTGCGGGACATCATGGATACCGTCCACCGCCCCGACTACGGCAACAACTGGGCCGAAAAGGCCTCCATCCTGGATCAGATCCAGAAGCCCGGGGCCTGAGCACAAAACAAGCCCCCGGCTTTCCTCCCTGTTGCGGGAGGACAGCCGGGGGCTTTTTCATGGATGTCTGGGCGCTCAGTCCCGCTCCTTGAGGGGCAGGTAATCCTGATGGGTGCCCACATACTGATAGGCGGGCCGGATGATCTTGCCCATGTTGATGAGCTCCTCCATCCGGTGGGCGCCCCAGCCTGCCATGCGGGCCATGGCAAAGAGGGGGGTATAGAGCTCCTGGGGCAGGTCCAGCATGTGATAGACGAAGCCGGAGTAGAAGTCCACGTTGGCCGATACGCCCTTGTACATCTTCCGCTCGCCGGAGATGACCTCGGGACCCAGGCGCTCCACCAGGGAGTAGAGCTCGTACTCCTCCATGCGTCCCTTCTCCCGGGAGAGCTTTTCCACCATCCCATGGAGAATGTTGGCGCGGGGATCGGACAGGGAGTAGACCGCGTGGCCCATGCCGTAGATCAGGCCGGACTTGTCAAAGGCCCGCTTGTCCAGCAGGGCCCGGAGATAGGCCCGCACCTCGTCCTCGTCCTTCCAGTCCCGGACCACCTGCTTCATGTCCTCAAACATCTGGATGACCTTGATGTTGGCACCGCCGTGCCGGGGGCCCTTCAGGGAGGCCAGGGCGGCTGCGATGCAGGAATAGGTGTCGGTCCCCGAGGAGGTGACCACGTGGGTGGTAAAGGTGGAGTTGTTGCCGCCGCCGTGCTCGGCGTGGAGCATCAGGCAGATGTCCAGCACGTGGGCCTCCCAGTAGGAGTAGGCCGAATCAGGCCGCAGGAGGGCCAGGATGCTCTCGGCGGTGGAGTGCTCGGGCTGGGGGGCGTGGATGTACAGGCTGCTGCCGCTCTTGTAGTTGTAGGCCTGATAGCCGTACACCGCCAGCATGGGAAAGACCGCCAGCAGCTGGAGGCACTGGCGCATCACATTGGGCAGGGAGATGTCGTCGGCGTCCTCGTCATAGGAGGCCAGGTTGAGCACGCTCCGGGCCAGGGAGTTCATGATGTCCCGGCTGGGGGCCTTGAGGATGATGTCCCGCACAAAGTTGTTGGGCAGAGTGCGGTAGTAGGAGAGCTGCCCGCGGAACTCCCGGAGCTGGGCCTCATTGGGCAGCTGGCCCAGCATCAGAAGGTACGCCGTCTCCTCAAAGCCGTAGCGCCCCTCCTTCAGCACGCCCTGTACCAGGTCTTCCACATTGATGCCCCGGTAATAGAGCTTGCCCTCACAGGGGACGCTCTCACCGTTGACCACCTGCTTGGCCACAATATCAGAAATCTCCGTCAGACCGGCCACAACGCCCTTGCCGTTCAGGTCTCGCAGACCGCGCTTGACGTCATAACGCACGTAGTCATCCGGGTTGATGCAACTATTCTCTTGGGTCAGGGCCGCCAAGCGCCGGATCTCTTCGGTCACGACGCCGTAATTCGGATTGCTCGCCATACAAAAACCTCCATTCTATGCGCACTTTTTCCACGGCACCATACACTTTTGCCTCCTATGGCGCAATTGTTTGAGGTCTACTATAGCATGAAAATGTTACCATATTATGAATGGTCCTGTAAATTTTCCTGCAAAACCGTTTTACCGCCCCGCCGTCTCTTCCAGACCGAGAAAGTCCCGGATCTCCTCCATGCGCTCCATGGCCTGGTCATAGCCGGACTGCCAGAGGGCGCGGATCTTGTCCACATCCCGCTCCACCCGGGAGAATCCACGGGTGTCCTCGGGGGCCAGCAGCAGGACCTTTCCCTCCCGCTCCAGGCGGAAGAGCTCCTCCCGGTCGGCGTTGTAGGTCTCGGCCCGGCGGCGCATGGTCTCGCAGAAATGGGGATACTTGTGATAGCGCAGGTCGATGAGGGGCTGGAGCTTCTCCGGCTGCCGGCGGTAGCTCCGCTCCCGGGTGAGGACCACCACCACCCGGTCGCATCCCTGCTGGAAGGCCCGCCGGAAGGGGATGGCGTCGGCCGCCCCGCCGTCCAGGCACTTGATCCCGTTCAGCTTATAGATGGGAAAGAGCAGGGGCATGGCGCAGGTGGCCTGTAAGAGCAGGAACTGGTCGTCCCGGCGGGGGACCTCCAGGTACTCGGGCCGCCCGGTCTCCAGGTTGGTGACCACCGCCTCGGCCTTTCCGGGCCAGGCGGCAAAGGTCTCATAGTCAAAGGGGACCAGGCGGTTGGGAATCTCCTCATAGGTAAAGCGCAGGCCGAAGTAGCAGTGGTTGCCCGGACGGAGGAGGTTGCGCTTGCTCATATACCGCTTATCGTTGGCATAGCGGGTCAGAATCTCCAGATTCCGCCCGAACTGCCCCGAGAGGTAGCTCACCCCGTAGGCGATCCCGGCGGAGACCCCCACCACATAGGAGAAGTCCACCCCGCCCCGCAGCAGGCCGTCCGTCACGCCGCTGGAGAAGATGGTGCGCAGCGCTCCGCCCTCCAGCACGATTCCCGTTTTCATGGTTTCATTCCTTCTTTCTATCCCACGGCTGGGACCGTCATACAGACGGCAGAGGTCTGGCCCGGGGGCCCTTCCCTCCGGTGCTGTCCATCCCAGTAGGACAGCGCGCCCACCAAAAGTGCCAGCAGCACCAGGACCAGGACGATTTGAAGACTCTGCCGTTGTTTCATGAAGTGTTCCCCCTTCTTTTCTTACATCCGCCGGGTGCGGAAACAGAAGGTCAGCGCAAAATAGATCGCCAGATAGAGGGTGATGCACGCGCCGGTGGAGGCCCCCACCTGATAGGAGGTCAAGAGCCCCGCAATTCCGGCCACCAGGGCGCCCACCACCGAGAAGAGATGATACTGCCGCAGGTTCCGGGCCAGATTCCGCCCCGCCGCCGCGGGCAGCACCAGAAGCGAGTTGATGACCAGCAGGCCCACCCAAGTCATGGACACCGTCACCACCACGGCGATGGCGGCGGCAAAGAGGCTCTCCTGCCAGAACACCCGGATGCCCCGGCTGTCGGCCAGGGCCGGATGGACCGAGGCCAGCATCAGCTGGTTGAAGGAGCACACCCACAGCACGACCACCACCAGCAGGATGGCCGCCAGGAGGCCGATCTTTCCCGGCTCCACGCTCAGGATATCGCCCACCAGCAGGGCGTTGAATTTGGTAAAGCTTCCCCCGCCCAGGGTGGCGATGAAGATGCCCAGGGCCACCGCCGTGGAGGAAAAGACCCCGATCACCGTGTCGCTGGCCAGGTTGGTGTGCCGGCGGACGTAGGTAAACAGCACGGCAAAGATCACCGCAAAGACCACCGCGCACCACATGGGCTCGGCCAGACCGCACAGGGACCCGATGGCGATCCCGGTAAAGGCCGAGTGGCCCAGCGCGTCGGAGAAGAAGGACATCCGGCTCTCCACCACCATCGTGGAGAGCAGGCCAAAGAGGGGCGAGATCACCAGGATGGCCAGCAGCGCGTTTTTCATGAAATACATGCTGTCCGGCTGGGCCCACTCAAAGGGGAGCAGTTCTACCAGAGCATACCACAGCTCCATGTTACATCCCCTCCTTTCGCAGATCCAGATGGAATACCTCCCGGAACTCCGGCGAGGTGAGGACCTCCCGGGGCGGGCCCACCCGCAGCACGCTGCTCTTGAGGAGGACCACCTTGTCGGCAAACTGCTCCAGGGTGGCAAAGTCGTGGGTGGAGAGGAGGATGGAGAGATCATAGCTGCGCCGGATCTCATCCAGCATGTCCAGGAGCTGCCGCTCCCCGTCGATGTCCACGCCGGAGAGGGGCTCGTCCAGGATCAGGATGTGGGGCAGCGGCTCCAGTGCCAGGGCCAGCAGCACCCGCTGGAGCTCGCCGCCCGAGAGGGCCCCCAGGCGCTTGTCGATGAGGGAGGCCCCGTGGACCCGCTCCAGACAGCTGCGCACCCGCTCCCGCAGCCGGCGGGGTGTGGGCAGAAAGACCGGCCAGTCCGAGATGGCCGCCGCAAAAAAGTCCAGCACGCTCACCGGGTCCCCCCGGTCAAAGCTGGGGCTCTGGGGCACATAGCCGATGAGGGGGCGGGTCCGGCTCCCGCCGGCCTGCTGGAAGTCGATGCTGCCGGTGTGGCCGATCTGCCCCAGGATGGCCCGGAATAGAGAGCTCTTTCCCGCGCCGTTGGGCCCGATGAGGGCCACGATCTCCCCGCAGTGGAGGTGGAAGCTCACGTCGTGGAGGATGGAGTCTCCGCCGATGTCCACCCCCAGCTTGTCCAGCCGGAGACAGCAGGCGCCCGTGCACCCCTCTCCGGCATTCTGATGTTTCTGTACGCTCATGCAAGTGCCTCCAAAATGGTCTCAAGATTGGATTCCATGGCCTCCAGGTAGGGGTCCAGGCCGCTCCCCTCTCCGCTCATGATCATGGTGAGGGGGGCGCTGGTCACCCCCGTCTCCCGGGAGAGCGCCCGGGCCGTGGCGTCCGAGCCGTTGACCTCGGTGAAGACCGCCGGGATCTCCTCGGCGCGGATGAGCTCCACCAGCTCCTTGAACTCCCGGGCGGAAGTCTCGCTCCCCTCCTCCTCCTCAATGGCCTTGAGGATGTGCAGGTCAAAGGCCTCGGCAAAATAGCCGAAGCCATCGTGGAAGGTGATGAGCTCCCGATTGGTCAGGCCGGACAGGGTCTCCCGCCCCTCCTCCGCCAGGGCGCACAGCTTCTCCTGAGCCGCCTGGGCGTTGGTATAGTAGGTCTCGGCATGGTCCGGGTCCCACTGGGCCAGAGCCTGGGCGATGGTCCCGGTCATCACGGCGGCCCGCTCCGGGTCCATCCAGATGTGGGGGTCATACTCGCCGTGGTCATGCCCCTCGTGTTCCTCGTGGACATGGCCCTCCTCGTCCTCGTCCAGGTGGCGCAGCTCCACGCCGGCGGAGCAGTCCACCACCGGCGTTCTGGACGCGGCCACGGCATCCGCCATGAAGTCCTCCATCCCCACGCCGTTTTCCAGGATCAGGTCGGCCCCGTCCAGGGCCTTCATGTCCCGGATGGACAGGGTATAGTCATGGAGACAGCTCATGGGCTGATTCACCACCGGCACCACCCGGATCTCCTCCACGCCCTCCGCCACGGCGGAGGCAAAGCAGTAGACCGGCCAGGTGGTGGCCGCTACGGTGGGCAGATCCTGCTTTCCCTCCCCCGCAGGCGCGCAGGAGGTCAGCAGGAGTGCGCAGGCCGCCAGGCCTGCCAGGTAAGTTTTTTTCACGCAAGCACCTCAGAATCTAGGTCTTATAGGGAATTATAGGGATTTATAACACTTTATTATATCCTATTTGCCCGGATTTGTAAAATCCTGATTTAGGGTCCAAATATGCTCCAACAGGTGCACTCAAGTCATATTTTACGATATAAAAAAACCACAGATACAGGATCACTCCCCATATCCGCAGTTCATTCTTCGTCTAAATATTCCAATATATCTTCTACTTTGCATTGAAGTAATTTACATAACTGGTTTAATGTGTGTGTAGATATATTCTCACCACGCTTCATAGCATAATAATTCGATAAGGGAAATCCCATTTTTCCCAAACGATAGGATGTGATCCCCTTTTCCTTCATTGTCCGAAATAACGGTTCATAGCTGATCATCTACCAGTACCTCCTATTACTATGAAGTATAGGAGGTATGTGCGATTTTTAATATATACGATAATTCATATATACGATTATTGACATATATTTTTAAACTTGGTATACTGAACCCAAATGTGGCGAGAAAAGAAATGCTGAGCTGTATGTTTGTCTGGTAATATTGGAGTTATTTTCATGCCACAAGATGCAAAGTAAAGGAGAAGAGAACATGAAAAGAGTTTTAGCCGCTATCCTTTCCCTCGTCATCGTGATGTCCTTCGCCGCCTGCGGAGATTCTTCCGGTGGAGAAATCAAAGATGCTTCCTCTGTTACGACTGGAAACAGCGGTGCAGAAGCACAGCCGAGCGAGCAGGCAGGAAAAACGGAGCCGGAAGAAGTGACGATTCCTGAAACGGTACTTCTGGAGGAATCCGGAGTAAAAATCACAGCAAAAAGCCTCGAAATGGACGGAATCTTTGGACCGGAGATTAAACTCCTTATTGAGAACAATTCCGGTAAAGACTTAACCTTTCAATGTAAAAACGCCTGCGTGAACGGATACATGGCAGAAACGATGATGTCTGTGGATGTTGTGAATGGCAAAAAAGCCAACGACAGTTTAATTTTTGCGGCATCAAGTTTTGAAGCCTGCGGTATTGATACAATCGCTGATATGGAGATTGCATTCCACATCTTTGATACGGCCGAATGGGAGACCTACCTCGATACCGATGCAATCCAGCTTAAAACTTCCATCGCGGATACTTATGAATACACTTTTGACGACAGCGGCAGTTTAGCCTATGATGGAAATGGTGTAAAAATTGTCATCAAGGGCCTTGCAGAGGATGAATCCATCTTTGGCCCAAGCATCGTAGTTTATATGGAAAACAACAGCGACAAGGATATCACGGTGCAGACCAGGGACGTATCCATCAACGGTTTTATGGTGAATGCTATGTTCTCCTGCAATGTGGTTGCAGGAAAGAAAGCGGTGGATACCATCACATTTATGGAATCCGATCTGAGTGAAAACGACATCACAGCAATCAATGATGTGGAATTGTCGTTCCATGTGTTCGACTTCGAGAACTGGGAAACCATTGTGGATACCGAAGTTGTGAATATTACTTTCTGAGGATCATGTGAAGAAAACCTCCACGAGGCATTGAAAATCTCGTGGAGGTTTTTATCTGTACCCCTTCCGATTTGGAACATAGAATTCCCATTTCATCGAAATCAGTCTAAATGGTAAAAGGGCATTTGCAATTTCCTCCCCCGTTGTCTCGGGGCGCGATCTGTGCTACAATAGCAACGATTGTTCGAGTGCAGACAGGAGGGGTCCCCCATGTCCTATAAACTGGAGATGCTCCAGGCCTATTTTGGATACCGCGGCTTTCTTCCCGGCCAGGAGCGGGCGGTGGACGCCCTGCTGGAGGGGCGGGACGTGCTCTCCATCATGCCCACCGGCGCGGGCAAATCCCTGTGCTTCCAGCTCCCGGCCATCATGCTCCCGGGGGTGGCGCTGGTGATCTCCCCCCTCATCTCCCTGATGAAGGACCAGGTGGGAAGCCTGGTGCAGGCCGGCATCCCGGCGGCCTATCTCAACCGCTCCCTCACCGAGCGGCAGTATGCCCTGGCCCTGGAGCGGGCCTGGCAGGGCCGCTATAAGATCATCTATGTGGCCCCCGAGCGGCTGGAGAGTCCCGGCTTTCTCCGCTTCGCCCAGCAGGCCCAGATCTCCATGGTGGCGGTGGACGAGGCCCACTGCGTCTCCCAGTGGGGCACCGACTTCCGGCCCAGCTATCTGAAGATCCCCGCCTTTCTGGATTCCCTGCCCAGGCGCCCCGCCCTGGGAGCCTTTACCGCCACCGCCACCCCCGAGGTGCGGGAGGACATCCTGCAAAAGCTCTCCCTCCAGGACCCGGTGACCACCACCACCGGCTTTGACCGGAAAAACCTCTATTTTGAGGTGCGCCATCCCCAGAACCGGAAGGACGAGCTTCTCTCCATCCTCCTGCGGCGGCAGAATGAGAGCGGCGTGGTCTACTGCTCCACCCGCAAGGCGGTGGAGGAGGTCTGCGCCTTTCTCCAGGCCCACGGCGTGGCCGCCACCCGCTATCACGCCGGACTGAGCCCCGAGGAACGGCAGGCCAACCAGGACGCCTTTGCCACCGACGAGTGCCCCGTCATGGTGGCCACCAACGCCTTCGGCATGGGCATCGACAAGTCCAACGTCCGCTATGTGGTCCACTACAACATGCCCCTGGATCTGGAAGGGTACTACCAGGAGGCGGGCCGGGCCGGACGGGACGGCAGTCCCGCCGACTGCATCCTCCTGTACAGCGGGCGGGACGTGATCACGAACCGCTACCTCATCGACCAGTCCCAGGCCCCCGAGGGGGTGGAGGAGGAGGCCCTCTCCGCCCTGCGCCAGCGGCAGATGGACCGGCTCAAGACCATGACCTTCTACGCCACCACCAACGACTGCCTGCGCCATTTCATCCTCCGCTACTTTGGGGAGGAGCCCCCGTCCCCCTCCTGCGGCCACTGCTCCAACTGCACCGATGGGTGGGAGGATGTGGACATCACCAAGGAGGCCCGGGCCATCCTCTCCGCCGTGGATGAGTGCGGCGGGCGCTTCGGCGTGACCACCATCGCAGACCTCCTCTGCGGCCGGGAGAACGAGCGCACCCTCCGCTGGGATCTGGACCGGCGGCGCTCCTTCGGGCTCCTGTCCCACCGGAAGGTGGAGCAGGTCAAGGCCCAGATCCGCCACCTGGTGGACCAGGGGTATCTGGCCCTCAGCGACGGGGACTACCCCGTCCTTTCCCAGGGTCCCCGGGCCCGGGAGCTCTCCGCCGAAAGCGCACAGGTCACCATGCGCATGAAGGCCGGGCAGTCCCGTCCCGCCCGCCGGGAGCGGCCTCAGCCCCTCCCCGGAGGACCGGTGGACGAGACCCTCTTCCAGAACCTGCGGGCCCTGCGGGGAGAGCTGGCCCGGAAAAAGAGCCTGCCCGCCTACGTCATCTTCACCGACCGCACCCTGCGGGAGATGGCGGCCCGCAAGCCCGCCACCCTCTCCGAGATGGAGCGGGTCCCCGGCGTGGGCAGCCACAAGCTGGCCCAGTACGGCAAGCAGTTCCTGGCCGTCATCCAGGGAAACCACATCTGACGCAAAGAGGCCGCCGCGAAACCGAAATGGTTTCGCGGCGGCCTTCCGCGTGTCGAAAAACTTCGACACGCTTCTCAAAAATGCAAGCATTTTTTCGAGGGGATGCAGGCCGCTGCGCGCACTCGCTTCCGCTCGCACACTTGTGGCCTGAGCAGAGTGTTTTCCGACGTACATGCCGCCGGAAAACACGATCCGACCCTCTTCCGCCGTCTGCGGACGGCGGAACTCTGCGAGGCTCTTGCAGCACAAAGCGCAGAAATACACTTTATCGGCGGCCTTGCCATTGACACGCGCTTAACGGCCCTTTCCGGGCTTGGCGTTCTTCTTGCTCTTGGGTTTGGCCCAGCCGGCCTTTCGCTTGGCGTGGGACTCGTTGTGCTCCACCCGGAGGCCCGCCTGCTTGAGCTTGGGCTTGCCGCCCCGGCTCTTCTCCCCGGTACGGCCCTTCCCGGCGCTCTTCCGGCTCTCTGCCGGTCCGCCGGCAGGCGCTCCGTGGACGGGACGGAGCAGGCACTCCTTCCCGTAGCCGATGAGATCCTCCCGGCCCGCCTTCCGCAGGGCCTCCAGTACCAGGGGGCGCTTGTCCGGGCGCTTCCACTGCATGAGCGCCCGCTGCATGGCCTTGTCGTGGGGATCGGTGGGAACATAGACCGGCTCCATGGTGCGGGGATCGATGCCGGTATAGTACATGCAGGTGGACAGGGTGCCCGGCGTGGGATAGAAGTCCTGGACCTGCTCGGGCTGGCGTCCGGTCTTGTTGAGCCACTCGGCCAGCTTCACCGCGTCCTGGAGGGTACAGCCCGGGTGGGAGGACATGAGGTAGGGCACCACATACTGCTCCTTGCCGTACTTCTGGTTCAGGCGGTCGTACTTCTGCTTGAACTTCTCATAGACCTGGATATGGGGCTTGCCCATATAGTCCAGCACGCCGTTGACACAGTGCTCCGGGGCCACCTTGAGCTGGCCGGAGACATGGTGCTTGACCAGCTCGGCAAAGAACTCCCCATTCTTGTCCTCCAGCATATAGTCAAAGCGGATGCCCGAGCGGATGAAGATCTTCTTGATGCCCGGGATGGCGCGCAGCTCCCGCAGGAGCTTTAAATAGTCGCTGTGGTCGGCGTCCAGGTTGGGACAGGGCGTGGGGGCCAGACAGGCCCGCTTTTTGCACAGGCCGTGCTCCAGCTGCTTGGCGCAGGAGGGATGGCGGAAGTTGGCGGTGGGGCCGCCCACGTCGTGGATATAGCCCTTGAAGCCCGGATGCTTCGTGAGCATCTCCACCTCCCGGATGACGCTCTCATGGCTGCGGGAGGTGATCATCCGCCCCTGGTGGAAGGCCAGGGAGCAGAAGTTGCACGCCCCGAAGCAGCCCCGGTTGTGGGCCACCGAGAAGCGCACTTCCTCGATGGCGGGCACGCCGCCCATGGCGTCGTACATGGGATGGGGCTCCCGCACATAGGGGAGCTCCGCCACCGCGTCCAGCTCCGCCGTGTTCAGGGGCATGGCGGGCGGGTTGGCGATGACATAGGCATCCCCGTGGCGCTGGACAATGGCCCGGCCCCGGATGGGGTCGTGCTCCTCATACTCCACCTGGTTGGCCAGGGCGTAGGCCCGCTTGTCCCGGGCCACCTCCTCAAAGGAGGCCACCTCCACCTTGGGATAGGCGCACGCGTCGGCGCTGCGGGCCAGGAAGCAGGTGCCCTTCACATCGGTGATGGAGGAGATGGGCTCCTTCTTGGCCAGCCGCCTGGCGATCTCCCGGGTGGCCCGCTCGCCCATGCCGTAGGTCAGAAGGTCGGCCTGGCTGTCCACCAGGATGGAGCGGCGCACCTTGTCCTCCCAGTAGTCGTAGTGGGCATACCGGCGCAGGGACGCCTCCAGGCCGCCGATGATGAGGGGGATGTCCCCAAAGGCCTCCCGCACCCGGTTGGAGTAGACGATGGTGGCCCGGTCGGGACGGCGTCCGGCCTGATTGCCGGGGGAATAGGCGTCGTCGTGCCGGCGGCGCTTGGCGGCGGTGTAGTGGGCCACCATGGAGTCGATGTTGCCCGCCGAGAGAAGCACTCCCAGCCGGGGACGCCCCATGGCGGCAAAGGCGTCGGCACTGTGCCAGTCGGGCTGGGCCAGCACGGCCACCCGGTAGCCCTCCGCCTCCAGCACCCGGGAGATGATGGCCGGGCCGAAGGTGGGGTGGTCCACATAGGCGTCGCCGGTGATGACCAGAAAGTCATACCAGTACCAGCCGCGCTCCACCATTTCCTCTTTGGATACGGGTAAAAACTGATTCATAAAAACCTCGTCTTGTCTTAAAATGGGCCCCGTCAGAGGAGCCCTCCCCGGGCGTCCGGACGATAGCCGATGTATTTTTCCATCTGATCCAGACTCCCCCGGTGTCCGGGCTGAGCCGCGATGGTGCGGAAGCCGTGGCGGTCATAGAACCGCCGGGCCCGCTCATTTTTCGGCGCGCACAGCAGGCGCAGCCGGTCCCGGCCCATGCCCCGGTAGACCGACACGGCCTGTCCCAGGAGCTGGGGGGCCAGCCCCTTCCCCCGCCGCTCGGGGGCCAGGGCCAGAAAGCGGATGTGGCCTGCTCCCTGGGCCTCGTCCCGGGCGAGGTCCAGCTGGACCACCCCGGCCGCCTCCTCCCGCAGCATGGCCACGCTTGCCGCCCGGGCATCCCGCCCGGCGGCCTCCAGCGCGTCCCGGAAGAAGGCCCCCGCGTCATAGCCGGACTCGGCGCCGTACAGCCCGGTCCAGGTCTCCCGGTGGAGGGAGCAGTAAAAGGCCTCATCCGCAGCGGTGAGGGGACGGAACCAGAAGTTGGCGTCCCCCATGGTGTTGCGCACGTCCTTCCACCACCGCTGGCGGGCCAGGGTGGAGCACTCCTCCGGCAGGTGGGAGTTGTCGTTCTGGAAGAGGAGCTCCATCCGCTCCCCCTCCACCCGCAGGGCGGTCACGCCGGTGTTGTCGCAGTGCCCCAGGGAGGGCATCTCCTCCACCGGCACCCCCAGCACCTCGGCCTGGAGACAGCGGATGATGTCCCCGTGGCAGACCACGGCCACCTGTTCGCCCGGATGCCGGGCGGCAATGTCCAGGATGGCGGCGCGGATGCGGCGGCGGCCCTCCTGCCGGGACTCGCCCCCCTCGTTCTTCCACCCGGGGTCACAGGTGCTGTACCGGAGATAGTGCTCCGGCTGGAAGTGGGCCACCTCGCCCCAGGTGTGGTCCTCCCACACGCCCATGGAGAGCTCCCGCAGGTCGGCCCGGGTCTGGAGCGCCAGCCCCTTGGGGCGGTAGATGGCCCCGGCGGTCGTCTTGGTGCGGAAGAGATCGCTGGAGTACACCGCGTCCACCGGAATGTCCCGGAAGCGCTCCTCCAGCGCGGCGATCTGGCGGTAGCCGTTGTCGGTGATGAGGGAATCATACCAGCCGTGGATGCGGCGGTAGAGATTCCCCTCCGCCTCGGCGTGGCGGACGATATACAGTGTACAAGCCATGGGACTCCTCCCCCTCTCTCAGTCTCTCCGGCCTCAGAGCCGGTATGCCTCCAGGGCACGGTGGACGGCGTCCTCAAAGCTCCCCGCCGCGCCCCAGTCAAAGCGGAACAGGCCCTCGCCCCCGCCTCCGCCGGCACAGTGGACCTGCGTCACGTCGGTTCCGGCAAAGTCGTCCAGCACCACGGTGAGGGTGAGGCGGTTGCCCGCCCGCCAGTAGTGCTTCTCGTAGACCAGCACCACGCAGGTCCCGCCCTTGGGATGGGGGACCTCATACCGGTCGATGAGCTCGCCGGTGATGCTGCCGGTGACGGCGGCGTGGACCCGGTCGATGCACTCCTCCAGGCTCAGGGATACATAGTAGTGGTCCTCCATGTTCCGCGCCTCCTCTCCGCGTCTTACCAGGGCTTTACGCCGCCGGTGAGCTCCGACACGGCGGAGAGTCCCTGCCTGGCGGCGATTTCAGCCAGGCCGTCCCGCACCTTGAGCGGGGCGTAGGGATCGGCAAAGCAGGCGGTGCCCACCGCCACGGCGGTGGCGCCGGCCAGCATCATCTGGGCCGCGTCCTCGCCCTTGGAGACGCCGCCCATGCCCAGCACGGGGATCTTGACGGCGTTGGAGACCTCCCACACCATGCGCACCGCAACGGGGAGCACGGCGGGACCGGACATGCCGCCGGTGTTCATCTTCAGGATGGGGCGGCGGGTGTTCACATCGATCCGCATGCCCCGCAGGGTGTTGATGAGGGAGAGGGCGTCCGCCCCCGCGCCCTCCACCGCCCGGGCGATCTCGGTGATATCGGTGACGTTGGGGGAGAGCTTCACCATCACGGGCACCTGCCCGGCGTGGGCCTTGGCCACCTCGGTGACCTCGGCGGCCAGCTCGGGCCGGGTGCCGTAGGCGAGGCCCCCCGCCTTTACATTGGGGCAGGAGATGTTGACCTCGATCATATCCACCCCCGCCTCGGCCAGCTTCTCACACATCACGCCGTACTCCTCGGGGCTGTTGCCCGAGATGTTGGCGATGACCTTCACGTCATACTGCCGCAGGAAGGGGAGCTCAGTGGCGATAAAGGCGTCCACACCGGGGTTCTGGAGGCCCACGGAGTTGAGGATGCCCATGGGGGTCTCAGCGATGCGGGGACCGGGGTTGCCCTCCCGCCGGTGGAGGGTCAGGCCCTTGGCGCAGATGCCGCCCAGCTCCGAGAGGTCATAGAACTCCCCATACTCCCGGCCGAAGCCGAAGGTACCGGAGGCCACCACCACCGGGTTTTTCATGGTCATCCCGGCCAGGGTGACCGACAGATCCACATTATGCATCCCAGTCCACCTCCTTGGAATCAAACACCGGGCCGTCCTTGCAGGCGTGCTTGCGGGTGCCGTCCTTCATGTCGCACACGCACACCAGGCAGGCGCCCACGCCGCAGCCCATCCGCTCCTCCATGGAGACCTGGCAGGGCACGCCGAACTCCTCGGCCACCTTCGCCACATTGCGCAGCATGGGCTTGGGACCGCAGGCCAGCACCGCGTCGTAGTTTTTGTCCTCGCTCAGCTCCTGGCGCACCAGGGCGTCCACAAAGCCGTGGTAGCCCAGGGAGCCGTCGTCGGTGGCGACGAGCACCTTGGCGCACTCGTCCTGGAAGCAGTTTTGCAGGATGACCTTGTCCGCCGACCGGCCGCCCAGGATGGCGGTGGAGCGGCCCTGGGTGTACTGGGCGCAGCCTCGCATGGGGGGGATGCCGATGCCGCCGCCCACCAGCAGGTAGCGGCCCTCAGGCCGGACCTGGAAGCCGTTGCCCAGCAGGCCCAGCACATCCAGGGTATCCCCCACCTGGCGCTCAGAGAGCCACGCGGTGCCCTCGCCCCGCACCTCAAAGGCGATGGCCAGGGTGTCCTCCGGCTCGTCCTCCATGCAGGAGCACACCGAGATGGGACGGCGCAGCAGCAGGCCGTCGCCGCACTTCACATGGACGAACTGGCCCGGTCCCTTGCAGGAGGTACGCACCATGTCGCCCACCTCCAGGACCATATACACCGCGTCCTGGTTGAGCCACTCCTTGGATACAATCTTACACTTGCGTTCCACTTTCATTGGTATCACGCCCTTGTCTCTTCTATGTTATGTTCATGGATCGGCGGAAAAGAGCGCCATCACGTGCCCGCAGGCCGGACAGTACCAGGCGTCGGGACAGGTCTCACTCTGCATCCCGCTGATGACGGACAGCTGCTTCCCCACAGCGGGCAGGATGGCGCCCAGTCCGCGCTTCTCGGATGCCTTCCGGGGATACCATGTGAGGGTGGTCCGGCTGCTCATAAATCCCCCCAGCGTCCGGAGCTTCACGCTCCCGGGCTCCATGGCTCTGTGACAGATGGGACAGTCCATATGCACACCCTCCTTCCGCAGAATGGCGCTCTCTTCGCTTTTTTATTCGATGGTGATGAAACGGCAGATATCGTCCCGCATGGCGATGGCGGCGTTGCGGGCGGCCTCCTGGTAGTCCTCGCCGTTGTGGCCCGTCTTCTTCCAGGCGCAGATGATGCCGCGGGAGGAGTTGACGATGGCGCCCTTGCCGCCCTGGTGGAAGGCGTACTGCACATCCTCGGCGGTGCCGCCCTGAGCGCCGTAGCCGGGCACTAGCAGGAAGGTGTGGGGCATCCGGGCGCGGATCTGCCGCAGCTCCTCGGGATGGGTGGCGCCTGCCACCGCACCGGCCATGGTGTAGCCGTACTTGCCCTCGGTGCCCGCGCCCCACTTCTCGATGAGGTCGGCCATCAGACCGTAGACCGTGTCGTTCTCCCCGGCGGAGACATTCTGCAGCTCGCCGGAGCCGGGGTTGGAGGTCTTGACCAGCACGAAGCAGCTCTTTCCATACTCCTTGCAGGTGTTCAGGAAGGGATTGACGCTGTCGGCACCCATGTAGCCGTTGAGGGTCACGCAGTCGGCGTCAAACACGGTGCAGCTCTGCTCGCCCACCTGAGTGGCGCCCAGCCAGCCGTCGCTGTAGGCCTCCGCGGTGGAGCCGATGTCGCCCCGCTTGATGTCGGCGATGACGTACATGCCCTTCTCCTTGGCGTAGCGGATGGTGCGCTCCATGACCTCCATGCCACGCCAGCCCAGGCGCTCATAGTAGGCGCTCTGGGGCTTGACCGAGGGGACGATGTCGCACAGGGCGTCGATCAGGCCCTTGTTGAACTGCCAGATGGCCTCGGCGGCGCCGGCCAGGGTCTCGCCGTGGGCGGCGTAGGCGGCCTTGCGGATGTGCTCAGGCACATACTCGGGCTTGGGGTCCAGGCCGGCCACGGTGGGGTTCTTTACCGCAAGGATCTTCTCCTGAAGTGCATCAAAAGACATGTGAATGTTCTCCTTCTTTTCTATTTTCTCTCTTCCGGGGCGGGATCTGCCGGGCTTACGCGTCCTGGTAGACGATCTTTCCGCCCACGATGGTATACTTTACCTTGCCCTTGAGCTTGTGGCCGCCGAAGGGCGTGTTGCGGCCCTTGGAGGCAAACTGCTCCGGGTCCACCGTCCACTCCTCGTCGGGATCGAAGATCACCATGTCGGCGTCCCCGCCGATGGCGAGACGGCCCTTGTTGATCCGCAGGATGCAGGCCGGGTTCAGGGTCATCTTCCGCAGGATGTCGGACAGGGGCATGTGCTTGGTGTGGTAGAGGTAGGTCAGGGTCACGCCCAGAGCGGTCTCCAGGCCCACCATGCCGCTGGGGGCCTCCTCCAGAAGGCGGGCCTTCTCCTCGGCAGAGTGGGGGGCGTGATCGGTGGCGATGGCGTCGATGGTGCCGTCCTTGAGGCCCTCAATGATGGCCTCCACATCGGCGCGGGTGCGCAGGGGGGGATTCACCCGGGCCATGGCCCCCTGCTCCAACACCTCGTCCTCGGTGAGGGAGAAATACTGGGGGCAGGTCTCACAGGTGATGTGGACCCCCTTCTTCTTGTAGCGGCGCACGATGGCCACCGCCTTGGCCGTGCTGATGTGGCAGATGTGGACGGCCGCGCCGGTCTCCTCTGCCAGCATGGCGTCCCGGGCCACCATGATCTCCTCCGCGATGGCGGGACGGCCGGGCAGACGCAGCTGCCGGGAGACCCGTCCCTCGTTGACGGCATAGTTTTTCACCATGTCGGCGTCCTCACAGTGGGAGAGGACGGTCAGGTCCTGCCGGTGGGCCAGGATGAGGGCGTCCCGCATGAGATTGGCGTTCTGCACCGGCATCCCGTCGTCCGAGAGGGCCACCGCGCCCGCCTGCTTGAGCTCCTCAAAATCGGTGAGGGCCTCGCCCTTCTCCCCCCGGCTCACCGCGCCGATGGGCCAGACGTTGACCCCGCAGGCCTCCTCCGCCTTGCGCTTGACATAGGAAATCTGCTCCGCGCAGTCAATGGCCGGACGGGTATTGGGCATACAGGCCACCGAGGTAAAGCCTCCCCGGGCGGCCGCCCGGGTGCCGGTCTCGATGGTCTCCTTATACTCCTGTCCCGGGTCCCGCAGGTGGACGTGCATATCCACCAGGCCGGCACAGATGGTCAATCCGCGGGCGTCCAGCACCTCGGCCTCCGGATCACGGATGTCGCTGCCCAGGACCGCGATCTTCCCGTCCTCGACCAGGACGTCCATGACGCCGCCGATCCCGCTCACCGGGTCCACCAGGCGTCCCTGTTGAATCAACAGCTTCACGCCATCACTCCTTTCTCATGATCAGTATCCCGTTTGATACCATATTAATCTGGTCGTTTGAACATAGAAAAAGGGACCAGGTTCCTCCCCCGCCCCTTGCTCCGGACCGCCCCTGGGGGCCGCATCCGGTTCCTGTCTGAATGAAGGTCCTCCGGGCGCACCATCGCCCGGAAATCCATTTTTATTATACCGTGACTTTCAGGATTTAGCAACGCATTTTTGCTGGTTTTCGGGAAGAATAACAGCAGACTCAAGTAAGGAGGTAAACCATATGAATCATCATCCCGTTCTCGGCGGTATGGGCCTGATGGGCCTGGGCATGGTGGCCGGCGCCGCACTGAGCATGGCCATGGCTCCCAAGAAAAAGGACCTCAAGCGCACCGCCCGCAAGGCCATGCGCAACATGGGAAATCTGGCCGACGACCTGTCCAGCAACATGGGATTTTAAGGGACCGCACACTGTGTTTCCCATCCCGTTCTCCTGTCTCTGCGCCACTGGGACCGCTCGGATGCGAGCGGTCCCAGTTTTCTGTTTCGGCCCGTTCCTCCAGATCAGCCCCACCGCCCTCTTGACATAGATAGATCATCTATCTATAATCTTATATAGATAATCTATCTATCAGGGAGGAATGCATATGCCCCGGGAAAAGCATGGTCCGGGCGGGCTGGGTATGCTGCTGCTGGCCCTTCTGGCCGGACAGGACATGTACGGCTATCAGATGATCGAGGCCCTCCACCTGCGCTCCAACCAGGTCTTTGCTCTCAAGGCGGGGACCCTCTATCCCCTGCTCCACACCCTGGAGCAGCAGGGCTGGGTCACCTCTTACGACGACGGCGCGCCGGGGAGCCGGGTGCGCCGCTACTACCGCATCACCCCCCAGGGCCGCGCCGCCCTGGAGGAGCAGAAATCCGAGTGGAATGCCTATGCCGACGCGGTGCGGGGCGTACTGGAAGGAGGTGCCCTGTGTGGAGCGTGATGTGATCCGGACTTACCTTCACTCCGTGGGCCGGGAGATCCGCTGGGGCCGGGCCCGCACCTATCTCCTCCGGGAGCTCTCCGACCACATTGCCGACCAGGAGGGGGACTTCCTGGACCAGGGGCTCTCCCCGGAGGAGGCCGCCGCCCGGGCGGTGGAAGAGATGGGGGACCCGGTGGCCGTGGGTCGGGAGCTGGACCGCCTGCACCGGCCCCAAACCCGCTGGGAGATCGTCCTCTTTCTGGTGGGAATCGTGTTTGTGGGCCTTGTGCTGCACGGATTTACCAACTCGCACTTTTACAACGGGCCGGAGCAGTATCTGGGAATCTCCCTGGGCCTCTTGGGCATGGGGGCGGTCTGGCTGTGTGACTATCCCCGCCTGCTGCGGAAGGGGCGGCGGTGGGTCCCCCTCTGCTTCCTGCTGCTGGTCCTGGCCTTCGCCGCCGCGTGCCTCACTGCCCCGCTCTCCCGGTCTGCCCTCCCCGGCGCACCCGGACGGTGGCTCCTCTACCTCTTTCTCTTTGTCCCTCTTCTCTTTGCCGCCTGGCTCAGCGCCCGGCCCGGGCGGGGCCTCCCCTCCCTCCTCCTCTGCCATCCGGTGATGCTCCTGGGGGCGCTGGTCCCCGCCCTCTTTCCCGCGCTGGAGGTCTGTGCCATCCTCTACGCCTCCATGCTTCTGGTCCTGACTGCCGCTGTCTGGCAGGGGTTTTTCTCCCTGAAGCGCCGGACCGGCCTGCTGGCAATCTGGGTACCCCCGTGCCTCCTGGCCGGGGCCTTCTGCCTCCGGCACGCCGCTCTCTTTTCCCAGCGCTTCCAGACCTTCCTGCACCCGGACCGGGACGGGGCGGGCTATCTGTACGCCACCCTCCGCTCCCTGTGGGACAGCCTCTCCCTCTTCCAGGGGACGGATACTGGCTACCGGGTCACCGCCCTCTACCACGATATAAGCCTGATGCTGGCCAATCTGGCCTCCCGGATGGGGAGCGTGGTGTTCTGGGCGGCTCTGCTGTGCATCCTGCTCTTTTTCTTCCTCTGCGCCCGCCGCATTCTGGCCCTGCAAAGTGCCTCCGGCCGCCTGCTGGCCTGGGCGGCCCTGTGGCCCCTGTTCTTCCAGGGCATCCTCTACTGGCTGGGCAACCTGGGGTGCAGCCCGCTGTCCAACGCCCTCCCCCTCCCCTTTGTCTCCTACGCGCCCGCCGGGCAGATTCCCTCCTTCCTCCTGGCAGGGGTGCTCCTGTCGGTGTTCCGGATGGACACCCTGGCCCGGGAGGGACCCTTCCCAACCCGGCTCACCCCCCGCTCCCATGCCGCCTCCATCCCGCTGCCCGGGGGACGGCTCCACATCGAATACCGGGCAAACTAAAAAGCGGTCCCGCCTCCTGTTTGGGAAGCGGGACCGCTGCTTTTCTCTCAGGTCAAATGATGGGTTTTCATCCGCTTGCGGCCAAAGGCACAGACCCGGCCGTCGGGCTCCTCCGTCTCCACGGCGCAGTGCTCCACCTGGGTCAGCTCCTCGGGCGTCTCGTGGCACACGCCGCGGGACTCGGCCACCCCCGCGGTGCGGACCCACTTGGGGTCCATGGCGTCCCGCAGGCCGTCCCCGATAAACTGGAGGCAGAACACCGTCACCACGATGCAGATGCTGGGCGGGATCCACACCCAGGGCTTTCCCGCGAAGACCACGGGATTGGTGGCATACTGGATCATGTTGCCCCAGGAGGCCTGGGGGGTCCGGATGCCCACGCCCAGAAAACTCAGGCTGGACTCGGACAGGATGGCACGCCCCACCCGCAGGGCCAGCGCGGCCCACACCGGGGCCACCGCGTTGGGCAGGACGTTCCGCCGCAGGATGGTGGCGGTGCTCCCGCCCAGCGCCCGGACCGCCAGGATATACTCCTTCTCCCGGATGGAGAGGGTGTTGCCGTAGACCAGCCGGGCGATGGAGGTCCACCCCAGCAGTCCGATCACCAGAATGATGTTCCACACCGACGCGCCCACCATGGCCACCAGGCAGAGCACCAGCACGATGCTGGGAAAGCTCTGGACCACGTCGGCACAGCGCATGATCCAGAATTCCCACGCGCCCCGGCGGTATCCGGCCAGCAGTCCCAGGGGGACGCCCACCGCCACGCTGATCCCGGCGGCGGCAAAGCCCACCAGCAGGGAGATCCGCCCGCCGCAGACCAGCCGGGCAAACAGATCCCGGCCCACATCGTCCGTGCCCAGCCAGTGGGCCGCGGAGGGGGCCGCCCAGAAGCCTGCGGAGCGGTCGGTCACATTGGGCTCCAGCCCCATCAGGGGGGGCAGAAGGAGCACGCACAGGATCTCAGCCACTAGGATGCACAGCCCGGCCACCGCCCGGCGGTCCTGGCAAAACCGGCTCCAGATGCCGGCCATTCCTCCCCGCCTCATCCGCCGCACCTCCCATACCGGACCCTGGGGTCTACCAGTCCGTAGACCAGGTCCAGCAGCAGATTGGTGCACAGCACGGTCAGGGCGATGACCACCGTCACGCCCATGACGATGGTAAAATCCCGGTTATTGATGGCCGAGAACATGAGACTTCCCATCCCCGGCCAGCCGAAGACCCGCTCCACCACCACCGAGCCGCCGATGATGTGGGGGATGTGGCTGAGCACGGTGGTCACGATGGGGATAAGGGAGCCGCGGAACATATGGCGCACCATGACCACCCGCCCCCGCAGCCCCTTGGCCCAGGCGGTGCGGATATAGTCCTCCCCCAGGGTCTCCAGGCAGGCCGAGCGGGTCTGCTTGACCAGCTCTCCCATATTGCTCACGCAGATGACCGCCGCGGGCAGGATCAGATGCCGCAGCAGGTCGGGCAGGGTGCCCGTGCTCCCGGTGGTGTACATCCGGGCCGAGGGGAGCCAGCCCAGCGTGATGGAGAACACATAGACCGCCATCAGGCTGAGCAGGAACCCGGGCACTCCAAAGCTCACCATGGCGCACCCGGAGGCCAGCTTGTCCCAGAAGGAGCCCGGCTTCCAGGCCGCCGCCACCCCCAGGGGGATGGCCAGGGCCACCGCCAGGACTACGCCCGTCCCCGTCAGGATCAGTGAGGGGACCACCCGCTGTCCGATGGTCTCGGCCACCGGACGGCCGGTCTGGTAGGAACTGCCCAGATCTCCCTGGAGCAGGTCCCCCAGCCAGTGGCCATAGCGCACCAGGAAGGGCTGGTCCAGGCCCAGCTGGGCCTCCAGCGCCGCCCGGTCCGTGTCGTTGAAGGAACTTCCGTCCCCCATCAGGTCGGCGATGGTCCCCGGCCCCAGATGGAGAAAGAGAAAGACACACAGTGTGATCCCAAAAAAGACCGGGATCACCGTCAAAAGCCGCTTGCGGATATAATGTAGCACGATTGTTTCCTCCTACACTTCCGGCTCCCCGGTGGGGGAGCATAGAGCCCGCAGGCTCTTACGGAGGTTTTCCAAATTTCACCGCCGGGCGTCTGGTCCGGCCGTCAGTTCTTGACCCACTCCCACACGTTCTCGTTGGAGAAGCTGGCCGCGGTGTACTCGATGCCGCTCACCGTGGGGGACTCCACGTGGAGGGCCGTCCCGAACCACAGGGGGATGAAGGGACGCTCCTGGGCCATCCAGTCCTCCAGCGCCTTCACGGCCTGGGTGCGGGCATCGGGGTCGGTCTCCTCCTTCACCGCCTGGATGAGGGCCGACACCTCGCTCAGGTCCTGGACGTGGAAGATGTTGTTGTTCTCGGTGAACCGGCTCTCCACGAACCACAGGGGCAGAGCGCTGGGGGTATGGCTGGCGATGCCCATGTCATAGGTGCCGTCCGCCATGCCGGAGAACATGGTGGCGGAGTCCACTGTCTCAATGGTGATGGTGATGCCGGCCTCGGCCAGCTCCTGCTGCATGAGGGCGGCGAGACCCGCGCGGTTGGAGGCACAGGCCAGGGTATAGGTGGTCCCGTCATACCCGGCCTCGGTCAGCAGCTCCTTGGCCCCCTCCACGTCGTAGGGGGTGTTGTAGTCTCCGGCGTAGCTGGCGCAGGTGGGCAGCACCGAGGTGCCGGTGACCGTGCCGTATCCGCCGGTGGACTGCTCGCTCAGCAGCTCCTTGTCCAGGGCCAGCTCGATGGCCCGGCGGATGCGGGCATCCGAGATGGTCTCGTTGTTGAGCATCAGCTCATAGAAGGTGTTGGGCACCGTGCCCTCCTGCACGGTCAGCCCGGCCTCCGTGGCGGCGGGGGCGGTGTCCGCCGTGACGCTGCCGCCGATGCCGTAGTAGTCCAGATCCCCGGCGATCAGGGCGGTGAGGAGGCTGGACTTGTCCATCACCGTGATGACCAGCTGGTCAAAGCCGGGCGCGCCCAGCTGGTAGTCCGGATTGGCCTCCAGCGTCAGGGTGCTGCCCGCCACCTCGGAGACAAATTTGCACGGGCCGGAGCCGATGGGGGCCTTCCACAGGTCCAGCTCCATCACCTGCGACGGGTCGGTCCCCTCCAGCAGATGGGTGGGCAGGACGTAGAACTCCCGGTTCTTGTCCAGCAAAAAGTCCTCGGGCGTGGTCACGTTCTTGAAGGTCAGCTTCAGCGTGGTGTCGTCCAGGGCCTCCGCGCCCAGCTTCTCCCCCGCCACGGCGGCGCCGGTGCTGTCGGTGCCGGCCAGCACGGCGAAGGCCGAGCGTCCCAGGGCGGGACAGTCGGGGTTGGTCACCAGGGCGATGCTGTCCACCCAGTGCTGGGCCGTGACCGGAGTGCCGTCGTGGAAGGCGGCCTTCTCGTCCAGGTGGAAGATCACCGCCAGGCCGTCGGCGGCGCTCTCCCAGGACTTGGCCGCTCTGGGGGTCAGGGTGCCGTCGGCGTGGACAAAGACCAGCCGGTCGTAGATCTTATCGTAAATCATGCGGGAGTAGTTGCTGCCCGAGGGGCTGTTGTAGGGCATGAGCGAATCCCACGGGTTGGAGAGTCCGTAATTGATCACAACAGGCTGTGCAGAGTTCTGCTCTTGGGTCGGCGCGGGGGAACCAGAGGGCGCAGAGGAGTCAGAGGGCGCGGAACCGCAGGCGGTCAGGGTGCCGGCCACAGCCAGGGACAGCGTCAGTGCAAGCAGTCTTTTCACGATTCAGGATACCTCCAGATCTTTTTTACGTCCGTTCTTCCCGGCGGAAGAGGGGGCGCTTTGTCAAAAACGTGCCGTCATTCCACGGTCACCGATTTTGCCAGGTTGCGGGGCTTGTCGATGTCGCACCCGTGCATCAGGGCCACGTAGTAGGCAAACAGCTGCATGGGCACCACCTCCAGGGAGGGGAGCAGCATGGGATGGGCCGCGGGCACTGCGAGGGTGTGGTTGACCGCCTCCGACATGGGCTTCTCAAAGCCCTCCATGGTCAGGCCCAGCACGTCGGCCCCCCGGCTCTTGACCTCCACCACGTTGCTCATGGTCTTTTCAAAGAGGGGGGCGTATCCGGCCAGGGCCACCACCAGGGTCCCGTTTTCGATCAGGGAGATGGTGCCGTGCTTGAGCTCTCCGGCGGCGTAGGCCTCCGAGTGGAGATAGGAGATCTCCTTGAGCTTGAGGGAGCCCTCCAGCCCCACCGCGTAATCCAGGTTGCGGCCGATGAAGAAGACCGAGGGGTGGTTGAAGTACAGGGAGGCCAGATACTGGATCTGCTCCCGCTGCTCCAGGACCTTCTCCAGCAGCTCAGGCAGCCCCTCCAGGGCAGCCACAGCGGCGGCATACTCCGCATCGGGAATGGTCCCCATCTGCCGGGCGGCGTACAGGGCGATCAGATCCACCAGGGCCAGCTGGGTGGAGTAGGCCTTGGTGGTGGCCACCGCGATCTCGGGCCCGGCCCAGGTGTAGAGCACCTCGTCGGACTCCCGGGCGATGGTGGAGCCCACTACATTCACCACCGACAGGACCCGGGCCCCCCTCCGTCTGGCCTCCCGCAGGGCGGCCAGGGTGTCGATGGTCTCGCCCGACTGGCTGATGACCAGGGCCAGGGTCCGGCTGCTCACGATGGGGTCGCAGTACCGGAACTCGGAGGCCAGGGCCACCTCCACCGGCTTGCGCAGCAGCTTTTCCAGAATGTACTTGGCCGCCACGCCCACATGGTAGGAGGAGCCGCAGGCGATCACATAGATCTTGTCCAGACCGTGGAGATAGTCCGCGTCCAGCTCCACCCCGTCCAGGACCACTTCCCCGTTCTGGATGCGGGGGGAGATGGTGTCCCGCACGGCCTTGGGCTGCTCCAGGATCTCCTTGAGCATGAAGTGCTCGTATCCGCCCTTTTCGGCGGCGGAGATCTCCCAGTCCACCTGGTGGTGCTTCTTTTCCACCGGGCGGAGATAGGCGTCGTACACCCAGCAGTGGTCGGGGGTGAGCTCGGCGATCTCCCCGTCGTCCAGGTAGCAGACCTCCCGGGTGTGGCGGATGACCGCCGTCACGTCGGAGGCCATGAGGTGGAATCCCTCCCCAAAGCCCAGGATGAGCGGGCTGTCCTTCCGGGCGGCGATCAGCCGGTCGGGGCAGTCGGCGCACAGGATGCCCAGGGCATAGGCCCCCTGGATGCGGTGGAGCACCTTGGTGACCGCGTCCAGAATGTTGCCGTCATAGTAGTATTCCAGCAGCTGGGCCACCACTTCCGTGTCGGTCTGGGAGACAAAATGCACGCCGGTGGACTGGAGAAATTCCTTGATCTCGGCATAATTTTCGATGATGCCGTTATGTACCACCGCAATGCGGCCGTTCTGGCTCATGTGGGGGTGGGAGTTGACGTCGGAGGGCTCTCCGTGGGTGGCCCAGCGGGTGTGCCCCAGGCCGATGCTTCCGGGCATGCCGCCGGCGGCCTCCACCTGGTTGGCCAGCGCCTGGATGCGGCCCTTGGTCTTGATGACCTGGAGACCCCGCTCCGGGTGATAGACGGCCACACCGGCCGAATCATATCCCCGGTATTCCAGACGGCGCAGGCCGTCCAGCAAAATGGGCGCCGCTTCCTCTTTTCCTGCAAATCCTACGATTCCGCACATAATAGTTCCCCCAGCCTGTCTCGTGCATTTTTTAACATACTAACAAGTTTAAAAATCGTTCCTAAACTATACCCGTTATTATATCACATCTTTTAGCGTCGTAAAGTCCCCGATTCCGGAGGGCGGTGCCCCCTTCCGGAACATCCTTTACTATTTCCTGACGTTTCCTCCCGTTTGTGAAAAAAAAGCATGCTTTTCATACCAAACGGGCGAACAAAAAATTTATTCCTCCGGCAAACGCCTCGGATGCTCCTCCACCAGGATGATGTCCTCTCCAAAGCGGCGCACGCTCTCCCAGGAGAAGAGCCGGTCCTCCCGCCGCCCCAGCAGGCCAAACAGCCGCAGGCGGCCCGGCACCACTAAGGCCCGGATCCGGCCGGTGTCCAGCTCTACCTCCACATCACCCACGAATCCGTACCGCGTCCCGTCGTTGATGCTGATGATCTCCTTGCACCGAAGGTCGGCAATACGCTGTTCCATTGAGATCCCTCCATTCAACGGTATTCCCTTTGTCCCACAAAAGTTCCGTAACTTCCCCGCCATCCTTGAACACCGGAAAATTCAGGCCAATCCGCTTTAGCGGATATTCAGACTCGTCATTCCTGTAAATTTCAATTTCCTTAATCAAGGCTGTGACCACATTTCTCTTTTCTTCGTCATTTATTATATTATAAACGCAGTCGAAATTCACCATGATTTTGTAAATATTCTCAAGAGTAATTGCCTGTTGCTTAATTGCATCTCGCCGAAGTCTGGCATCTTCGATTTTTTCCTCCAGCTCAACAATGACATCATATAGGGAATCTAACCGCAAGGTCATATCATGGAGCTTTCGTTCCCGGTATTTTGCATCAGCAGGGAGACTGTCAATTTCCCGTTCCAATCTTGTTTTATTCAGATCAACTTCCTTCAGCTTTGCCTGATAGCCCTCCAGTTCTTTATCCACTGCTTTCGTGTCAATCTGAACGCCAATCCGTTTTTTAATGGCCTGGGCATATTCCTCATTCCTTACGATCTCACGAATTGCCTCAATGACCATCGGTTCAATATCGGTCTTTTTCAGCATTGCCTTATATTCACAATGCTTACCCCTGACCATCCTATTCCGACTACATACATAATAGTAAATTTCTTTGTAAGTGCCATCTTTATTTGTCCATGCGTGTTTATTCGTATACATGGGACTTCCACAAACCGGGCATTTCAGCAGACCTGATAACAAATGAACTCGATCCCGCCCAATTTTTGACGGTTGCTTTACTCCGGTTCTAAGACGCTTGGCATGAGCCTTTTCCCATACCTCCTCACTAACGATTCCTTTATGCTGTCCCTCTGTCAGAATGTAATCGTCATTTCTTTTCATCTGGTAATCGTTTTTTGTGCCTTTGACTTTTTCCTTCGTTCTCCGTCCATAGGCAATTTTACCGCAATAAACCGGGTTATCCAATATCAGTTTAATAAAATGTCCTGTCCAATCCTCTAATGTGCCATTCTGCCTCGGAATTTTCCGTATGCCTTGTAAGTTCAACTGATTCGCAATACCACCCAAACCGATTTCCGATGAAGTATATAATTCAAAAATCTTCCGTATTGCCACAGCCTCTGTTTCTTCAATCATCAGCTTGTTATCTTCCAGTGTATACCCGTAGGGAGCAAAGCCACCATTCCATCCACCTTGCCGTGCCTTTTCGCGCCGCCCGTTCATCGTCTGCTCGATAATATTCTCACGCTCAATCTCAGCCACAGCAGATAGTACAGAAATCAAAAGTTTTCCGCTTGTCTGAGAGGAATCAATCCCTTCTTCTATGCAAATCAGATTTACACCATAAGATTGAACCAACTCCAAAGAGTTAAGTATATCTGCTGCATTACGGCCAAACCGTGACAGCTTATACACTAAAATATAGTCAATGTCCAAGCCATCCTCAATATCTCTGAGCATTTTTTGAAAGGCAGGCCGTCCCTCAATAGATTTACCGGATTTACCGGCATCTTCATAAGTATCAACAATGATCATTTCCTCACGATCCGCAAATCGTGTCAGCATATTTTTTTGACCTTCCAGGCTGTATCCGTCCACTTGCATCTCTGTGCTGACCCTCGGATACAAAACACAGCGTTTTCCATATCGGTTCATAATTCATACCTCCAAAATTTACTTTTGGAAAATATCCTATGTAAAGCTGCGATTCTCACGCAGCTCCGTCAACCTCGCCCAGCACTCTCATACCATATTTCTCGATGATATGTGCCAGTGAAGTGATAAACGCTTCAAATTTTTGTTCCGCCAGAAGTTCTTCTGACCGGATTTCATCTGAAGGAATCAATGCGCTTTTATTCTGGATATTCTCCATTCAGAATCACCTCCGCAATTCCTAACGAAATTATAACTCTACTTGCACAGCCTGAAAATGATACGGCCTTTCGGCACTTTTATGTAATCCCCAGACTGCACAAGAGCGTCTTGTTTATGTTTTCCATGTCATCCTTGTTTAGATGACCAATATAGTTTTTTAACCTCGACTTGTCGATTGTTCTGATCTGTTCCAGCATAACAACAGATGGTTTCACCAAACCGCATCTGTCATTTAAGTGGTAATGCGTGGGGAACTTTCTGTTTTTTTTGCTTACACTGGTAATTGCTGCAATAATAATCGTAGGACTGAAACAATTTCCCACATTATTTTGAAGAATGAGTACAGGACGAGAGCCACTTTGTTCAGAGCCGATACCAGGGCTTAAATCAGCCGAATATATGTCACCTCGATGGAATTTTTCAAACATCACTCTCGCCTCCTTAATATCTTAATACTTAAATAGCCGCACCAGTCTGAAAGAAATCTTCGGATAAAAACCTGGTGCGGCTACTGTTATTCTGTTCGGATTACTCGTCATATTTGCCACGCCCCCTGACGATGGGAACACAACAGGTCTCCGCTGGCGCGGCTGTCATAACTCCGCAGCATCGTTCGTATCGTGTGCCGCAGGGTTCCCCCCAAGTCTTTGGCGGGCCGTGAGGAAGTATCTTTAAGCCCCCGCGCCCTCATCGCGCCGGATGTGCCACCATCCGGGTCACAGAGACGTCGATCGCTCCGAAACAGCTTGTCCATCACCTCCTGGCTGCTCCATCTTCGCGGCGTCCTGCACTCGCTCATGCGCGGGTTATGTACCTGTTCTGCCGTGTATTCAGTTGTCAAGCTGCATGAGAGAGATAGACCCTCTCACTTATTTCCCCGTTGGGAGAGTGGTTTTGGTCTATGCTTTTCCCATGTTTTCCAAAAAATTTTTTAATTTTTGGAGCAGCTTGACTTTACGCTGATGCAGAGCTGTTTTGGAAATTCCAAGCTCCATGCTGACAATCCGTTCTGACTTGTCCTCGAAATACAGTTTGTGGAGAATGATCCTCTCATCCGATGACAGATGTTGTAATAATTCCTCCAACCAAACGGACGAGACCGCCTGTTCCTCCACAGGCTGACCAGAAGCGGCAAACTGCTTGTCCTTTTCCAGCAGGCGCTCATAGGAATCCTCTCTGCTGGGCAGGAAAATTGCAGTGTCTTTCTGGAACTTTTCTGTTTTCAGATCATAGGAAAAGTATTCTTCTTTTCGCTCGTAGTGCTGATACACGCGGTAAACCTGTTCGCTTACCGGCACAGCCTGTCCATCTATGTAAAGATAATAATTCGTACTTTCTTCACGATTTTTACTCATAGCCGTTACCTCCAAGAGTTTGAAAAGTGGGTGGTTTTCAAACTCTCGGAAGGCGGCGAACGGCATCGTGGAAATACAAGAAAAACAAAACGGACACAGGCATGGGAATATCCCATGTCAGTGTCCGTTTTATCTTGTTGCTCTTTTTCTGCTACTGATAGTTCCTGTGCAGGCCATAAAAAACCGGCAGGGAAGAAACTGTTTTTTTCGGATTCTGGCGCAATTTCACGGCCAGATTTTTTTCGTTAAGAGGACCTGCCACGAGCAGGCAGGCCATTGTCTTTTTGCATTATCATCTCCTCCTAAGCAAAAAAGGCAACGCATAGTAGCTATAAAAAAGCCACTCTGCAATCATTCCGCATAATATTTGTAACTCGTAAAATATTATTATGTGAGGTGACGGAGAGTGGATAAAAAAGTACGACATATAGATTTTTCGTTTGGGACATCCTTGCGGAATGCCAGAGAAAAACGAAACTATAAGAGAGAACAGATTGCGGAGCGTGCAGAAATCAGTCCTCGTTTTTTAGCGGCCATAGAAAGCGGCAGGCGCAAGCCGAGCCTGGATGTTTTGATTCGCCTTGTCAATGCCATTGGCGCTTCTTTTGATGAAATCCTTGCGCCGCAGACGAACACAGACAGCGAAATTGTTGACCGGATCAGACGGTTGGTTCCACAATGCAGCCAGCGGGATCAGGAGCTGTTGCTTGCCCTGATTGATAAAATGTTGGATACCAAAGAAAATAACGCTAACAAATAATGCGGTCGGGTGTATTACCCGGCCGCATTGCTTTGTCCGTTGCTGTACAGGCCAGCTATTTTCCCTTTTGAGAGGAATAGTAATCCCGAAGTTTTTCAAAGGATTCCATACTGATGTTGTGTTCCATCCGGCAGGCATCAGTTTCCGCCGTCTTTGGGTCAACGCCTGCGGCGATGAGCCTGTCTCGGAAAAAGCAGTGCCGCTCGTAGATTTTTTCGGCAACCTCCCGGCCTATATCGGTCAGATAAAGAAAGTGATCTTCATCCATCGTCAGAAAGCCGCCGTCTTTTAGGGTGTTTACAGCATGGCACACGCTTGGTTTTGTAACCTCCATGTGCCTGGCAACATCCACGGAGCGTACCATGCCCATCTTCTTATGGAGGACAAGGATGGCCTCCAAGTAATCTTCGCCGGACGCATGAAGTTTCATCAGTACCTCCTTATTATGAGTTAGACGCTTAATCTCCAATTTGCAGAGGCTGTCTGCAAATCGACCAGTTTACGGTACAGTCCATTTTCTTTCATAAGTTTCTCGTGAGTTCCGTTTTCAACTACCATGCCATCCGACAACACAACGATGTTATCCGCAGCTTCAACCGTCCTCATTCTATGGGCAATAATAAGGACAGTCTTACCTTTGACCAGTCTGGAAATTGCGTTCTGAATTTCAGTTTCGTTGTCTACATCAAGAGAAGCGGTTGCTTCATCCAAGAGAATCACAGGGGCGTCTTTCAAAAGAGCGCGGGCAATAGAAAGACGCTGGCATTCTCCACCAGACAATGTAGAACCGTTTTCTCCAATCACCGTCTGATAGCCATCCGGCAATTTTGAAATGAATTCATCACACTGAGCCGCCTTTGCTGCGGCAATGACTTCCTCATCCGTAGCGTCTTTTTTACCAACACGGATGTTCTCCATGATGGTGTTATTGAAAAGTACGACATCCTGAAAAACGATAGAGAAATTTTTCATCAGCATGGTTGAATTGAGCGGAGCGATATCGGTTCCGCCCAAAAGGATTCTTCCTCCATCCAGGGGATAAAATTTGGCAGCCAGCTTTGCAACCGTACTTTTACCGCCACCAGACGGGCCGACCAATGCGGTAACCTGTCCCTGCTTTGCAGTAAATGAGACATCCCGCAGCACCGGCTTGTCCTTCTCATAAGAAAACCGGACATGATCGAAAGTAATATCGTATCCGTTTGTATGGATTTCTTTTTCGCCGGTTTCTTCCGGGTATTCTTCAATTTCTTTTAGACGGTTCACTTGAAGTTGTACGGAAAACAGTTCTGCCATATTTGCCATTGCCCCAGAAAGGGGATCGTACAAGCGAGAAGCCGCAATCAAAAACAGAATATAGGTAAAAAGGGTCGCATTGCCGTTTACCACAAGACTATTTCCGACAACGATTACTGTCGCCAACCCAAGCCGTAAAAACATCTGGCCGGTTGTCAGTAAGCTCGCTGTCGTCATTTCAGAAGAAATCTGTGCTTTTTCGGCAGCATCCATCTTTGCATCCAGTTTGCGGAGATAATCTTCCTCTTGATTGCAGGCTTTTATATCCTGTACGGTCTCCAGGCATTCCTGGATGCCTTCGGCAAGTTCCAGTCTGGCATTCATATGCTTTTTGCTTAGCTTTTCCTGCCATTTCCGTGACAGAAGTACAATCGCAAAGGAAATCGGAGCTACCCAGAGAAGGGCCAGGCCCATTTGCCAGTTGAAAATCAGCAGGCCCACACAAACAATACCTGTTGAGATAACCGCTCCAAAAAATTGCGGAACGGTATGGGAAAATGCGTGTTCAAAATTTGCACAGTCCCCCATAATTGTGCTTGTCAGATCAGCAATATCACGCTGGTGGAAAAAGGTCAGTGGAAGGGTTCGTAATTTTTCCGCAAGACTGATACGCCGCCTTGCACTTTCATCATAAGTTCCCAGATATGCTGCGGTGTACTGGCAATAGTGAAAGATAAAAACAACGGCTAAAATCACAATACCAATCACTGTATAAACAATGGCGCTGATCTCCGGCGCATTCATTCCCAAAATAGGCGCAAGAAGCTGGTTGAGAACGATTGCCAGAAGAATAACAGGAAACATCAGACTGATATTTGCCAGTACGGAATAAATAATTCCTTTCAGCAGATCCTTTGCACCCTGATTGCTTAACGCATACTTGTTTTTCAGTGCTTTAATCATGCTGCTCACCCTCCTTTCCGACTTTCCATGCAATCGAAGTTTGATAATCCTTCCACATAGAAGAATAAATGCCATTCAAAGCGACTAATTCTTCATGTGTACCTCTTTCAGCAATTTGTCCATCCTTAAATACCAGAATAAGGTCTGCGTCTTGTATTGTAGAAAGCCGGTGAGCTATCATCAAAACAGTTTTATTCTTGGTCAACCGCTCAAAGGCAAGTTGTATCTGATGTTCGTTCTCGGCGTCTGCAAATGCTGTGGCTTCATCGAGAACGATGATGGGAGCATCTTTTAAGATTGCCCTTGCCAACGCAATCCTCTGGTTTTCACCTCCTGAGAGATAAGTGCCTCCTGTTCCGACAAGCGTATCAAGCCCGTCCGGAAGCCGGTCAATAATATCTTTGCACTGTGCTTCATTGGCCGCTTTCAACACTTCTTCTCTGGTGGCGTCTGGACGGGCCGCCTTAATGTTGTTAAGTAAAGTATCTTTGAACAGGCGGGTATTCTGAAACACGAAAGCAACTCTTTTCATCAATTCCTGCTTTTCAATATTGCGTACGTCCACACCGCCAATCGTAACGGAGCCTGATTGGACATCATAAAAGCGGGGAATGAGACTTGCCGCCGTACTTTTGCCGCTGCCGGAAGCTCCGACAAGTGCAACTGTTTTTCCTGCCGGGACCTCAAAGCTGATATGGTTTAAGGCGTTTCCTTTGGCACCCGGATAGGCAAAAGACACATCCGAAAATACAATCGAAGCGTCTGCCGGGATCATGGGATGCTCCGGTTCCTTTAATGGCTGTTCCTGTAAAATTTCCTCCACTCGGCTGACTGCGCTTTTTGCGGCCATGAGCTGCTCACTGGCAAACATGATACGGTTCATCATAGTTGCACAGACCGGAGTAAACAGACTGTAAAACAGGAAATCCAGTACAACATTTTCATAAGCGGCCTGTCCGCTGACTCCAGATAAAATCAACATAGCGACCGGGATAAGTAAAACAAATGTGCCGTTCAGTGTGACTGTAAATCCGGTAAGAGGAATACGGCATTTCAAAGCATACCCGGAAGCAAATTTTTCATATTCTTCTATGGCTGCATGGAAATTTTTGAAGGAGTAAATTGTCTGCTGAAACACCTTTACTACAGGAATACCGCGAATGTATTCCACGGCCTCTTTATTCATAGTTTCCAGTGCAGTCATGTATTTACCCATAAACTGTGCATTGTCTCCACCCATCATCTGTTTCAGAAAGATGACACTGATCCCCATAGGGATCAGGCAGCAGATTCCTAACCGCCAGTCAAAAAGAAAAATCAACACAATAACAGCAACCGGCATAACAACCGCACCAGTCAAATCCGGCAGTTGATGAGCCAGGAATCCTTCTGTAAGTCCTGCGTTGTCATCAATGATTTTTCGCAGCCGTCCACTGGCGTTCTGGCTGAAATATCCCAGCGGAAGTGTCACAATATGATGAATTGCTGTTTTCCGCATATTGGTTGCTGTGCGGAATGCCGCCAGGTGGGTGCAGTTCAACGCGATGAAATAAATTAAAATACTTGCTGCTGCAAACACGACTGCCATCCACGCATAACGAGTACTTTCCGTTGCAAGAGATATATCCCCCGCAGCGAATGCCTGAATCAAATCACGGATAACAAGCCATATACAAACAAAGGGCAGCATAGACAAAATGGTACTAATCCCGGAGAGGATACAGCCTAAAACAGTCAGGACATGGTAGTTTCCTGCATATCCGAACATTCTGGACAGCTCTCCATTTTTTTGCTTCTCCATAAGCAAGGCTCCTTTCGCAGTAATAGGCGGGTTAGAATCTTCTAACCCGCCTATTATCATAAAAGTATTTTATGGTTTTTGCCACTCCATACAGGGCATATCTATCCATTCAGACACACAACTACTGACACATGAGGCAAGAATATAACCGAGGGAGGTTTCCTTGCAGGGGGAATGTTTCTGCATGACCTTCATCAACAAAATGAAGCACTCGATTACAAGTCATAGCAGCAAATTCATAATCATGGGTGATAATCAAAATGGTCTTTCCCTTTTGAGCCAGAGCCTTCAAATGCTCAGATATTCTCATCATATTTTTGAAATCAAGGCCGCTGGTAGGTTCGTCCAAAAGCAAAACAGGCGTATCTATCCAATCTGATACGGCAAGAGTAAGCCGTTGTTTCTGACCTCCAGACAGGGTAGCAGGATGCTTGTCTTTCCATTCAAAAAGTCCATATAATTTCAGCAGATCATCCCTTTGCTCCTGGGTACTTCCTTTACCGTTCAAGAGCAATTCTTCCTCCACACTGTCTCCAAACAGCTGGCAATCCGTATTCTGCATAACGAAATAGGCAAAATTCTTTCTTTTACCCTTGGAAATTTCTTGCCCATTGTATAAAACCTGCCCTGTCTTTTCTTTCTGTATCCCGCAAAGAATGTTAGACAACGTCGTTTTCCCAATTCCATTATGTCCTACGATCGCAATCAGATCACCAGCATACACCTGGAAAGATATGTCGTGAAAGACTGGATGTTTGCGGTAAGAAAAGGCCAGCTGCTTTACCTCTAATGTCACATTTTTATCTTCTCTGGGAGGAATATCTACCTCGATATGGCGCAAATCCGCGGCCCGGATTCCAATTTTCTGCCGTTTATTTTCTGACATGGAAAGCAGTTCTTCAGGACTCCATTCTTCTTTTATGCTTCCATTTTCCATGTAGAGGAAGCGATCTGCAAGGTCTGTAAGATAATAAAGCCTGTGTTCAGCAACAACGATGGTATGTCCCTCCGCCTTCAATTCGCGCATAAGATTTTTAAGTGCCTCAACGGAATACATATCCAGATTGGCCGAAGGTTCATCAAATACATAAATTTCTGGATCAACAGCATTGACGGAGGCCACCGCTATTTTCTGTTTTTCTCCGCTGGACATGGGATAAATCTCTTTCCCACGCAGCATATCTCCGTTAATACGCTTAATTGCATTGGAAACCCGCCCATCCAGTTCTTCATAGGAAACGCCATAATTTTCACACCCGAACGCAATTTCATCCTCTGTAATACTGGCAAAAAACTGGCTTTTGGGGTCTTGAAAGATTGAGCCTACTTTTTTCCCGATTTCATACAGAGGATATTCCGATATGCTACGTCCCAACAGGGTGACGCGCCCTTTCAGTGTTCCTTCATAAAATTGTTCAGCTAACCCGTTTATCAATCGTGTCAGAGTTGTCTTTCCGCAGCCACTTCCTCCAGTCAAGACAAGGAATTCTCCCTCTTTTATGTCGAGGTTGATATGCTGAATACTCTCTGTTTCAGCTCCCGGATATTCAAAAGATACATCTTCAAACTGGATAACGGATTGCTTTGCTTCATCATTTACCATTATGCTACCGTCCTTTCCAGCACAAAATAGAGTGCGGTTACACAAACAGCAATCGCGCACATAATCCAATCCCGCTTTTGAAATTCTATCTTTCTGCGGCAAGTATGTTTCCCTGGATTGGAAATCCCCCTGCTTTCAGCAGAAGCAGCAAGTTCTTCGGCTATTCTGGATGAACGGAAAATAACAGGTGTAACAATATACTCCATTGCGTCCAAAGGGTGTTTCCATGACAATAGCTTTCGCAGCCGAAGTGAGGCAAACACATCAGAAAACTCACTGCGTACTGTAGGAAAGAAGCGCAGCATAAAGGTTACGGGAAGCGCAATTCCGTCTGGAGCGTGGATTTTCTTAAAAACTGCCACAACTTCTCCTGGAGGCATACCGATCACAGGCTGTGCAGCCATAACCATCATCAAAATACGAAGCACCATAAACAGGAACATTTCCGGCATAAGGATGGTAATGCCCTGCCCCCCGGAAAGCAGCCTCAACACGATAAAAATGCCGCAGACGATCAGATATTTTATTGTCTGCCTGCCAAAGCCCTGAATAATCAGATACACACTCAAGACACCCAAAAGTGTGTATATCAAAATGTCGCTTGTGAGCACCGCCACAAGCGACATAGTGAGAACTATGACAAGCAATTTGGTCCGAAAATCAAATTTCATGTTCATAGTTTATTTAATCGCGCCACTCTTTCTGAAGTGCTTCACAATCAGTTTGTTGCTAATCATGCAGCCAAGGATGGCCAGGACTGCGGTAACGGCCAGGCTCAGAATAACATACTTCGGATCAGTGTAATACTGGGTCTGAACCTGAACCTGCTGCTCACTGACGCCGGTGGCGAGGAATGCGTCCTTGAAGAACCAGATTTCGGACATCCCGTGTGCAGCACGAACTAATGCTGTGATTACCCACGAAATAGACACGCGCTTAATGTCATGGTAGGCACCCTTTCCGCACATAGAGAGCTCCGCAATGATGCCACCACCCAGAAACCACGGGATCATAAACGGCCCCATCATGAGTCCGGCGATAATCGCCCACATGATATTGTAGACAAGGGCGGGGCCATGCTTGCCAACTTTCATGCACATGTAAACATAGAACGGTGCGAGGATAAGTGCCGCACCGGCGGCGTTAAAAATCATGGAATAGAACAGAGAAGCGCCAGTCAGGGTCGAATAGACCATAAATACAACGAACATGACCGCACAGAAGATACCGATGATTGCCGCGTCTTTGACAGTGTACTTGTTGCCTGTCGATTTTTCATTTTCCATTTGGAAATCCTCCTTTGTCTTGCAGAGAGTTAGCACCATCTAACTGGCTATTCAAAAAATAGGCCAGCCTCAAGCGCTCTTTCTGCTTTTATCTGACAAAGGATATTTTAATGCAACTCAGATTTCTTCGCCACTCCATACAGACCCATTCCTATCCAAACGGACACTCTTTCTAAATTCCGTTGGAGAACTTCCATACGTTTCCTTGAAGGCAGAAGTAAATTTGTTCGGATTTTCATATCCGATTTTGCTTGCAATGTCCGTCACTGACAACTCTGTTTCCAGTAGTAGTTTTTGAGCTACTTGAAGCCGATAGGTACGAAGATAGGAATAAACAGAGGTTCCATATACGCCCCGAAAGCACTTTTTCAGCGCTGTTGTAGAAATCTCAAATTTCTGAGAAAGCTGTTCAATTGTGTGATGTGTCGTTAAATCCTCCGTAATATAGGACGCCACTTCTTTAATCAATGCAACCTGATTTCGATTGAAATAATCCATCTGCAAAACTTCGTCTGCCGTATTAAGATCGCTTAAAAACAAAAGCAGTTCCAGCATTTTAATTTTCATATATCCCGGTTTTCGTTTTTCTCGGACATGGTAAAGTTCTGAAAAAATATGCTCAATCGACGGATTGGCTCGCATGATACAGCAACGGTTGCCCTCACAGATATATGTTTGAATATACTTCAAATCAATATTCAGCAGTTCCATAATCCGCCGCACCTCTGGCAGTAGCTCATCCAGATTGATGATAATGGAAATACCATGATAATGGTTCAGAGGGAAACACGAATTTGATTTTTTCTTCATCCCAGAACTGATGGATAAATCACCTTCAGCCATGTAGCAACAACTGTTTTCACCAAAGCTACACTCAAAACGTCCAATCAGACAGTGGTTAATCTCTATCATATTTTTTGCGGTAGCTTGGTTTTGGTTGCAATACCCCATGTGCATATCGTTATAGTAAAGCTCAATACCTGGAAAAACCTGATAGACGGTAATCTTTCCGTGTCCTGTTTCATTTGATAGTCGGAAAATTTTGCAGTCCTGGCGCAATTCATCTTTAGCTTCTTCTGAGAAACCATATAGCTTCATGCCCTCAAATCTATCTGGCAATTCCGACTGTGATAATATCTCAATCGCACCAGAGAGTGCTTGTTTTTCATAAGAGTGCATTTCTCACACCTCCTGTCGGTTTGCTACATCTAACTATATTTAAGTATAGAATGGACAAAAGATGATGTCAAATATTTTTGTCGGACTATCTGTAAAATCAAGCATAAATCAACCTTTGAAAAATAGTTCTTTATTCCGACACTCGCAATGTGCTCATCGGCTAATCCTAACAGGTACAGATAAAAGCGGTTATCAAGAATTCCTGATACAGGGGGTGATAAAAGAGGCAAGCAATGCCGGTGTTAATACACTCGGCCCGCAGAGGGCAAAATCCTGCCGTGATTTTCCCCTCCGCTTTGCTTGTTGAGGGCAGCGCCCCCAAACCCCTTTGGACACAGAATTTCATTCTGCGGCTGCGCGTTCTGCGAACGCTTTGGACCATGACCGGCTCACCGCTGGCCGTGGTCTTTTTCCTGTTCCTTTTTCTGTTCCTCGTCCATTTTCAGCAGCCGGTCCACATTGGCCTTGGCGGTCAGAAGTTCCCGCATTTCCTCACGGGAACGCCGGTACTCGGCATAGGTTTTCTTCTTTTCTTCCAGCAGCTTGGCATACTCGGCTTGCAGGTCTTTAACCTTGGGCAGCTTCTTCACGCCCATCTCGTCAAAGGCATTTTTGGCTGCCTGATGGAGCAGGATTTCTTCTTCATGTTCCTCGCGGAATTTCTTGGAGTAACCAGCTTTCCGGTAGGCCACATAGGTCTCGCGGGTCTTGGCATAGTTGGTGATATGGGTACGCAGTACGGCAATCTCCGCCATGCGCTTTTCCGCTGCCTTGATCTGCGCCGACAGTTCGTTGTGGTGGGCGGTGGCTGCCGCCGCTTTTTCTGCCAGCTCCGCATAGTCCAGCAGCTGATGTTCGGTAAGAAAATTTACAGTCTGCGCCATCTGTTTCAGGTTAAAAACCTTGGCCCAGCGCGCATACCCAGCGCCTTTCCCAGCCTGTAATTTTGCCTGAATGTCCACCAGCAGATTGACCTTGGGCTGCTCCGGCTGCACGATGGATTTCTTACGGGGGATGTGCTGTTTTTCACCGGCCAGCACCGCACGAATTTCCGCTTCACTGTACCCGGCTCCCAGCTTGTCATCCATGCGGGCTACATTCTTCCAGCCGGGTGCTTTGAGCCGGATGGCTTTCCCGCGCCGGGATACTTCGCAGCCCATTTCCGAAAGCAGCTTCAGCAGCGCATCAAAGTCTGCCGGTTTCTGTTCCAGCGCACGGTCAATCATCACCCGCAGCTGCTCCCGATGGGATGGCTTGGCCTGTTCGCCCAGCCACTTGTTGTAGCTTTTTCCGTGGGGTTTCGGGTCCTCCACAATGGACAGTCCGTTCTCAATGCAAATGGTGTCGCTCAAGCGCCGGACAGCCCTGGTGCTGCCCCAAAAGTTGCGGAATTTTCGGTCACAATCCGTATTGACCGCCGACCAGATGATGTGATTATGAACGTGCGATTTGTCTATGTGAGTGCAGACCACAAAGGCGTGATTGCCCTTGGTAAACCTCTTGGCAAACTCCACGCCCAGGCGGTTGGCTTCCTCCGGGGTAATCTCACCGGGTTTGAACGACTGGCGCACATGGTAAGCGATCACATCATCCGTTCCGCGCACCCGCCCGGTGGCGGCGATGTACTGCCGCTTTGCCAGCAGAAACTCTGCATCGGCGGTCCGGCTGTCACAGCCATAGCCGGTAATTAGTTTTCCGTTGTCGGTCTTTTGTGGATTTGCCACATAATCAATAATGTCGCTGATTGCTTGACTTTCGGTGCGGCCCTTGCCGATATGCAGCGGCATGATTCGTGTGGTTGCCATAGATGGAGCCTCCTTTCCAAAAAAGAAATGGCCTGCATGGTGCAGACCGCTTTCGTTATTCTATAAAATCATTCTCATCAAGAAAATCAAAATCGTCATCGGTGTCCTCTAACTGTTTTGGAGGAAACCTCATCTCGTATTGTTCTTTCGCCAGCGCACGGACTTCCGGGCGCTTATCTTTCATTCGGTTTTTCAGCCAGGAAATTTGTTCCTTTGATAATCGCCAGGGGAGATTTAGCAAGCGGTTTATTGTCATTTGCTCCGCTTGCTTCTCCGGCGGCAAAGAAGCACAGGATTTACAGATATGAGCCGCATGGCCTTTGCCGGAAAATTTTTCGTTGGCTTTGTATTCTCCGCAGACTTTGCAATAATGACCGTGTTTTTTCATAGGCTCGATCCCTTTTCACATAGAGCGTATAAGCTGCGAACCGCCCCCATGATGATGCTCCACTCCAGATCTGCCGCATAGGAAAACTTCCTGCGGTAAGATTCCCAAAGTTTCTGCATAACCGAGCTGTTTTCCACTTCCTCAAAAACTTCGGCAGCTTCTGCAAGATGTCGTTCTGTCCCGCGTTTGTGAGAAGTGGCCCACAGCGCATCATGGAGAATCTGTGGGTTCAATGTGTTCCCATGCAACTGTTCCAGAATATAAATGTCATAGAAATCTCTCATGCGGGTGTTTGTGGTGGTTCTGGTGATGATTGTTTCCAGCTTTTCAGCCAGAACGGTTTCCAGATTGTATGCCCAAATATCAATGGAGCGATCTTCCAGCATCAGCTTGAAAGAGTAGCGTACCTCCCTGGGGGTAATGGCATCCCCTGTGGAAATGTCAATCTTCAAAGGTGTCACCACACCGTCAAAGGTTGTAGTCATGCTGACCCGAATCCCAGGATACTCCGCTTCATCCATAATCTCTGAAATGCTTTTCAGCTGAAATTTGACGCCATCATCAATCGGTACACTCACAATAGCAGAAATCAGGTTCTCGATGTCCTCTACATTAACATTGGCTCCTTTTACAGTAGCGTCCAAGTCCATGGTGGAACGGGCATCCAGTCCAACCATTGCCGCTACCAGCATCCCGCCTTTCAGAATAAATTTGTCACGATATTCAGAAAGGGAAATTCTCTCCAGAAAACGCTCCATCATATAGTTTCGCATTAAAAGCTGTGCATCCGCAGATTTTTCTCTGGAAAGATTGCGAATTAAATCTTTTAGCTGCCTTGCTGTTTTTATCATAAAAGCACCTCCAAATACTGCCGTAAAATTTTTTCAACCCGGAACATACCGGCATACCGCATCAAAGTCCGCAGATCCTTGTCCTTTCCTCTGGCATACATCTTCAGCGCACCTTGAAACGTCTGTATTTCCATGCTGTTCCGGCTGCGGAGCAGATCGCAGATGGTGCGCTCCATATCATAGACAGGAACCGTATGCCCAAAAGGTGTTTGGCCAGTTGTCAGCCCTACCTCATATAGTTCTGGTTTGATGGTGTAAACAGAAAGGCCCTCTGCCTTTAAGCGAGTGGTGCTGTACCCTCTGCGCACCGTGATAGCGTATGGAGATGGTTCCCGGTCTGTCAGGTCATGGAAAAATAGCGCTGATTCATGGGAAAATACTGCCTGACCACACCGCAGATGTAACAGAAACATCGCATCAAGCCAGGTATCCTCGGAGACATAAATTCCGTGAGCAACCTGCTGAAGATTTTTCTCTTTGACATATTCATAAAAAATGGGTTTTACAATTCCGCTGGCGATTACCTGTGCGGTTTGCAGCATCCCATCATGCTCGGTCAGAAGTCTGTCTAACTGCTCAAACCGTTCTGATTTGGTCACATTCATCACTTCCTTTCGTACTACCATTATACACGAATGTAGCACGGAAGTAAATATAGCGATTTAACAGACACTGTCTGGCATTTTTGTGACCGCGCATTTTATCCATAAACCAAATCCTGAATGGCAAACTTCAAGTCCTGCACCTTGCCCAGCAGCCAGATGGCAGCCATCGGCAGACCATAGGGACTAATAAGAAATGCCATCACCAGCAGGATAATACCGTTTTGCAGGGAACAGGACAGCAGGACCGCCACGCCCAACAGGGCGATCACCATGCTGATAAGCCCCAGCACCAGACCGGAGATATAGACGATCCCCACACAAATCCATACAAACAATGTCAACGCCAGAATTACGGGAGCCGCTAAAATCTTCAACAGCAGTTTCAACAAAAATACCAATGCCCTCATTGTTATGCCTCCTCTCAAAATCACAGTTCCTGTTCCTGATTCCATTATCCCTGTCTCATAGCCAAAAGACAAGGATACGGGCAAAAAGAAAAAGCGGAGGAAGGCGCGGCGAAAAGAACGCCGTTCCTCCCTCCGCAGATGAGGTATTTGTCCCGGTTACGAAAGTTTGGAGAGCCGGGTCAGTATCTCCTTAATGCCGTCCCATAACTGTTCCTGCCGCTGGGATATATCCTCCAAATCGGCATCATAAATCCGCCCGGTCTCATGCACCTTACGGGTCAGCTGGTTTAAGTTGTTGCTGCTCCGGCGCAGCAGGGATACCAGTTCTTTCAGTTCCGGCAAATCCAGCTGCACCACATAGCCGTCCACAGCCATTTTCCGCAGATAGGCGCTCAGGTTTTTTGTCCCAAACTGCGCCATTTTCTTCTGGATTGCTTCCATCTCCGCAGCGGATACCCAAAACAGGACCGGCACATCCCGTTTGCGCTTTTGGCTGCTCATCGTTCCGGCTCCCGTTTCTTCGGGGCGGCAGGCTTATGGGCAGGCAGTTCCTGCTTGAGCTTATCCCGTACAGAGGGACGGGACGGTTGCAGTTTTTCTCCCTGAGTACGGCTGCGCTGCTGTTCTTCTCGCACCAGATCAATAAAACCATCCAGCACAGCAGGGTGGCTGTTCAGGACATAACCACAACGGACAGTTTCGGGGTTATCGTTGGGAATGGTCTTGGCCCATTCCTTATTGCGTCGGGAGTAACGCCCATCCCAGTCCTGAAGCTGGACGGTGTTGGCAAGGACCAGCGCCACACGCTCCATGCCATAGGTCTCGATCACACCCTTTGCCGCATCGTGACTGAGATACATTCCGTCGAAGTGTTCCCGCACCGCCGCTTCAATGGACTCTTTGCATTGGCGATTTACATTGTTGGAAGCTCGGTACTGCTCCAGCTCCCCATGTTCTCTCGCATAGGCAGCAGAATGTGGATAGACCGGTGTTGTTCGCAGTTCCTCTTTAGCTCTGCACACATCGTCGGCACGGTTTTCAATGCTGTCCCGGATCACATCCATGTAGCCGGTCTCCAGCTTTTCAAAATAACGGTACACATCAGCCAGCGGCGAGGGGGAATCCAAAAGCGCCTGTGCCTGTGCGTCGGTCAGCTCCAGCTGCTCCATCGCCATCACGATGTCCTCCCGGACCGTGTACTCATAGGTGTGGTGCAGGATTTCCTCCGGGGGCTGGCTTTTCAGCCAGTCCCGGAATTTATCCTGTTCATCAGACATTTTCTCATAAAGAGCTGTATTCAGATCGTTAGTATTCATGTTATCGCACCTCCTCATGCTGTTTTGGTTTCTTGTCTGTACTGCGGGGTTGCACCGGGCGTTTTAGGTTATCCAGCACCGAAGGCCGTGTGCTTTTGGCAACAACAGACTCGGTGTGTGCCTGCCCCTTTCCGTCGATGTTGAGCAGGGTATCCAACTCCACCAGACGGGCGTTTTTGCTTCTCAGTTCTTCTTCATAAAGGAATGGCTTTCCGACTTCCTCCTTTGCGGCAACCTGCTGCTGATAGAGGTTATCCAGCTGGGCCTTTGCCGCCTCCAGACGCTGGGGCATCTGGGCGAGGGCATTGTCGATACGGGTAAGATTTCCGCGAGGGTCTGTACCAAGGGTTGCCCGGTGGGTCATCTGTCCTTTCAGCAGGAGCGTATACTCCTGTTTCCAAGCGGAAAATTCCACGGACATGGCATACCCCCGGTAGCTGCCGATCTGCACCGGATCGGAGGTTTTGACCTCCTTGCAGGCATCCAAAAGAGCTGCACCTGCGTTCTCCTTATCGGTCAGCAGGTCTCCACGAATCTCCATACCGGCAAAGCCGTCCTCTGGGTGCGGGTGAGCTGCCAAAACCTCCAGATCG